>NZ_CP012945.1:2802225-3120906 GCF_001402915.1 Devosia sp. A16
TTCGCTCAGCAAATGTCTGATGGAACGCTCAAGGTATTTGCCTATTTGTTGCTGCTAGAGGATCCGGACCCTCCGCCGTTCCTGTGCATCGAAGAGCCTGAGAACGGGTTGTACCATAAGTTACTGCAAACTCTGGCTGAAGAGTTCAGACAGCATACAGTTGGTCGCCGAAGCTCGTCGCAGGTATTTGTGACAACGCACCAACCATATTTTGTCGATGCGCTGAACCCGGAAGAGGTGTGGGTAATGGAGAAGGGGACTGACGGGTTCTCAACCATCTCGCGAGCGAGCGACAACGATGTAGTCCGAGAGATGGTGTCGGAAGGCCTGCCCTTGGGGAGTCTGTGGTACAGCGATTATCTGGACGCATAGTATGATCCACTTGGAAGTTCTTGTCGAAGATGCATCGGGTGCGACGGCGCTCCAAGCGCTTCTGCCGAAGGTAACTCGGCCCGACTGGACGTTCACGATCCACTCCTTTCGAGGAATTGGCCGACTGCCGGCGGGTCTCAAACCCGCAAGCGATGCGGCTAAAAGAATCCTGTTGGACCAACTTCCTCGGCTACTGAGGGGATATGGGCGAGCGTTTGCAGGCGACCCGCCAGAGTATACTCGTGTCGTTGTGTTGGTTTGCGACCTTGATGACCGACCGAAGGCTTCGTTCGAAGCGGAAATCAGAGGGTTAGTTGATTCGTGCAATCCCAAGCCGCACGCGCTTATTTGCCTTGCGATTGAAGAAGGGGAGGCATGGCTATTGTCCGACGAGGATGCTGTTATAGAAGCATATTCCAAGGCAGATCGACAAGAATTGGGCACGTATGTTCCAGATTCAATCTGTGGAACTTGGGAGAAATTGGCTGACGTCGTGTATCCGGGGGGCTCAAGGGCATTAAGAAAGCTGGGATACCAAGCTGTTGGTGCCGTTAAGCACGAGTGGGCGGAAAATATTGCGCCAAGAGTGGTTCCGGCGCGGAACAAGTCGCCGAGCTTTCAGGCCTTGATAGCAGCGTTGAGCGGCTTGGAAGCGGATGCATAAGCTACTACTAGCCCCCTGCCCCTCAGCACGCCTCATGTCCACCCAACCCTCCACCATCGACTACCTCCTCGAGCAGCTCGCCTCAGCCGGCTCCGTCTCCGCCCGAAAGATGTTCGGTGAGTACGGCCTCTACTGCGACGGCAAGATCGTTGCGCTGGTCTGTGACGACCAGTTCTTCTTGAAGCCGACGGCGGAGGGGCGGGCGTTTCTCGGCGAGGCGGTGGATGAGCAGCCGGCTTACAGCGGCGCCAGGCCGAGTTTTCGGATCGACGGGGAGCGCTGGGACGATGCGGAGTGGATGGGCGAACTGGTGCGGATGACTGCGGCGGCGTTGCCGATGCCCAAGCCCAAGTGAAGAAGAAGGGCTGACGGTGCAGCGATTGCCTTCTCCCCTTGTGGTCAGCGGGCGAGGGCGTTCGCCCTCGCCGCGAGGTGCCCGAAGGGCGGATGAGGGGTATCTCTCCGCGTTCTCAGTCGCTCCTCGCTCCGCTCGGAGCGCGCTACACGTCGTTGCGCGGACCCCTCATCCGGCGCTGCGCGCCACCTTCTCCCTCAAGGGGAGAAGGGAAGCCGGTGCGCGTTGCTGCTATGCGATTGAGCCCCTAGGCTCGGGCGCGCATCACTAGGTACCGAGCTCGCCTCGCCCCCCACCCTAGCTGCGCCAGGTCGCGTTGCTCCCGGGCTGCGCTACCCTCCCCGCGAGGGGGAGGGTGTGCCGACTGACAGTCCTAGTGCGCCCCGTCCCAATCCTTGGCCGCGTGCGCGTCCACCTTGATCGGTACGGTCAGCCGCACTGCCGGCTCCGACGCATTCTCCATCGTCTTGACGATCACCGGGATCACGCCGTCTTCCTTGCCTTCGTCCACCTCGAAGATCAGTTCGTCGTGCACCTGCAGCAGCATTTGCGCGTCCGAGCCCGCCGCCTTCAGCGCCGGTTCCATGCGGATCATGGCGCGGCGGATGATGTCGGCGGCAGAACCCTGGATCGGGGCGTTGATGCTGGCGCGTTCGACGAAGCTGCGCTCGGCCGGGTGCGAGCTGTTGGCGTTGGGGAAGTTCACCTTGCGGCCGAAGATGGTCTCGACATAGCCGTCGGCCTTCACCTTGCGGCGCTGCTCGGCCATGTAGTCCTGGATGCCCGGGAAGCGGGCGAAATAGGTCTTGATGTATTCGCCGGCTTCCGAGCGCTCGATGCCCAGCTGGTTGGCGAGGCCGAAGGCCGAGATGCCGTAGATGATGCCGAAATTGATCGCCTTGGCGCGGCGCCGCACTTCCGAGGGCATGCCCTCGACCGGCACGCCGAACATTTCCGACGCCGTCATGGCGTGAATGTCGAGCCCTTCCTCGAACGCATCCTTCAGCGCCTGGATGTCGGCGATATGGGCGAGGATGCGCAGCTCGATCTGCGAATAGTCGGCGCTGATCAAAGTCTTCCCCGCCGGCGCGACGAAGGCGGTGCGGATCTTCCGGCCGTCTTCGGTGCGCACCGGAATGTTTTGCAGGTTCGGGTCGTTCGAGCTCAGCCGCCCGGTCAGCACCGAGTGCTGCGAATAGGTGGTGTGGACCCGGCCGGTCCTGGGGTTGATGTAGCTGGGCAGCGCATCGGTATAGGTGCCCATCAGCTTGGTCAGCTGGCGCCAGTCGACGATGGTGCGGGCGAGCGGGATGCCCTGCGTCGCGAGATCCTCGAGCACGTCGGCGCCGGTCGACCAGGCGCCGGTCTTGGTCTTGGTGCCACCGGGGAGGCCCATGCGGTCGAACAGGATCTCGCCCAGTTGCTTCGGCGAGCCGAGATTGAAGTTGGAACCGGCGAGCTCGTAAGCCTCGGCTTCGAGGGCCGCGGCCCGTTGCGCGAAATCCCCCGAGAGCCGGCTCAGGATCTGCCGGTCGACGGTGATGCCGCGGCCTTCCATGCGCGCCAGCACCGGCGCGAGCGGGCGCTCGATGGTCTCGTAGAGCGTGGTCATGTTCTCGGCCACCAGCCGCGGCTTCAGCACCTTCCACAGCCGGAAGGTGAGGTCGGCATCCTCGGCGGCATACTTTGCTGCGTCGGCGATCGAGACCTGCGCGAAGGTTTTCTGCGTCTTGCCGGTGCCGAGCAGCTCCTTGATCGACATGCCGGCGAGGCCGAGCCAGTGATCGGAAAGCTCGCCCATGGTGTTGAACTGCGGGCCATCGAGCGAATAGCTGAGCAGCAGGTTGTCGTCGAAGGAGCGCACCTCGATGCCGTAGCGGGCGAGAATGCCGAGGTCGTATTTAACGTTGTGGAAGATCTTGAGGATCGAGCGATCGGCGAACAGCGGCTTCAATTGGTCGAGCGCGGCGCGAAGGTCCATCTGTCCTTCCGCCATGCCGCCGCCCAACAGGTCGCCATGTCCCTCGGTATGGCCGAGCGGCAGGTAGGCGCCATTGCCCGGTCCGGTCGAGAACGAGATGCCGACGAGGTCGGCGGTCTGGTTGTCGAGCCCGGTGGTCTCGGTGTCGGTCGCCACCACGCCCTCGGCATAGGCAGCATCGATCCAGCGCTGCAGGTGCGCGGCGTCGCGGATGATCTCGTATTTCGAATGATCGAGCGGGATCGCCTTGATCTTTTCGTGCTCGAGCTTGGCATGCAGCACCGGGGCGGAATCGGCCCGGCCCTCGGCCGATTGCCGCGCCGCGCGCGCTTCGGCCCGGGCATTGTTGTCGAAGCCGATCGGCTCGGCGGGTTTCGCCGCCAGCTCCGGGTCGGCCGGCCAGGCCTCAGGGTCGGCATCGAGCAGGGTGCCGAGCCGCTTCGAGATGGCGAAGAACTCCATCGCCTTGAGGAACGGGAACAGCTTGGCCGGTTCGACCGGCTGGCGCACCAGGTCCTCGAGCGGCAGCTCCACCGGCGTCTCGCGGTTGAGCGTCACCAGGCGCTTTGAAATGCGGGCGAGCTCGGCATTGGCTTCGAGCGCCTCGCGACGCTTGGGCTGCTTGATCTCGGCGGTGCGGCTGAGCAGCGTTTCGATATCGCCAAACGTGTTGATCAGCTCGGCCGCGGTTTTGACCCCGATGCCGGGAACGCCCGGCACGTTGTCGACCGCGTCACCGCAGAGCGCCTGCACCTCGATGACCTTGTCGGGCCCGACGCCGAACTTGGCGAACACCTCGTCCGAGCCGATCCAGCGCAAGGGCGGCTGGCCGGGACGCGGAATGGTGTCGAGCAGCCGCACCGAGCCATCCGGCTCCACCAGCTGCATCAGGTCCTTGTCGGACGAAACGATCGTCACCTTGCCGCCGGCGTCCCTTGCGAGCGCCGTATAGGTGGCGATGATGTCGTCGGCCTCGTAGCCTTCCATCTCGATCGAGGGCAGGCCATAGGCGCGGGTCGCGGCGCGGGTCAGCGGAAACTGCGGCACCAGCTCTTCCGGCGCCGGCGGCCGGTGCTGCTTGTATTCGGCATAGATCTCGTCGCGAAAGGTCTTCGACGAATAGTCGAACACCACGGCCATGTGGGTCGGCGCGTCCTCGCCCTGCAGGTCCTCCCCGAGCTTCCAGATCATGTTGCAGAACCCGATCACGCTGCCGACCGGCAGCTTGTCGCTCTTGCGGGTAAGCTGCGGCAGGGCATGAAAAGCCCGGAAGATGAAGCCTGAGCCGTCGACGAGAACGAGATGCATGAAACGATTCCGGATGGTCGGGGCCGGACCTTAACCGAGAAGCTGCCGGGGATGAACCCTGACGAACGCTGACACGCGGCTGCCTCCGTGCCGTAGCGCCGATTGTAATCGTGCCGACGCGCACCATGTGTATTGCCGGGGATAGGCTTGAGGGGAAACCGCGATGCGGGCAGCTGTGTACAGGTCGTTTGGTGGGCCGGAAGTGGTGCAGGTCGAGGAACTGCCCAAGCCGGTGCCGGGGGCCGGGGAGGTGCTGGTTCGGGTGCACGCCTCGACCGTCAGCGTCGGCGACTATCGGATGCGCACCCGCGACCTGCCCAGGGGCCTCGAATTCTTCGGGCCGCTGACCATCGGCATCTTCGCGCCGCGCAAGAAGATCCTCGGCATGGATTTTGCCGGAGTGATCGAGGCGGTGGGCGAGGGCGTGACGCGCTTCAAACCCGGCGACGCGGTGGTGGGGCTCACGGGCATGAAGTTCGGCGGCCATGCCGAATACATCACGCTGAAGGAAACTGAAGCGATGGTGCTCAAGCCCGAGGGCTGGAGTTTCGAAGATGCCGTGGCGCTGGTGTTCGGCGGCCACACCGTTGCCGAGTGCATTCGTAACTGCCCGATCAAGTCGGGCGACGAGGTGCTGGTGAACGGCGCGTCCGGCGCCGTCGGCAGCTCGGCCGTACAGGTCGCGAGGCACTTCGGCGCCGTGGTGACGGCGGTGACCAGCGCCGGCAATGCCGAGCTGGTGCGCGCTCTCGGGGCCGACCACGTGATCGACTACAAGACCGAGGACTTCGCCGCCAATGGCAAACAGTACGACGTGATCTTCGAATGCGTCGGCAACGCGCCGTTCGAGCGGGTGGAAGGCTCGCTGAAACCCGGCGGCACGCTGCTGCTGGTGATTGCCGATCTCAAGGGTATGCTCGGCGCGCGCGGCAACAGCCGGCGCAGCGGCAAGCGGGTGATCCCGATCAACTTCAAGCCCAGGCCCGAGGATGTGGCGTTCGAGATCGAGCTAGCGAAACAGGGGGCGCTCCGCCCCGTGATCGACCGCAGCTACCCGCTCGACCAGGTGGTCGAGGCGCATCGCCGCGTCGATACCGGACGCAAGCGCGGCAGTGTCGTGTTGCAGCTCGCGGGGTAGGCGCGCCGGGCAGAAATCCTGACTCTGCCCAGGCTTTGCCCGATTTGCGTCGCTTTCGGGACAGACTTTCCCCAAGCTTGTTAATCATTGTCGGGCCATGAACGGGGCATTCGACGACCTCTCACGCCACTCGATGCGTCGGCGAAGGGCATCAAC
Organism: Devosia sp. A16; assembly: GCF_001402915.1. Lineage (GTDB taxonomy): Bacteria > Pseudomonadota > Alphaproteobacteria > Rhizobiales > Devosiaceae > Devosia_A. Next base: position 2,808,200 of record NZ_CP012945.1, read on the forward strand.
TCGGCAACTCCTGATCCGTGTCGGCGCGCCGCTCATGGCGGTGGTCGGCGTCGGCGCGATCGGCGCGGTGCTCATCGGCGTGCAGTGCGGTGGGGTGGGCCAGTGCTTTGCCGGCAAGCCGCCCAGCGCTGCCAGCGTCGCGCCTGCCACGCCATTGCCTGCACCGGCGGAAGCGTCGCTGGCTCCGGAAGCGTCGCTGGCTCCGGTTGCGGCAGCGGCGCCGGCTCCCACGGCGTCGGCGGTGGCGATGAGCAAGGCGCCCGCGGCGCCTGAAGTTCCTGAGGGTGTAAAGCGGGCGCAGCGCGTCGACCAGATGATCGGCAACACCTTCATGGCGCTCGCCTCCGACGACGAGGGCTGGCTGCGAGGCGCGGCGGCCAATGCCGCCAACGACCCCGAAACCTATGCCGAGGGGGACGGTGCCGGTCCGCCGACGGCGCGGGACGAAACCGCGGTCGAAGCGGCCGATGCGATTGCCGGCGACGCGGCCGGGCCGCTCGGACGGCCCAGCCCGCTCGATGTCACGGCCTTCGCCGAAACACCGTCCGAGACTGCCGCCAATGTGAAGGCGGAGGCCGAAAAGAAGCTGGCCGAGGTGGCCAGGTCGCAGCCCGAGCCGATTGCCGAGCCCGAGCCCGCTGCGGCAAAGCCTGCGGCCGAGCCCGACCCCAAGCCGGAGCCCAAGGAGCCGGCGGCCGCCTCCGGCGACAGCCGCACCGTCGCCGGATCCGGCGTCAATGTCCGTTCCGGCCCGGGCAAGTCGAATGGCCGGGTGTTCGGTCTCGCCGGCGGCGAGAAGGTCACGGTGACCGAGAACCGCCGCGGCTGGCTGAAGATCACCGACGACCAGGGCCGCACCGGCTGGGTCTACAAGGATTACCTGAACTGACAGCAGGCAGTGCGGCCTGTCTTGCTCACCAGATGAGTTGCCGTGCCGGCCATGCCCCGACCCCCTCTCGCCCTGAGGGCAGGGCTATCGCATATGGAGAGTCACCGGCCCCTCCGTGGTCCTCCACCGCGAAGCGGGGGAGGGGGACCAGCGAAGCTGGTGGAGGGGGCGGCCCCAAAAACCGGCGCATCCTGCCGCCCCCTCCACCGCCTTCGGCGGTCCCCCTCCCCCGTTTCACGGTGGAGGAGCACCGAGAGTGCAGTGCGCAGGGCCATATGCGATTGCCCTGCCCCTGATTGGGGGCGAAAGGTGGAGGCCGCCGCTGTCAGTCGGGCGCTTGCCCGCCTCCCCACCCCGTGCTCTAACACCGGCCTTCACAGCCCTCCCAAGGAGATCGCAATGCCCCGAGTCATGTTCATCGAGAAAGGAGCCCTTCCCCAACTTGAGAACGTGACGCGCAATGCGAACACTGAACCTTGGGATTCTGGCGCATGTCGACGCCGGTAAGACATCTCTGAGCGAACGGCTGCTTTATGCAGCCGGTGTCATCGACCGCCCCGGAAGCGTCGATGGCGGCAATACCCAGACCGACACAATGGCGCTGGAGCGTCAGCGCGGCATCACCATCAAGGCCGCCGTGGTGTCGTTCGTCGCCCATGATACCACGATCAACCTGATCGATACGCCCGGCCACCCGGATTTCATCGCCGAGGTGGAGCGCGTGCTGAACGTGCTGGATGGCGCCGTGCTGGTGGTTTCCGCCGTCGAGGGCGTGCAGGGACAGACCCGCGTGCTGATGCGGGCGCTCAAGCGTCTGGGCATCCCCACGCTTATCTTTATCAACAAGCTCGACCGGCCCGGCGCCGATCCGGACCGGGTGCTGGCGACGATCGCCCGGCGTCTGACCCGCGATATCGTACCGATGGGCGCGGGCCAAGGGATGGGCACCGCCGCCGCGGCCTTCGTCCCCTTCGGTTCCGACGACGCGGGATCAGGCGAGCTCCTCGCCGAACGGCTTGCCGAGCACGACGTGGCGGTGCTTGCCGCCTTCGTCGCCAACCATCGGCTGGCCGGCGACCAGTTGCGGGCAGCGCTGGCCCGCCTGAGCCGGGCCGGCCTGGTGCATCCGGTGTTCATGGGGTCGGCAATATCGGGGGCAGGAGTAGAGACGCTGCTCAAGGGCATTGCCGAGCTGTTGCCCGCCACTGCGGGCGACAGCGAAGCAGCGGCTTCTGCCATAGTGTTCAAGGTGGAAAGGGGGCCGGGGGGCGAAAAGCTCGCCTATGTCAGGGTGTTCTCCGGCGCGATCGGCAACCGCGAGCGGCTGCAGGTGCATGGCGAGGACGCCAGGGTCACCGGCGTCGAAGTGTTCGAGCGCGGCGCCGTGGTACGGCGCGACCGGGTGGTTGCCGGCGATCGCCAGGCTGCGAGGGCTCGATGTGCGGATCGGCGACACGATCGGCGCGCCGCCGCGAGCGGCCGCGCGGCACTTCGCCCCGCCCACGCTCGAGACGCTGGTGCAGCCGGTGCAGCCGGCCGATCGCCGCGCCCTGTGGACGGCGCTCGGGCAACTGAGCGAACAGGACCCGCTGATCAACCTGCGCAAGGACGATATCCGGCAGGAAATCTTCGTCTCGCTCTACGGCGAGGTGCAGAAGGAGGTGATCGAGGCGACGCTGCGTGCCGATTACGGCCTCGAGGTCTCGTTCCGGGAAACCACGGTGATCTGCGTCGAGCGTCCGCTCGGCGCCGGCGCGGCGGTGGAGCTGATCTTCAGGCCGCCCAACCCGTTCCTCGCCACGGTCGGTATCCGGGTCGAGCCCGGCCCGCTCGGCTCGGGCATCGATATCCGGCTCGAGGCGATGTTCGGCGCCATGCCGGTGGCATTCCATGAGGCCATACAAGCTGCGATCCTGGAGACGCTTCAGCAGGGCCTCATGGGTTGGCAGGTGACGGATGTGCGGGTCGGCATCACCGATGCGGCGCAGAAGGCGCCGATGAGTGCGGCCGGCGATTTCCGCAACCTCACCCCGCTGGTGCTGATGGAGGCGTTGCGAGAGGCGGGCACCGCAGTGTGCGAGCCGATCCACCACTTCCACATGGAAGTGCCGTCCGATGCGCTGGCAGCGGCGCTCTCGGTCCTGGCGCGTCTCGGGGGCCAGCCCGGCCAGCCTGTACCGGAGGGGGCGAGCTACGTGGTCGAGGGCGAGATCGCCGCGGCGCGCGTCCACCAGCTGCAGCAGTTGCTACCCGGATTGACGCATGGCGAAGGTGCGCTCGAAACCAGCTTTGCCGGCTATCGCGCCGTGGCCGGGATACCGCCGGCGCGCCGCCGCTCCGACAACAATCCGCTGAACCGCAAGGAGTACCTGCTGCGCGTGCTGCGGCGCGTTCCCGGGGAAACATGATCCGCGGCGTCCACCCGGATCGCGGCAATGCGCCGCCAAAAGCAAAGGGCCGGTTTCCCGGCCCTTTGTCGTCTGCACGAGTGTCGCTTATTCGACCTGGCCGATATTGGCGGGGCTCTCGCCCGGCGACAGCACATATTTCCAGATCGCCGCCCCGATCGCCGCGCCGATCAGCGGCGCCACGATGAACAGCCAGACCTGACCCAGCGCCCCGTTCTGCGCGAAGATCGCTGCGGCGATCGAGCGGGCCGGGTTGACCGAAGTGTTCGACACCGGGATCGAGATCAGGTGGATCAGCGTCAGGCTGAGCCCGATGGCGATCGGAGCGAAGCCGGCCGGCGCCGCCTTGCTGGTCGAGCCCAGGATGACGATCAGGAAGAAGGCGGTCAGCACCACTTCGGCCACCAGCACTGCGGTGAGGCCATACCCACCCGGCGACAGCGCATCATAGCCGTTCGAGGCAAAGCCCCCCGGCGTGTAGCCGGCAACGCCCGAGGCGATGATGAACAGCACCGCCGCGCCGGCGATGCCGCCGATCAGCTGCGCCACCCAGTAGGGCACCAGGTCCTTGTAGGCAAAGCGGCCGGCGATCGCGAGGCCGAGCGACACGGCCGGGTTGAAGTGGCCGCCCGAGATGCCGCCCACCGCGTAGGCCATGGTCAGCACGGTGAGGCCGAAGGCCAGCGCCACGCCCATGAAACCGATGCCGACATCCGGCACGCCAGCAGCAAGAATGGCGCTGCCGCAACCGCCGAATACCAACCAGAAGGTGCCGAATGCTTCGGCCGACAATTTTCTGAACATGACGCTAGCCCTTAGTAGAGAGTTCCCACCTCGCTACTGTTAGGCGCACGCGCCGCAGCCGTGAATCGCCGGCGTCAAGTTTTGCACCGCTGTTGTGCTGCTGCCGGAATGCCGCGGCCTGCCAGTAGCTTCGGCCCATCGCTGATCTGTCAAGACACCGAAATCATCGCGGCCGCAAACGTTTGCTTGGGCTTTTTAGCAGCGCTGCAAATGCGGACGCCGGCCATCAGATTTTCGGTGTCCGGGTCATTGGGTTTTCCAATTTTTATTCAAATAGTACATCTATGATCATCGTTATCACCGTAGCAAGCCGTGTTCATACACTACCATCGTAGGTAACGACGCGGTGACTATGCATTGTCAGGCGTCTGTCATTCGTGTTCTAATACTTATGTGGACGCGATTCGAAGGTACGGGGATGAGCCCCGTTACCTACTGGTGTCGGCACCTACCGGCAACAGCTTTGGCCTGCAACCCCAGGTGGCAAAGTGGATAGACTTGCGGACTCGATACCATACCGGCCCTATCTCAACCGAGATCGGCTGATTTATCTGACCCATCCGGATCTGAAGGTCGCCAAAGCACTGTGCGACGAGTTCATCGCGCAAGGCTTCCAGGTCTCGATGGTCCCCGACGTGGTCGGGCTGACCCGCCTGATGGCGCTGCGCCGGCCGGACCTGGTGCTGATGCCGCTGTGCAGCGAAGAGCGCGACATGAGCGAAGCGCTCGAAGCGCTCACCGCCATCCGCGGCCAGCACCTGGGCATTCATACCTTCCTCTTGGCGCCGCCCGATATCCGTGCCGAGATGGTGGTGGCCGCCATGAAGCACGGCGCCAGCTCGGTGTTCTCGCCGCCCTATGCGCCGGTCGAACTGGCGGTGGCGGCGCAGGAGATCTTCCGCGGCGACATCCATGTCGAGCATTCCAAGGACGGCCCGTCGACCGTCAGCGTGAAGGGTTTCGGCACGCTCACCTACCGCGAGCGGCAGATCCTGCAATATGTCGTCGATGGCCGTACCAACAAGGAGATCGCCGTCGATCTCGGCCTCTCCTACCGCACGGTCGAGGTGCATCGCCGCCATATCATGGAAAAGATCGGCGCTCGCAATACGGCTGAACTGGTTCGGCTGGCCATCGAAAGCTGAGCGAAGCGGCGCGGCCTCGCTCCATCAAGGGTGGGCGCCCAATGAGAAATCCTCTCCGCAGAATGCGGGGAGCGCCTGCAGCGCCACCCCCGCGCTGCTCCGGCCCCACCGGGTCATTCCTGCCTCGAGGCAGCACGTCTCGTTCGCGATGGCTCCCGAACGCGCGTGGTGTCTTTGCGGGAATGACGCCGGTGGTCCCGCTTTCCGCCGGGAGCGCGCCGGCGGTCGTGGCGGCACGGGCATTTGTCGCCACTATGCGCCGCAGCCCGAGGTTAGCTGCTCAGGCGCCCGCTCACGTCGTCGGGCGCTTCCACCACGCGCTGCCACTTCACCGACTGGATCTCCCAGGCCGGATCGATGGCCTTGAGGTCCTGCAGCAGGCCAGGCAGGTGCCCCGCGCCATAGGTAATGTAGATCAGCGGGCGCGTATCCGTGCTGATGCGGTCGGCCAACGCCTTGTTGCGGTAGTCGAGGATCACCGGATCGAGCGGTGACGGCGCATCCGGCCGGCCCAGCGTCCAGGTCAGGAAACCCCGGCAGGCATAGCCGGCGAGCCGCTTCTGTTCGGCCGTCCCGCCATCGAGCAGGCCGATGAGGCCGGACAGGCCTTCCGATGAACTTGCCGTCGCTGCCGCATCCGCCTTGGCCGGTTGCACCCGCGCCGCGAAGCCGGGGTCGGCAGCGACCAGCCGCTGATACTCGTGCATCATGTCCGCCGTGCTGACATCGGCTGCGACATGCCGCTCGGGATGCGCGGTCATGTCGGCGCGCAGCAACTGGAAATAGTCGAGCTGGAACTTCAGCCCGCAGACGTCGGACAGCATTTTGTAGTTGGCCGACAGGTCGCCGCCCCCGGCCAGCGTGTCGTTGAACCACGTGTCGCCTTCGGGCGAGTTCTGCACGCCCTCGTAGTAGATCACATAGCCTTCGCTCAGCGCCTTCTCGAGGTCGTAGACCACGCCCTTGTAGAACGGCTCCGAACCGACATGCATCATGCCTTGGAACACCACGGTCTGCTTGCCGTTCGACAGCGTTGCCTGCGGCACGGTGAGCGGTTTGAGCTCAGTGAGCACCGCCGCATAGTAGATCGGCAGCGCCACGACGATGCCGAAGATGAACAGCGTCGCCAGCGCCGCCTTGAGATAACTCACGACGAAGGGTTGCTGGCGCTGCCCGCGGAACGCCAGCCGCACCAGCCACGCGAGAACCAGCCCGACCAGCAGCGCCACCGCCAGCAAGCCGGCGACCACCAGCCAGCTGACATCCAGCAGCACCGGCAGCCCGAGCAGGAAGCCTGCAAGCAGCAGGAACCACCACACCGCCGAGATGCGCAGTTTCCATCGCGCGCCGAACGCCACAGGTGTCGAAGTCGCCGTCCCAGCCATGATCGCCCCTCGTTGCTGCCGCACCGACTATGCCAGTTCGGCGCCGGGCCGCCAGCCCCCGGGGGGAGGTGGCTCTACAGGCGGGATCACGGGAGCAATGGCGCCTCAGCGCAGGCCGGCTTCCTCGAGCAGGCCGAGCCGCTTGGCGTCGTAGTAATAGCCGCGGGCGTAAAACCGCACCGCGCCGTCGGAATTGTAACCGGCGGTGACATATGCGCCGCGCAGGTATTTTACCGCATACTTGAGGTTGGTTTCGGCATCGAGCAGGCCGGAGGCGCTGCCGCTATAGCCCATCGACCGCGCCGTATCGTGCCGGATCTGCATCAGCCCGTAATAGGGGCCGTTGCGCGCCGCCGGGTTGAAGCCGCTCTCGCGCTGCACCACTCGCCGCACCAGCGATTCCGGCACCTCGTAGATGCCGGCATATTTGGCGATCAGCCCGTCGACTCCGGCCGAGGAGGTGCGGGCCGGCGCTTCGACGAAGGCCATCGGCACGAACGCCTCGTCGCTGCTTTCCGGTCGGGTCTTCGGCACCGGCGTCATCGCCGCTACACTCGCCGGCGACGCCGGCTTGAAGCCGGGCAGCCCCGCCATCGAACAGCCGGCCACCAGCCCGGCGAGGACCGGGACGGCAAGCGCGAGGCGCACGGTGCGCGTGAAGACAGCAGCCCTTAACATATGGCTCTCTTAACAGAAGCTTCTGCGCTGGGGAACCCGGGGCGAATTCGTCCGATATCAACACTGGTCCGGCCCGCCGGGCGCGTGCCGATCCGCCATGTTGTCGAGGGGGAGGGGCAGCCTCGGGCCGGCCTGCTGCCCCCCGGGCATCACCCGATCACCGACTCCTGCAGCGGCGCCGGCCGTTCTACCGGCGTGGTGATCTCCACCGCCCGCCGCTCCCGGCTCGCCGTCTCGAACGCTTCCATCACCTCCAGCACATGCAGCGCCAGCTCGCCCGAGGCTCGGTGCGGCCGGCCCTCGAGAATGGCGTGCGCCATGTCGGCGACCCCGAGCGAGCGGTAATTCGCATCGGCATAGGGCAAGGTGTAGGGCGACACGCTCCACTCCTTGTCGCCCGCCGCGCGGGTCTTCACCTCGCCGCCGAACATGTTGGGGTCGGGCACCAGCACGCTCTGTCTGGTTCCGTAGAGCTCGAACGGCAGGTGCGCATGGCCGGGCACGTCGAAGCTCAGCGTCACCTGGATGATGGCACCCGAGTGGAACTGCAGCAGCCCCGCGACGTGCGTCGAGACCTTCACCGGCATCAACTGGCCCTTCTTGGGCTCCGACAGGATCGGCCGCTCCTGGTGCGGCGTGGCGCTCATCGCCTGCACGCTTTTCACCGGGCCGAGCAGGTTGACCAGGTCGGTGATGTAGTATGGCCCCATATCGAGTACCGGGCCGCCGCCGACATCGTAGTAGAACGCCGGATCGGGATGCCAGCGCTCATGCCCCGGGCAGGCGAAGAACGCCGTGCCGCCGACGATGTCGCCGGCCGCGCCGCTGTCGAGCAGCGCCCTGGCTGCCTGATGTGCGCCGCCGAGGAAGGTATCGGGCGCCGAGCCCACCCTGAGCCCGGCCTTTGCTGCCGCTGCCGCGAGGCTCTTGCCTTCGGCATAGCTGATGCCGAGCGGCTTCTCGCTATAGACGTGCTTGCCGGCCGCGATGGCGCGCAGCCCCACCTCCACATGCGCCCTGGGAATGGTGAGGTTGACGATGATCTCGACCCGGGGATCGGCGAGCAGTGCGTCCACCGACACTGCCGTCAGTCCGAACTCGGCGGCCTTCCTTTCGGCGACCTCCGTCTTCATGTCGGCGATGGCGATCACCTCCAATACCGGGAAATCCCGCATCGCCTTGAGGTACTGGCTCGAGATATTGCCGCACCCAATGATCCCAACGCCAACCCGACGCTTGCCGTCCATAGTCCTGTATCTCCGTCCCTGTCGGTCCCCGGCGAAGCCCCGGTCGGGCACGCCGCACCAATCTTGGCGCCACCATCGCCGCAATCGCCGCCGATTTCCAGTGGCCTGAGGTACGTAACGCAGCATTTCTCTGCGCCGCCCGATCCTGCTATGAGCGGCGCGATGCTCAATCCCGTTCCGACCAGTTTCGACTATCGCCCGCCGACCGAGCCCTGGCTCACCGTGGTGCATGCCGACGACGATATCGTCGTGCTCGACAAGCCTTCCGGCCTGCTCTCGGTGGCCGGCAAGGACCCGGCCCTCGCCGATTGCCTCGAGGCGCGGGTCAAGCAGCGCTGGCCGACGGCCGCCATGGCGCATCGGCTCGACAAGGATACCTCCGGCGTCCTGGTGATGTGCCTCAACAAGAAGGCGCTCGGCCATGTCGGCCAGGAATTCGAGCAGCGCCGCGCCAAAAAGTCATACGTGGCAAGGGTCTGGGGCGACATCGCGACCGAGGCCGGTCGTGTCGACCTGCCGCTCGCGACCGATTGGGAGAACAAGCCGCGCCAGCGCGTCGACCACGAACGCGGCCGCCCCAGCGTCACCGACTGGCAGGTCGAAGCGCGCGAGGGCGGCATCACCCGGGTCCGGCTCTACCCGCTCACCGGCCGCACCCACCAGCTGCGCGTCCATATGCTGGCGCTGGGCCACCCGATCCTCGGCGACCCATTCTATGCGACGGGCGAAGCCTTCGCCGCCGCCGACCGGCTGCAGCTCCATGCCGAGGAGTTGGGCTTCAATCATCCGGCTGGACACTGGGTGAATTTCCGCGTTCCGGCGCCGTTCTGAGCCGCACCGGCAGCCCCGCCGTCACGAAATCGTCATTGGAGTGCCGGATTGAGGCCCGAAACGGGCCATTTCGGCCTTCTAGCGTCGCCGCCGTCTCAACCCGAGCTCGGAGAGAACGATGAGCGAGATCCAGGATCGGCAGGATGCCGCTTCCGCTATCGACCCGATCGTCGCCGCCCATGGCGACGGCGCCACCAGCGACAGCCAGGTCATGGCGGCGGTAGAGGGCTTTGACGAGGCGGCAGAACCGGCCGATGCGGAGGCCCGCCCGCCTGAAACGCAGGAGCCGCCCGCAGCAGAAGCCGAGGCGCTGCAGCCCGATGGCCGCGCCGACGGGGCGAGCGACGCAGTCGCCGCTTCGGACATTGCCGATGCCATCGAAGCCGAATTGCTGAGCGAGGCGCCGCAATCCGAGGACGCCAGCGCGTTCGAGCACATGCCGGCTGCCTATGCCGACACCATCGTCGAGCTCGATCCCGTCGTCGCCGACGACGACGCGCCGCTGCTCGACGGCGATCTCGAAGATGGCATCGCCTCGGTGTTCGCGGCGCTCCATGCCGCCCGCGAGGATGCGGCGGCGCCCGAACCGAGCGGCGACCTCGAAACGGCCGAGGTGGTGACCTTCCGCCTGTTGGGCGAACTCGATCGCCTCTGGCACCGCGCCGCCTGAGCTTTCCCCACCGGTCGGCTCATGCCGAGCCGACCGTCTTGCGCTCGTCGCACCAATCGCCTATTGCCTAGTCCCGCTGCACCCGTAGCTCAGCTGGATAGAGCGCTGCCCTCCGAAGGCAGAGGTCGTGAGTTCGAATCTCGCCGGGTGCGCCAAATACCGCCGATTGCCCAGCGCCCTTGCGTCCTGCTCGAACCGCACGAAGTTCGGGGCGGGTTTCGGACCGTCGAACATGCGCTGGTCAAGAGGATCGTCGTCAGTTGTTTGGCCAGATCACTCCGCCATCGGGTGCCGAAGCAGCCGCTCCACCCGATCGCGCCAGCAGGGGCTCCGGTCGGCGTCTTCTCCACCGCGACAGACAGGTGATCATCGCCGAGTTCATGTTCAACGACCGGTCGGCGGATGCGCGGCGTCTCGTCCTCAGAAAGGCCTCTCGGCCTTGTCGGCGCGATAGAGGCTCACGGCGACCTCTCGAGGCTTCCCTCGCGGCCCTCCTTTCGCGATCTTGCGCCAAGCGTCCAGCGTGCTTTGGTCACGCCAGCATTCGAAGAGATTGACGCGATCCGGATCGACCGCGTCAGCGCTTATGGAAAAGTCGAGACAGCCGTCTTGCGCCCTCGCGCGTTCGACCATGCCCCGAAAGGCTTCCACGGCACCGTCCCGCTTCTCAGCGTCGGTGCGGGTGTAGCCGGCTATGATGATCATGGGTCTGCTCCTTCGGGCTGGCGCCCTATTCCGGCGGCACGCCGCCGTGCCTGGTCTGGGATAGCGACCTGCGAGGATCGCCGGTACGCGATCGGAACGTCAGCCCCCCTTCACGTACCCCAGACCCTCAACAATCTTTCCGTCTCGGACGCGCATGATGTTGACGCCTCGAACCCGGTCCGCCTCGCGATCGCTCCAGCGAAGCTGCCAGCGGATGACCCCGCGGTCGCCCATCGCGGAGATCTCCTCAGCTTTGAAGACGAGGTTGGCGGACGACGCCACCCCCCTCCAGAAAGTGAGACAAGCCTCACGCCCTTCGTAGCGCGCTCCATCCGGGCCCGGCGCCGTATTTTCGAGCACACAGTCCTCGCCGATGAGATCATCGAGGTCTCCGGGGCGATGCTTTTCAAACGCATTGTGGAAGCGTTCCACTATGTCGCGGGTCATTTTGCTGCCAATGGTCATTTTCTCACCTCGTTGGACTGTGGAGCCGCTATGGATCCCGTGCATGTGGCCGACGATGAAGCTGGTTGCGGTTGAGCAACGAAAGACAAAAGTCCTTTCGACTCTTGCTTGTCGTTTCATCCTTGCCACGGATGACGTTGGGCAACAGCCGGTGCACAACGGTCAGTCCGGCAAGGGCGCCGACTGACCGGGTATTTTGGCGTAAGCCAGGGCTTCGACGATCCGACCGTTGTGGACACGGATCAGGCTGACCCCGCGGAGCGAGCCACCTTCGCCGAAATGGAAACGCCAGCGGATGTTGGCCCGGTCGCCCATCACAAGAATGTCTTCCACCTCAAAGCGGTTAACGCGGTCGGCCGCCATCGCCTGCCAGAACGTCAGGTTCACATCGTAGCCCTCGTAGCGCGTGCCATTCGGTGCCGGCTGGATCGACTCCATGACGCAATCCGGTGCGACCAGGTCTTCGAAGGCGGCAGGATCGTGTTGCTCAAACGCCTGGTTGAACCGGCGAATGACTTCGGCTGTGTCTCTCGTTTGCATGGGACCTCATATACAGACAGGTCTGTCTGTCTTTGCAATATACAGACCTGTCTGTTATGGTCAAGCGATGAGAGAGAAGAAATCTGACCACCAGCCTGAAGCAAGTCCCGCCCGTCGTCGTTTGCTCGACACGGCGACACGGCTTTTCTACGAAGGGGGCATCCATGCTGTCGGCATTGACCGTATCATCGCGGAAGCCGGTGTGGCCAAAGCCACCTTCTACAATCACTTTCCCTCGAAGGATGACCTCGTGGTCGCCTATCTCGGAGAGATAGACCGGCTGGGCCGGGCGGCAGTGGCCGCACTTGCAAGGCAACCCCCTCGGAAAATGATCGTGGCCATCATGGGGCGCATCAGCGAGGCCGTGACCGCAGGAGGCTGGCGGGGGTGTCCGTTCCTCAACGCAGCAGCCGAATATCCCGATCCGGCCAGCCCTGTGCGGCAGGCGATCAATGCGCGCCGCATCTGGTATCATAGCAGCCTTGAGAATCTTCTCGCGGAGGACGGCGATCCCGCTCCATCCGTCACCGCTTCCCTTCTCGTCGCCGTATCGGACGGCCTGCTGGAGAGCGCCTACCTGGATGATGCCGACAGCGCCCCTGCCTTAGTCCGCGAGGCGGTGGAGAGACTGCTGGACCGCCGATGAACGCCGCTCGCCGCCCAGGCAGCACCGGTCTCCGCCAGTTCCTGGATCTCCGGCAGCAGCAAGATTGGATGGAGGGCAAGACGATCCTGTGCGACGCCGACGAGCGCTCGGAGTCCCCTGGATCTGCGTTTCAAATATCTCGCGCGGTTTGAGAAGCTGCTGCGCCGGCCGCAAGCCCAGGAAGTTTCTGGAGATTCTCGGGCGCTAGGGCCACGACTGCATCCCGATCCCCCGCGGGACCGAGCGGAACTACTGGTCGGTTTCCTGTCTGCCCTCGACTCCACGCAGTTTGCGCGGATCGGGTGCTTGGCGCTCTCCTTCGACTGATATTCGTCGAACTAGGCCAAGATCTGGCGCATCATCGCGCCCACCGGATTTACTTCTCTCAGAAGGTGGGCCTTGGAGGGCTATGGAGTAGACATAGTTCTCATCTTCACCCGCGACGGTGCGCCAACTCCCCATCGCCACAGCTTTCTGCTCCGCAACGCTTTCCCACCGATGCCCACGCCGTGCCGGTGGCGCGCCGACGCTCGTGAGCGTGGAACTAAGTTCCGGCTGCGGTGTTATTGATCAGGCGTCATTGGGGCACCTGATGGACATATTGGTCGTAGAGGACGAGCCGTTGATCCGCGTCGGCTTGGTCAGCCTGCTCGAAGACTGGGGTCACGGCGCCTATTCGGCCGGCGACGCCAGTGGTGCCATTGCCATCCTCGAGGCCAATCGATCGATCGAACTCGTCATCACCGATGTCGACATGCCCGGCTCGATGGATGGGATCGCCCTCGCAAACTATGTGGCCAGACGCTGGCCACCGGTCCGGCTGATCGTGGTGTCAGGCAAGGTGGCGCCGGCCGATTGCGACTTGCCGGAGGGGGCGCGCTTCTTTTCCAAACCCTATCACGACCAGGTCATGCACTCCGCCATCGAGGAGATGCGGGCGCGATGAGCAGCACCGCCTTGCCGCAACAAGCCACCCGGCGCCTCGGGCTCGGGCGAGCATGGGAGACGGCCGACACGATCATCGCCGGCAGCATCCTGCTCGTTTCGATCATCATCGGGGTGTTCGTGGTCCTCTGCTTTCAGGGCTACGACACCACGATCGAGGAGGCCAAGAGCAGAGCTCAGCGTGCGGCCAGCGTCGTCGCGGAGGGATCGCGATGGGTCGTAGCCTCGGCCCGGACCGCAGTCGAAGCTGCTGCCGCAGCCGCTTCGTCGGAGGGCGCGGCGCTCAGGCAATTCGGCGAGATGTCGCGCCACTTCCCGACTACCGACGTGCTCGGAATTTACGACGCGTCCGGAAGGTTGATCGCCGGGGAATCGGCACCGAACGCACCGCCGACGATCGATGATCGCGACTACTTTTCCGCGCTGGGCGCTGAGGACTGGGCCTTGGGCAGCCAGGAGGAGTTGCAGGGCCGCCCGGTCTTCGCCGTCGCCCAACGCCTGCAGCAGGGCGGAGGGTTTGCCGGCGCTGCGGTGGTCTTCGTCGATGGCAGCGTGCTCGAACGTCTGGCGGCCCCGCAGGATCTGGGCAAGGGGTCGACGATCAGCCTCGTCCGGGACGACGGTTGGGTCATCGCCAGAAACCCGCCACCGGCTCACCCCATCGACCTCAGCCGAACCGCGGCAATGACGATGCTGCACTCGGCCGATCAGGGCGCCTACCAGTCGGCTGCCTCGCCGGTCGACGGCGTGGCGCGGATCGTGGGCTTCAAGCAGGTCCCCGACCTCGGCTACATCGCCGTGGCTTCGGTGTCGCAGGAAACGGCCCTGGCACAGCTCTGGTATTCGATCTGGGTGGTCTCGCTCCTCTTGGCTCCCATCGCGCTCGCCTTGCTTGTCGGCTCATTTCTCGCGGCGAAGTCGATGCGGCGCGCCACGGCGGCGCAGCGTTCGCTCGCCAAGGCGCTCGAGCGCAACGAGGCCCTGTTCAAGGAAATTCACCACCGGGTGAAGAACAACCTGCAGTCGATCAACTCCCTGTTGCAGCTGCACCAGATCCCGCGGGAAGTGCGGGCGGAGATGAGCCAGCGGATATTTGCAATGTCCGCCGTGCACGAGCACATCTATCGCACCAGCAGCTTTGAGGACGTCCACGTTCGCGAGTATCTGCATACCCTGATCGAGAACATCCGCGCCGGCGCCGACCCGCGAGTGCAGCTCGAGACCGATCTCGACGATATCGTCGTCGACAAGGACAGCGCCGCCGCTCTCGGCCTGATACTCAATGAAGTCCTGTCGAACGCCTTCAAGCACGCCTTTGCCGGCCGCGATGACGGAAGGGTCCGCATCACGCTCAAGGCCGAGCGCGAAGGCACGGCGTCCCTGGTGGTTCGGGACAATGGTCAGGGCTATGACCCTTCAGTTCCGGCCAAGGGCATAGGGCAGCGGCTGATCGCAGGCTTTGCTGCCCAGCTGGGTGGCGAGATCGTCCACCAGCAGGACAACGGCTACGTCTTCAGGCTGAACTTTCCGGGTCGTCCGGCATAGGCGCGGGCATCTGCCTCAGCCCGCCGCCAGTGTCCTGATCTCCGCCAGCGCCGCCTCCTCGATCGGTATGCCGCCGGCAAGGCTGGCGCGCCGTGCCGCATAGCGCCGATCGCCGGGGAGGCGGGATTGGCCGGCGTCATGGATCTCGTCGATCAGCACCTCGAGCCGCTCGGCGAAGCTGTTCACCGCCCCGCGACGCGGGTCGATCAGGATATAGGTCTGGCCGCCATGCGGGGTGGCGGCGCCGGAATAGGCGCTCCAGTCGATCTCGAACGAATAGTCGCCGCCGGCCAGCGCCGCACCCATGATCTCGATCATCATGGCGATCGACGAGCCCTTGTGCCCGCCGAACGGCAGCAGCGCCCCGCCATCGAGGATGGCGGCGGGGTCGGTTGTGGGGTTGCCGTCGCGGTCGACGCCGGTGCCGTGCGGCAGCTGCCGCCCTTCGCGCCGGGCGATCTGCACATCGCCATTGGCCATGGCGCTGGACGCCTGGTCGAACACCAGCGGATCGGCGCCGTCGCGCGGCGCGGCAAAACCGAACGGGTTGGTGCCGTAGACCTTGCGCTGCCCGCCATGCGGCACGACCGAGGCCATCGAGTTGATCATCGCGAGCGCGAGAAAACCCTCGCGGGCGAACGGCTCGATATCGGGCCACACGGCGCTGAAGTGATGCGCCTTGCGGATGCTGAGGATCGCAATGCCGTTGGCGCGCGCCTTGGCCATCAGCGGTTGCCGCGCCAGTTCCAGCACCGGCAGCGAGAAGCCGTTGCGGCCATCGGCCCTCAGCATGCCGGGCGCCACGTCTTCGAGCAGCGGCTCGGCCTTGCCGTCGACCCAGCCGGTGTCGAGCGAGGCAAGATTGCCGCCGATGCGGAAGATACCGTGGCTATGCGCCCCGTCGCGCTCGGCGCCGGCCATGTTGTCGGCGAGGAGGCTGGCAACGGTCTCCGAGCAGCCATGTCTGAGGAAGATCGCCCGCAGCAGGGCTGCGAGTTCGTCATATGCGATAGTTGTGGTCACTTGCCGATCCGCGGCCAGGTGTCTGAGAGTCGATAGCCGCCCGGCCAGGGGTCGGCTGGGTCGAGCATTTCGGTGCGGGTGCCGGTGATCCAGGCACGTCCGGAGATCGAGGGAATGATCGCCGGACGGCCGCCCAGCGTGGTATCGGCCTCGATCCGCCCGAGGAACTCCGAGCCGATGATCGAACGGGCAAGGTAGCGGTCGCCGACCTGCATCTCGCCCTTGGCGCGCAGCACCGCCATGCGGGCCGAGGCGCCGGTACCGGTGGGCGAGCGGTCGATCTTGCCCGGCTGGATGGCGACCGCATTGGCGGCCGTCAGCAGGCCGTCGCGGCGTTCAAGCGGCGCGGCGATCTGGCAGAACGAGAAATGCGTCCAGTCGGCATTGGTCGGATGGGTGAAGCCGAGCTGCTCGTTGGCGGCGCGGGTAATGCGGATGCCGATCTCGGCGAGTTCGCGGGCCTCATCCGGGGCGATGCTGAACCCAAGTGCTTGGGCATCGACGATGACGAAGCTGTCGCCGCCATAGGCGGTGTCGACGGTCAGCGTGCCGACGCCTTCGACCTCGAGTTTCGCCCCCAGCTTGTCGGCAAAGCTCGGCACGTTCGTCACGGTGATCCGCTCGGCTTTGCCGTTCCGGCACTCGGCCAGCACCTCGACGATACCGCCCGGCGCTTCCAGCACCAGCCGGGTCTCCGGCTCGCTCATGGGGATGATCCCGGTGTCGAGCAACACGGTCGAAACGCAGATCGAGTTGGAACCCGACATCGGCGGCGTGTCCTCCGGCTCCATGATGATGAACCCCATCTGCGCGCGTGGGTCCTTGGGAGGCACCAGCAGGTTGACGTGCCGGAACACCCCGCCGCGCGGCTCGTTCAGCACCAGGTTGCGCAGGGTCTGGTCGCGCGCGATGAAACGCGACTGCTCCCAGAGCGTGTCGCCCGGCGGCGGCGCGACGCCGCCGACGATCACGTCTCCGACTTCGCCCTCGGCATGGCAGCCGACGATTTCAACGGCGCGGGAAGTTCTCACTCAATCACCTGATTTGGCAGTCGTCTCCCTCCCCCTTGCGGGGAGGGATCAAGGGTGGGGGGCGACAGGGGCTGGGAGCGTGCGGCTCCCCCCACCCCAGCTCCGCCAGGTCGCTTCGCTCTCGGCTGCGCTACCCTCCCCGCAAGGGGGAGGGAGATCCGACTGACAGTCAACGGATCACCTGCACGGTCTGTCCCAGCACATCCCATCTGGGCTCGATCCCGAGCCCCGGCGCGTCGCTTGCCGTCAGGAACCCGTTCTCGCGTTTCGGCGCGCCCTCGGCGATCGACACCGTGACGTAGGAGTTGAAGTCGGTGGCGGTGAAGCAGAACTTCTGCGGCGTCGAGCGGGCGAGATGCGCGATGGTGGCGGTGACGATGTCGCCGCCCCAGGTGTCCTCGATGGTCATCGGGATGCCCGAGGCGACGCAGAGGTCGCGCATCTGCCGCGCCTTGGTGAGCCCGCCGACCTTGCTGATCTTCAGATTGATCACGTCGAACGCATCTTCGGAAAGGCCTTTGACCAGGTCGCCGACGGTGCCGATATTCTCGTCGAGGACGAAGGGCAGGCTGGTGCGGCGGCGGATCGAGACGCTCTCCTCGTAGCTTATGCAGGGCTGCTCGATATAGACATCGAGATCGGCCACCGCGTTCACCACGCGCGCCGCATCGGCCATGGTCCAGCCGGTATTGGCGTCGGCAACGAGGATGTCGGTCTCGGCGAGGATGGCGCGACAGGCCCGGATGCGCCGGATGTCGTCATTGGGGTCGCCCCCGACCTTGAGCTGGAACTTGGTGTAGCCCTCGGCGCGATAGCCGGCGATCTTCTGGGCCATCACCGCAGAGTCTTCCTGGCTGATCGCCCGGTAGAGCGCGATTTTTTCCTGCTCGGCGCCACCCAGCAGCTTGTAGACCGGCAGGCCCGCGAGCTTGCCCAGAATGTCCCAGCAGGCGATGTCGATCGGCGCCTTCACATAGGGATGGCCGCGCAGCACCGCGTCCATGTGGTGGTTGAGCGGCCAGAGGTCCGTCGGATCATGCCCGATCAGCTTGGGCCCGATCTCGGCGATGCCGGCGCGCACGCCCTTGGCGTAGGAGGGCAGGTAGGCCGAGCCGAGCGGGCAGCACTCGGCATAGCCGGTAATGCCCGCATCGGTCTCGACCGCCACTACGGTCGAGTCGAACACTTCCATGAAGTTGCCGCCGCTCCAGTTGTAGCGGCCTTCGCGCAGCGGCAGATCGACCTGGTAGACCTTGATGGCAGTGATTTTCATTCAGAAGGCCCCCCTCACCCGGATTGCTGCGCAATCCGACCTCTCCCCCCAAGGGAGAGATGTTGCTGTGGCGCGATCATGCCCGCGCACCACCTCTCCCTTGGGGGAGAGGTCGGCGCGTAGCGCCGGGTGAGGGGGCCTTTTGTCAGGTCCATCGCTCACACCAGCGAGAAGCCGTGGGCGAAGGGGTCGCGGTCGTCGATATAGATGGTGTTGAGCCCGGTCTGGCGGGCCCAACCGGCGATCGAGGGGACGATCCCGTCATAATTGCCGACCTTCACCGCGCGCTCGACCCGGCCATTGAACACCGAGCCGATGATCGATTCGTGGTTGAACGCATCGCCGACTTTCAGCTTGCCGCGGCCATACCACTGCGCCATGCGCGCCGAGGTGCCGGTGCCGCAGGGCGAGCGGTCGATCGCCTTGTCGCCGTAGAACACGGCGTTGCGGGCGGTGTTGGCGGCATTGGTCGGCTTGCCGGTCCACAGGATGTGGGTGCAGCCGCGGATCTTGTCGTTCTCCGGGTGGACGAACTCGTAGCGTTCGTTCATCGCGGTTCGCAGCGCCGGGCTCCAGCGCAAGAGGTCACCGACCGAGACGTCGGCGATGTCGGAGAAATTCTCCTGGGCGTCGACTATGCAGTAGAAATTGCCGCCATAGGCCACATCGACCTTGAGCTTGCCGAGCCCCGGCGCCTCGATCTCGAGGTCGGTCGAGTGGAGGAAGCTCGGCACGTTGGTGAGCCGCACCTTGTCCACATACTCGCCGTCCATGGTGTACTCGGCCACCACCTTGCCGGCGGGGACATCGAGGTTCACCACGCCGGGCGTCTTCGGCGTCATCAGCCCGTTCTCGATCGCCATGGTCACCGTGCCGATGGTGCCGTGCCCGCACATGTAGAGGCAGCCCGAGGTCTCGATGAACAGGATCGCGATATCGCAATCCTCGCGCGTCGGCGGATAGAGGATCGAGCCCGACATCACGTCGTGGCCGCGCGGCTCGAACATCAGGCCCTTGCGTATCCAGTCGTGGTGCTCGAGGAAGTCGGCGCGCCGCTGCATCATGGAATTACCCTTGAGCAGCGGGCCGCCGCCGGCGACCAGGCGGACCGGGTTGCCGCAGGTGTGGCCGTCGATGCAGGTGAAGATATGCCGGGACATGGAAAGGCTCGTTCTAGAAGCGTTGCGGAGAAAAAGGCGTGAGGTCGAGAGAGGGCATCGTGCCGGTGACGAGTTCCGTCACCAGCCTGCCGGTGGCGGCCGATTGCGTCAGCCCCAGGTGGCCGTGCCCGAAGGCATAGACGATGTGGCGCGAGCGGCGCGAGTAGCCGATGGCGGGCAGGCTGTCGGGCAGTGAGGGGCGGAAGCCCATCCACTGCTTGCCGCCTGAGGTGACGAGGCCGGGCATGAACATCGCCGCCTTGGTCAGCATGGCGTCGGCCCGCTTGAAGTTGGGCGGCAGCGCCAGTCCGCCCAGTTCGACCGCGCCGCCGACGCGGATACCGCTTTCGAGCGGCGTGACGACGAAGCCATGACCGCCGAACACCAGCTGGCGCTTGAGATCGAAACTGTAGCCGCTGAGCGTGGTGTTGTAGCCGCGCTCGGTTTCGAGCGGAATGGCGTCGCCGAGCGGCGCGGTCAGCCGCTTCGACCAGGCCCCGCCGGCCACCACCACCTGCTTCGCCCGCAGCGAGCTGCCGTCACCGAACCTGAGAGTAACGCCGGCCTCGTCCGGTTGCAGCGCGCTCACTTCCGCCTGCCGAAAGCCGGCGCCCCGCGCCATCGCCGCCTTGGCCACGGCGACCGCGTAGTCGTAGGGGTCGCTGACCGTCTGCCATTTCGGGATGAAGGTGGCGCAGGTGATGCGTGGCGACAGGCCTGGCTGCAGCTCGCTGAGTTCGGCCCCCCGCACATGACGGAATTCGATGCCCTCGGCGGCTTTCGCCGCATCGTCCCGGGCGGTTCTGCGCAGCTCGTCTTCGCTCTCGTAGAGCTCGAGCACGCCGTCGCGGCGGATCATGCGCTCGAGGCCGGCGCTGGCGATCAGCGCGTCGGCCTCGGTCCGCGCGAGGCGCATCATGGCGCTCTGCGCCCTGAGGCTTGCCGCCACCCGATCGGGCCAGCCGGCGCGCCAGAAGCGCAGCAGCCAGGGGGTGATCTGCGGCAGGTATTCCGGCCGGATGGTCAGCGGGCCGAGCGGATCGCTCAGCCAGCGCGGCAGTTTGCCGAGGACGCCGGAGGTGGCCATCGGGATCACGTCGGAGAAGGCGAAGGCCCCGGCATTGCCGCGGCTGGTCTCCTCGGCAATGCCCTTGCGATCGATCAGCAGGGCGGTGCGCCCCCCCTCCTGCAGCTTGAAGGCGGTGGAAACACCGATGATGCCGGCGCCGATAATGGCGACGTCGATGCGGGTTGGTTCGGTCAAGTCAGGTGGCCTTCGAGCTTACTGTGGAGTCGCTTGGGAGTTTCATTCAGTTGCCGAGATAGGCCTGAACGATCGAGGGATCGGCGCTCAGTTTCGCGGCCTCACCCTCGAGCCGAATGACGCCGCTTTCGAGGACATAGCCGTAATGGGCCAGTCGCAGCGCCAACCGGGCGTTCTGCTCGACGAGGAGGATGGTGGTGCCGGCCTGGTTGAGCCGCTTGACGATCCGCATCGTCTCCAGCACCAGCTTGGGCGCGAGGCCCATCGAGGGTTCGTCGAGCAACAGGATCCTGGGGCCATGCATCAGAGCCCGGCCGATGGCCAGCATCTGCTGCTCGCCGCCCGACAGCAGCGAACCGTCGGCATTGGCGCGTGTCTTGAGGATCGGGAACTGCGCGAACACCTCGTCGAGCCGCTGCCGGCGCAGCGCTGCATCCTGCACCGTGAAGGCGCCCAGTTCGAGGTTCTCGCGCACGCTCAGTCCGCGCAGCACATGGCGACCCTCGGGCACGTGCACCACCCCGGCCCGCGCGATCCGATGCGCCGCCATCGCGGTGATGTCCTCGCCCTCGAACAGCACCCGGCCGGCCTTGGCGCGAACCAGGCCCGAGATGGTCTTCAGCGTCGTGGTCTTGCCGGCGCCATTGGCGCCCAGGAGGGTCACGATCTGCCCACGCTTCACTTCGAGGTCGATGCCCTTGACCGCATCGATCTTGCCATAGGCGCTCGCTATACCCTCGAGCCGGAGGATCACATCAGAGGTCAAGCGCATCCTCCTCGACCCCGAGATAGGCCTCGATCACTTTCGGGTTCGACTGGATCTCCTTTGGCGTTCCCTCGGCAATCATCACGCCGTGGTCGAGCACGCTGATCCGCTCCGACAGGCGCATCACCAGCCCGGTATCGTGTTCGATCAGCAGGATGCAGATATTGCGCTCGTTGCGAATGCGGCGGATCAGCTCGATCAGCTCTTCCTTTTCGCCGGAAGTGAGGCCGGCGGCGGGTTCGTCGAGCAGCAGCAGCCGCGGCCTGGTAGCGAGGGCCCGTGCGATCTCGACGCGGCGCTGCCAGCCATAGGGCAGGGTGGTCGCCTCCCGCTCCCAGCCTTCGGTGAGGCCGACAAAGCTGAGGCAATCCTCGGCGATTTCGCGGATCTGCGCCTCCTCACGGCGTTGCGACGGCAGCCGCAGGACGGCATCGATCACCCCGGCGCGGGTCCGGCTATGCTGGCCCGACATGACGTTCTCGAGCACCGTCATCTCCCGGAACAGCCGCACGTTCTGGAACGTCCGGGCAATGCCGAGTCCCGTCACCTGGTGCGGCTTCAGTCTCAGCGTCTCGGTGCCGTCGAGGCGGATCGAGCCCTGCTGCGGCTTGTAGAAGCCGGTGATGCAGTTGAACAGCGACGTCTTCCCCGCCCCGTTCGGCCCGATCAGGCTGACGATGCGCCCGGCCGGAACAGTGAAGTCGACGGCGTCGAGCACTTTCGATCCGGCAAAGCTCAGGCTGACGCCTTTGAGTTTGAGCAGGCTCATTTCTGCTTGCTCCGCACCGGCCAGATGCCGCTCGGCCTGAACAGCATGATGAGCAGCAGCCCCACCGCGAAGATGAGCAGGCGCATATCGCCCGCATCGCGCAGCAGCTCGGGCGCGAGGATGACGATAAAAGCGCCGAGGATGACGCCGGGAATCTTGCCCATGCCGCCCAGGATCACCGCCATCAGGATCAGCACCGATTGCCGGAACGAGAAGCTCTCGGGCGAGATCGCCCCGAGATTGGCGGCAAAGAAGGCGCCGCCGATCGAGCCGTAGATGGCGCCGACGACATAGGCCGCGAGCTTCACCTTCACCCGGTCGATCCCCATGGCCTCGGCGGCATCTTCATCGTGCCGCACATAGCGCCAAGCCCGGCCCAGCCGCGAGTTGGCGAGCCGCGCCGAGGCAAGGACGCCGAGGATCGCGAGGACGCAGAACACGTAGTAAAAGTCGAGCGGCGTGCGGATATGCCAGCCGAACACCCACGGCGAGTCGATGCCGATCAGTCCGCTGGCGCCGCCGGTTTCGCGCAGGTTCCGTGCGGTGATGCGAACAATTTCGCCGAATCCCAGGGTGACGATCGCCAGGTAATCCGACCTGAGCCGCAGGGTGGGCGCGCCGATAATGATCCCGGCGACCATGGCGATAAGGATCGCCAGCGGCAGCGCCAGCCAGAAGTTGAGCCCGAAATGCAGTGTCGTGATGCCCACCGTGTAGGCGCCGACAGCGAAGAACGCGGCAAAGCCGAGGTCGAGCAGGCCGGCATAGCCGACCACGATGTTGAGCCCCAGCGCCAGGAGCACATAGAGCAGCGCGTTGGTGAGGATGACCGTGCCATAGGTGCCGAACAGGAACGGCGCCACCACCATGGCGACGAGGATCACCCCGATCGCCGTCGCCCGCTTGGCCGGCGTATCGAGGATGGCGGAGAGCCCGCCCCAGGCGCTGGGTCGTTCGGGGAGCCCCGCCATCACATGCGCTCCTGTTCAGGCTTGCCGAGCAGGCCCGTGGGCTTGAACACCAGGACGAGGATCAGCACGGAGAACGAGAACACGTCCTTCCACTCGCTGCCCACGCCCGGCAGTTGCGTGCCGAAACTCTCGAGCAGCCCCAGGATCAGCCCGCCCAGCATGGCGCCGGGGATCGAGCCGATGCCGCCGATCACCGCGGCGGTGAACGCCTTGAGGCCGATCAGAAAGCCCATGAAGTACCAGAGCGAGCCGTAATAGGCCCCGGCCATGGTGCCCGCCGCTGCCGCCAGGGCCGAGCCGAGAAAGAAGGTAATGGCGATCACCGCATTGACGTTGATGCCCATCAGCCGCGCCATGTCTTTGTCGACCGCCACGGCGCGCATCGCCCGCCCATACTGGGTTCGCGACACGAACAGTTCGAGCCCGAGCATCAGCACCGCCGCGACGCCGACCAGGATCATCTGGTTGTAGCTGATGAACAGGTTGCCGAGCCGGACGCCGCCGAAGCCGAGCGCCGCGCCGAACGGCACATACTGGCCCTTGGTCAGGGTCAGCATGCCGTTCTGCAGCACCAGCGATACCGCCAGCGCGGTGATGAGGATCGAGAGCCGCGGCGCCGACAGCATCGGTGCATAGGCGACCCGTTCGATGACGACGCCGAGAAAGCCGATGGCAATCATCGCCAGCAGCATGGACACCGCCACGCCGAGCCAGCCCGGGCCGACATAGGGCGCGAGGAACGACAGCACCAGGAAGCCGGCAAAACCGCCCACCATGTAGAGCTCGCCATGGGCGAAGTTCAGGAGCTTCACCACCCCGAACACCATGGTGTAGCCGAGCGCCACCAGGGCATAGAACGAGCCGAGCACGATGCCGTTCAGCAACTGGTTCGTGAAGATGTCGAAAATGCTCACCGGCCGCCTCGCCCCTCAGCCCATCCTCAGTGGGTCGGCGCGCCCGCCGACCCACATGGTTGCCAGCTCGTTACTGTGCCAGGGTCCAGGCGCCGCCCTTGCCCTCGAGCACCACGAAGTTCGAGCGCGCCAGGGTCTTTTCCGGTGTGAACGAGATCGGGCCCGAAATGGTGTCGGTGAAGTCGGCACCCTGCAGCGTCTCGATCACCTTGGCGGAGTCGGTGGTGCCGGCCGTATTGAGCGCCCATGCGAGCAGCTTCATTGCGTCATAGCTGAGCGTCGAGTACGGCCCCGGCGCGGCATTGTACTTGGCCTGGTAGGCATCGGCGAAGGCTTTGGCCTGAGGCAGGAATTCGGCGGTGGGGTTGGAGAAGGCGATCACCCCCTCGGCGGCAGGTCCGGCGATCTTGAACAGCTCCGGCGAGTTCGAGCCGTCGCCGACGGCGATCAGCCCCTGGTAGCCGCGCTCGCGCAGCTGCCGGATCAACAGCCCGCCATCGGCATAATAGGCGGTCCAGAACACCGCGTCCGGGTTGGCCGAGGTGATGGCCGTCACCACCGCCGAATAGTCCTGCTCGCCCTTGTTGGTGACTTCGAAATTGGTGACCTTGTTGCCGGCCGCTTCCCAGTTCTTCTTGGTGAGGTCGGCCAGGTCCTGCGAGTAGGCATCGCCCTGGTTGATGATGGCGATCGACTTGACGCCCTTGCCGTTGAAGTACTCGATCGCCTTGGCCACCTGGTCATTGCCGGTGGAGTTGATCATGAAGGCGTTGCCCGGGTTTTCCGGGATCAGCTTGGTCGAGTTCGCCGCCGGGATGATCAGCGGGATCTTGGCATCGCCGTAGATCTTCAGCGTCGGGATCGTCGCTCCCGAGCAGTAGCCGCCGACCACGCCGACCACACCCGAGGCCGCCAGCTTGCTGGCCGCGTTGACGGCCAGCTGCGCGTCGCAGCCGTCGTCGCCGATGGTCGAGGTCAGCTGCTTGCCCAGCACGCCGCCGGCCTTGTTGATCTCATCGATGGCGAGGTTCACCGCGTTGGCCATGTCCTGGCCATAGGTGGCTTCCGAGCCGGTGGTGGGGACCATGATGCCGATGGTCAAGGCGTCCTGCGCCAGGGCAGGCATGCCGAGCGCGACGGCGAGTACCAGGCCCGCTGCAGTCTTGATGACGTTTCGCATGTTGTTCCGTCTCCCTTCTCCTCAGACGCATCTTTGCATGCATCTTGTCGGCAGAATGCCGCCGCGTTAACATTTCGTCAATCGGGAGCCGACAGCAGCGCAAGGATGCCTGGATTGCTCAGCGGGCGCACCGCGGCTCAGGCCAGCCGTCGAGGGTCGGGCGTCGAGCCGCCTACCCCAGCCGTAGCCAGCCTCGGAACGCCTGCGGCCGTGTGCGACTTTCGGCGTAGCCTCTTCTGCCCGATCGACGGTTGCCAACACAGTCTCGGGCTGTAACCTGATGTACGTCCCTCGAAGAGGATCGGGGGACGACAGTGAGGGAGAGGCGACGTGAAGATCACTTCGGTGAAGACGGCGGCGACGAGCGGCCATTGCATGCATCTGTGGGTGAGGATCGAGACCGACGCCGGCATCACCGGGCTCGGCGAATGCGTGCACGGTGGCTACCAGGCCATCGCCATCATCAAGGAGCTGGAAGAGCGGCTGATCGGCCGCGACCCCTTCGCCATCGATGCGATCTTCGAGGAGACCCGGCGCAGCCTGGTGTTCGAGGGCGGCTTCGCCGGCGCGCTGATCACCGCCCTCACCGGTATCGAGATCGCGCTGTGGGACCTGAAGGGCAAGGCGCTGAAAGTGCCGATCTACGAGCTGATGGGCGGCAAGTTCCGCGACGACATCCGCGTCTATTGCGACTGCGAAGTGTCGCCCGGCATGAACATGGACGAAGTGCAGGCCGAGGTCGACAAGGTGCTGGAAGCCGGCTTCTCGGCGCTCAAGGTCGATCTCGACATCCGGGCCTACGGCCATACCGGCTCGGAGACCGGCTGGTACGAGAAGGACAGGTTCAACATGACTCCCAACAAGTGGGAGCATGACCGCATGGTGCAGCTGGCAGAGATGGTGGTGAAAGCGGCCGGTAAGGAGGTCGAGGTCGCGTGCGACCTGCACACCCGGCTCGACAAGCACTCCGCCATCCGCCTCGCGAGGGATCTCGAGCACCTGCAGCTGATGTGGCTGGAAGAGCCGATCCCGCCCGAGAATATCGACGCCATGGCCGAGATCACCCGCTCGACCAGCGTGCCGATCTGCGGCGGCGAGAACCTCTACCTGCGCCACGGCTTCAGAAAGGTGTTCGAGCAGCAGGCGCTCGATATCATCATGCCGGATATCCCGAAATGCGGCGGGCTCAGCGAGTGCCGCAAGATCGCCGAGATGGCCGACCTCTATTCGATCCCGTTCGCGCCGCACAACGTGTCGTCGCCGATCGGCACCATGGCCTCGGCCCAGGTCTGCGCCACGGTGCCGAACTTCCTCGTGCTGGAATTCCACTGGTTCCACCGCGACTACTGGAAAACCATCACCGACGGCGGCGAGATCATCGAGAACGGCCGGATCAAGCTGACCGACCGCCCCGGCATCGGGCTCGAACTGAACGAGGACGTGGCGCGGCAGCACCGGTATCCGGGGACGACCTGGTTCGAGTGAGGGGTGCTGACTGCTGGCAGACAGCTCCCTCCCATCCTCCCCCATAAAGGGGGAGGTGCTCCGCTGGTGCGTTTGGCACGATTGAAGCTCAAGCCTCGACTCTTCACCTCCCCCTTTATGGGGGAGGCCGGGAGGGGGCCGTCTCTGTCAATCAGGCACGCCTAGCGCACCAAAGCCGGCCGCTTCGGATCGAACGTCCAGCCGCTGATCAGGTACTGCATCGCTGCCGCATCGTTGCGGCTGCCCGCCGGCAGTGCGCGATAGCGCTGGTGCGCCGCCTCGAGCTGCGCTTCGTCGAGCTCCACGCCGAGTCCCGGCCGCTCCGGCACCGCCACGTGCCCATCGCGGATCAGCGGCGGCTCCGCTGTCAGCCGCTGCCCGTCCTGCCAGATCCAGTGCGTGTCGAGCGCCGTGATCGTCCCCGGCGCCGCGGCGCCGACCTGGGTGAACATCGCCAGCGAGATGTCGAAATGGTTGTTGGAGTGGCTGCCCCAGGTCAGCCCCCAGCGCTGGCAGAGTTTCGCCACGTCGATCGAGCCGCGCGGCGTCCAGAAATGCGGGTCGGCCAGCGGGATGTCGACGCTGCCGAGCGTGATGGCGTGCCCCAGCTGCCGCCAGTCGGTTGCGATCATGTTGGTTGCGACCTTCATTTCGGTCCTCAGCCGGAACTCGGCCAGCACTTCGCGACCGGAGAAGCCTGCCTCGGCGCCGCACGGGTCCTCGGCATAGGCGAGGATCGGCTTCAGCCGGTTGGCGATCCGAACGGCCTCGTCGAGCGACCAAGCCCCGTTCGGGTCGACCGTCAGTCGCGCCGCGGGGAAGCGCTCGGCCAGCGCCTCGATCGCCTCCGCTTCCACGTCGCCCGCCAGCACCCCGCCCTTCAGCTTGAAGTCGCGAAAGCCGTAGCGGGCCTCCGCCGCTTCGGCCAACCGGACGATGGCCGCGGGCGTCAGCGCCGCCTCGTCGCGCAACCGCTCCCAGTCGTCGCCGCGGCCCGACGCGCGATAGTCGAGCGGCGTCCGTCGGCGATCGCCGACATAGAACAGGTAGCCCAGCATCTCGACCCGGTTCCGCACCTGCCCGTCGCCCAGGAGCTCCGCCATCGGCACGCCGAGGAACTGCCCCATCAGGTCGAGCAGCGCGCATTCGAGCGCCGCCACCGCATGGATGGTGACACGCAGGTCGAAGGTCTGCGCCCCGCGCCCACCGGCATCGCGGCTGGCGAAGGCTTCGCCCACCTGCCGGAGCACCGAGCGATAGGCGCCGACCTCGCGCCCCACCACCAGCTCGCGACTATCCTCGAGCGTCCGCGCGATCGCCTCGCCGCCCGGCACTTCGCCGAGCCCGGTGCGGCCGGCGCTGTCGCTGAGAATCACGATGTTGCGGGTGAACAGCGGCCCATGCGCGCCGCTGAGGTTCAGCAACATGCTGTCCTCCCCGGCCACGGGCACGACGCGGAGGGCGGTGATGGTGGGGGTGGCGGTCACGGATGAGCTCGATGGAACAGTTGACGGCGACGACGGGCGGGGCTGCCCCCTCGCCCCTCAGGGGAGAGGGGAGCGAAGCTTGGCGGCTTGCCGCCTAGCGGAGCTGGGTGAGGGGTGAGGTCTCTCGGCATGCTGGCTTATCCAGCATGCCACCATGTTCACCCCTCATCCGGCGCTTCGCGCCACCTTCTCCCGTGAGGGGATAAGGGAAGCTGAGGCACCAGCAGTAACGCTATCCCTTCACCGCCCCCACCGTCAGCCCGCCCACCAGGAAGCGCTGGGCGTACATGTAGAGCACCGCCACCGGGATCGCCGTCAGCAGCGAGGCCGCCATCAACTCGCCCCAGGGCAGGATGTCGCCCACCACCATCGATTGCAGCCCGATCGGCAGCGTCCGCAGCGATTCCGAAGTGATGAACACGAAGGCGAACAGGAACTCGTTCCACGCGTTGGTGAAGGCGAACAGCGCCACCGAGAGCAGCGCGGGCGCCGCCAGCGGCAGCGTGATGCGCACGAAGGCGTAGAGCCGGCTCGCCCCGTCGATCATCGCCGCTTCCTCGAGCTCCACCGGGATCGAGCGGAAATAGCCGATCAGCACCCAGGTGGCGAAGGGGACGAGGAAGGTCGGATAGGTGGTGAGCAGTGCGCCATAGCTGTTGATCAACCCCAGGTCGCTCAGCGTCTGATAGAGCGGGATGAAGATCAGCGTTCCCGGCAGCAGGTAGGTGATGAGGATGGCCGTGGTCAGCAGCCCCGCGCCGAGGAACTTGAGCCGGGTCAGCGCATAGGCGGCGAGCGCCGCGATTGCCACCGAGATGATGGTGCTCAAGGCTGCGATCAGGATCGAGTTGCCCAGCCAGTGCAGGAACGGCGAGCCGAAGATCAGCTCCTGGTACTGGTTCAGCGTCGGCGGGTTCGGCCAGAAGATCGACTGGCGCTGGCTGATCTGCGTCGTGGTTTTGAACGAGGTGATCAGCACCCAGTAGAACGGGAACAAGACGAACGCCATGATCGGCAGCAGGATCAGGATGCGGATGCCGATTCCCATCCGCTCGCGCCCCTGCGGCTTGAACACCGGCTTCTCGCTCGAACCGGTCATCCGCTTGCGCAGCGCCCGGCCCAGCACCTCGATGCCGCGGTTCAGCATGTCGAACGGCCAGAAGACGATGTCGAGCACGAAACTGAACAGCCCGCCGAAGAACTTGCCGATGCCGAGCCCCTTCTTCTGCACGCCAGCGGCGCGCTCGTCGTGCCGCATGTACTTGGAGAGCAGATAGATCAGGAACGCCATCAACGGCGCGACGGAAAGCGCGATGGCGCTGCCCGGACCGTATTGCAGCGAGCCGATGGCCTTTTCGTAGGCGAGGATCGAGTAGAGCCGGGTGGCGCCGCTCGGCCCGCCGCCGGTCATCAGGAAGATCAGCCCGAACTGGTTGAAGGTGGAGATGAAGCTCAGGAGCAGCACCACGAGGATCACGTAGCGCATGCCCGGAAGGGTGATGTAGCGGAAGCGCTGCACGGCATTGGCGCCATCGACCTCCGCCGATTCATAGAGTTCGGTGTCGATCGCCTTGAGGCCCGCGAGCAGCAGCAGGGTGAAGAACGGGATACCCTTCCAGACGTTCACCGCAATCACGCTGCCCAGCGCGAGGTTGGAATCCGACAACCAGCCGAGCGGACGGTCGATGATGCCGGCGCCCTGCAGGATCGGATTGAGGCCGCCGAACAGCGGGTCATAGATCGACTTCCAGGCCAGCGCCGTGACGATCTCGGGCACGATCCAGGGCAGCAGCATGATCGCCGACATCAGGTTGCGCCATGGCAACTTGGAGTGGAGGATCATGGCGATGGTCATGCCGGTGACGAATTTGATGCTGAGCGACCAGAAGGTGAAGTTGATCGTGTTCGAAAGGCTCAGCAGGTAGTCCGAATTGGTGTAGAGCCGCTGGTAGTTCCTCAGGCCCACCTGCACCGTTTCGCCGGTGTTGAAGTTGAATGTCGTCATCGACATCAGGATGGCGCTGATGAACGGCCAGAAGATCAGCCCGGCCATCAGCACCACCATCGGCAGCACGAACAGGTAGGCGATGCGCCAGTCCCGGCCGAGGATGTTCTTGAGCCTGAACCGCGGACGCGCGGCTGCTGTGCCGCTGACGGGCATGT
This sequence comes from Devosia sp. A16, assembly GCF_001402915.1. Lineage (GTDB taxonomy): Bacteria > Pseudomonadota > Alphaproteobacteria > Rhizobiales > Devosiaceae > Devosia_A. The sequence goes on from NZ_CP012945.1 coordinate 2,838,589, forward strand.
CGAGAGAGATGCGCTTGTCCATGGTCAAGCCTCCTTCCAGCTGAGCACCCGTCGCCGGGGTGCAGGAGTTGGGCGCGGCCGGGCGTCACAATGTGACGCTCGTGGCCGGGCATCGGGGGACCGGAGGGCTGCGCGGCAGCCCTCCGGCCGGAAGCAGTGCAGCCTCAGGGCTGCATGATCCCGCCTTCTTCGAACAGATCCACCATCTTCTGGTGCGCGTCCTTGACCGCATCGGCGGGCGACATGCGGCCCGAGATGACGTTGCCGACCGATTGCTCCAGCACGCCCTGGGCGCGGATGGCGTCGACGCCGGCATTGGGGTTCGCCGGCCACGACTGGCCGAGGAACGGATCGGTGACGCTGACCGCCTCCTTGATGGTCTTGAGGTTCGGCTCGGCCGACATCAGCTCGTCGGTCCACAGGTTCGCATAGGCCGGCGTGAACAGCACGCTGCCGAGCGAGGCGATCTTGTTGAAGTTGGCCGGATCGAGCAGGTCGAGCGCCAACTGCTTGGCCAGCGCGGCGTTCGGCGCGCCCTTGAACACGGTCATCCAGCCGCCGACATTGCCGCCATCGCGGCTGTCGCCGTTGATCGCCGTCGGGGCGCGCAGCAGCAGGGTGTTGGGATAGACCGGGTTGTTGTCGCGCTTGGCCTGGGCGTAGATCGAGAAGGCGTTCTGCGTGAACCCGATCTGGCCGGCGAGGTACGCCTCGTTGTTACCGGTGTCGTTCCAGCTCTCGATTCCCGGCGGCAGCATGGCGGCATACTTGCCGTTGCGGTCATAGGTTTCGCGGAGGAACTCGAAGGCCTGCACGGTTTCGGGGGTGTTGAACTTCACCACCTGGCCGGTTTCGTCGGTGAACGAGCCGCCATAGGCCTGCACCACCGAGATCAGGAAGCCGAAGCCGTCGCCGGACTGGTTCGGGGTGAAGCCCCAGCCGTAGAAGTCGGGCCCGGAAATCGCCAGCGCCGCCTCACGCCGATCGACGATGGTCTTGAGCGAAGCGGGATCGATGCCCTTTTCCTTGAGCTTGTCGCCGCGTGCATAGTAGCCGGTGGTCGTGCCGATCAGCGGCACGGCCCACCACTTGCCGTCGATCTGTGCCGTCTTGGCGGCGTTGAGTCCCGGCATGATCTCGCCGTAGAGCTTGACCGCCTCGTTGACCACGTCGGTCATGTCCTCGACCAGGTCGAGCAGGTGCAGCTGCGAGATCGAGACGTTCGAGGTATAGGCAAAATCCGGCGGGTTGCCCGCCTTCACCGCCGCCGTCATCTTGCCCATGAAGTCGCCGAACGACTCCGGGTTGGTGGTCGAGATGTCGAGCTGCACGCCTTTCTTGTCGGCAAAGGCCTGCACGGTGTCGCGGAACGCCGTCTGCGCCGCTTCGAAATACTCGGTACGATGAATGACTGTGAGTTTTCCCGAGCCGCCGACCGGCAGGGCCTCGTCAGGCTTGGGCGCAGCGTCCTGCGCGAAGACCGGAAGACCGCTCCCCGCGGCAAGCAGTCCGGCGCCCGTGGCAACCGTCCCCCTCAGGACGTCGCGACGGCTCAACTTCTTGATAGTCATGCTGGATTCTCCTCCTCGTTTAGGCAGTCTCTCCTAGTCACGGCTCGTTGGCGGCTCTTGTTGTCCGCCTTGTGTGTCGACCCGTGCAGCATTGAACAGAAATCGCCCTTCTGCAACACGTACCTCAGGGTTCGCTCCGTCGCGGGGTCTTGCGACCGCACCTGCCAGTGCCTACCTTGGAGCAATATCGCGTGCCCTTCAGGCCGCGTTACACCCTCCGCAATCAGGATAAGAGCATGGATATCGATCCGACCTTGCGGTCAGTCGTGGCCGTCCGATCAACAATTCCCGACGATGCCTTCACCGCTGCGGCGCTGGGCACGGTGCGCGAGGGCAGCGGCGTCGTCATCCGCGAAAGCGGTTTGGTACTCACCATCGGCTACCTGATTACCGAGGCCGAAGAGGTGTGGATAACTACCCACGATGGTCGCGTGGTCGCGGCTCATGCGCTCGCCTATGACCAGGAGACGGGCTTCGGCCTGGTGCAGGCGCTCGGCGCCCTCGATCTGCCGGCGCTGGAGCTCGGCAGCTCCGCCGATGCCCGGCTCGGCGATGCGGTGATCTTCGCCGACGGCACCGGCCGCTCGATCCGCGCCACCATCGTCGCCAAGCAGGAATTCGCCGGCTATTGGGAGTATCTGCTGGACGAGGCGATCTTCACTGCGCCGGCGCACCCGTCCTGGGGCGGCGCCGCACTGATCGGCGCCGATGGCCGGCTGCTCGGCGTCGGCTCGCTCCGCCTGCAGATGCTGCGTGCCGGCGAAACCGCCGACATCAACATGGTCGTCCCCATCGACCTGCTGCGTCCCATTCTCGACGATCTGCTCACCCGCGGCGAGCCCAACCGTCCGCCACGGCCATGGCTCGGGGTGTTCTCCGCCGAGAGTGACGGCGAGGTGGTGGTGATGAGCGTCGCCGATGGCGGTCCGGCAGCCAAGGCCGGCCTGCGCCAGGGCGACGTGATCTCCGATGTGCGTGACGGCGAGGTCGAGAGTCTCGCCGATTTCTATCGCAAGGTGTGGAGCAGCGGCCCGGCTGGCGCCGAGTTCCCGATGCGCGTCGTCCGCGACGGACGCGACACCTGGGTGCGCATCAAATCGGCGGACCGCAACAGCTTCCTGCGCAAGCCGCACCTGCAGTGAGGGCATTCGCCGACGCAGGCAGCCACGTCCCTTCTCCCGTGAGGGGAAAAGGTGGCGCGAAGCGCCGGAGGAGGGTTGAAGCGGTGCCACCTGCTGGACGATCCAGCATGCTGAGAAGCTGAACCCCTCACCCTGGTTCCGCTACGGACCTCGCGGTCCTAGCTGCACTAGCCCTCTCCCCTCCTAGCGCACGCGAGAGCGTGCGCGAGGGAGAGGGGACGGCTGCCTCGACATTTCGGCGGAAGGGCCAGCCACATAACGTGGCCGGCCCAAAGTTCAGTTGATGGTCGGAACCTCGAGCCGTGGCCGCAGTGGCTGCAACTCGAGCACCGGTGCCTTGCACGCTCCCGGCTTGCCGGTGGTCGGCGGGATGCATACGCATTGACCGCGGCGCAGCCGGCTGTCCTCAGGGCAGGCCTGGGGCTGTTCCTCGACCACATCCGGCCGGCACTGGCCAGGCTCGCCGCTGGTGCCGGGCAGGCAGACGCACTGACCGCGGCGCAGGCGGCTATCGTCCGGACAGATCGGCTCGATCACGTCGGGCCGACAATTGCCGGGCTTGCCGACCGTCCCCGGCAGGCAGACGCATTCGCCCCGCCGCAGGCGGCTGTCGTCGGGGCAGATCGGCTCGATCACCTCCGGCCGGCAATTGCCCGGCTTGCCGACCGTCCCCGGCAGGCAGACGCACTCACCGCGCCGCAGGCGGCTGTCGTCGGGGCAGATCGGCTCGATCACTTCGGGCCGGCATCTGCCCGGCTTGCCGATCGTCCCCGGCAGGCAGACGCATTCACCGCGGCGCAACCGGCTGTCATCGGGGCAGACCGGTTCCTCCACCACATCCGGGCGGCATTTGCCGGGGTTGCCGTGCGTGCCGGGCTTGCAGACGCACTCGCCATTGACCAGCCGGCTGTCGCGGAAGTCGCAGCTCGGCGTCGACTGGATCGGCTCGCACTCGCCTGGATCGCCGCGGGTCCCCGCGTCGCACACACATTTGCCGGCATCGTTCAGGTGGCTGTCCGCCGGGCACTTCGGGGCCGTCGGCCGCGGCTTGGCGCATTGCTTGCCGTTCCATTGCGTGCCGGCTTCGCAGCAGCTGCCATCGGGCTTCATCTGCTTGGTCGGGCACTGCTCGGGTTCGGGCTCCGCCCCGGGTCGGCAGACGCTGGCCGGCAGTTGCGCGGCGGCCGAGGCGGTGTATTGCACCCCCTCGTCGCTGTGCAGCACCGCCGCCGAGATCGACGCGTTCACCGTGTTGACGACGTTGCACTGAGCCGCCACCGCCACATCGGTTGGGATGTGGATGGTGATCGTCATCTCGGTGAATTTGCCCACCGGGATGGTCTTGAACGTCGACGAGCAGTGCATGTCGTTGTCGGTGGTGGGCACGCACGTCCAGTTGCTGGAGGAGACGAAGCTCGTCCCATCCGGCAGCAATTCGTCGACCTCGACCGTGCCGATATAGGGGTCGGGTCCGGTCGACGTCGCCCTGACGGTGAACGTCGCGTCGTAGCCGTCACCTGCCTTGACGGTCTTCACCGCGGCCTTGGTCAACTTGAGGCTCGGTGGATCGCAATACACCGCGACCGGGCCGGGCCCGAGATTGATGAACAGCTGCGGCACCTTCTGGGTGGCTTGGGCGAGGTAGCCCGGGTCGCCCCCGGCGGCCGGATTGGTGATCAGCACGGTGTTGATCACGTTGCAGTCGGCCAGCGTCACGCTGTTGGGGTTGACGCGCGAGGTCGCCTGGAAGGTCCAGTTCGACAGCGCCGGCAACGCCGCCGGACGGGTGCAGAGCCACTGATCGATCCCTGAAGGGATGCACGCCGCGCCCGCAAAGGTAGTCGGCTTGTCGTTGAAATCCTTGACCTGGATCGGCCCCGGCTGCGGGCCACCCCCATAGTTGAACACGGTGATATCGAAGTCGCAGAGCCAGTCCTCGCTGGATGGATCCGACGCACAGCCGGTCGCGGTCTTCTGGACGTTGAGCTTGGGCGCCCCCGGCGCGACGCACGCCGGGTTGGGGAGCGCCTGGCCGACCGTATCGGAGTCGTTGCCACTGGGATTGGGCGGTGAGCCCGGGTTCGGCGCGAGGAACGACAGATTGTTGGTCACCGAGCAGACGCTCGGCCCGTCCGGAATGAAGGTGTGGAACGGGATGACGATCGGCGACCCGGGATTGATCGCCACCGCTCCCGGCGGTGTGCAGGTCGTCACCGCCGTGCCGGTGCAGAACGGGTAGAGGAAGGTCAACTCATTGGCCGTCACGCCGGCCGAGCTGTCGACGAACGACAGGGGCCCGAGATACGGGTCGGTGCCGACATTGCTGATCGTCATCTGCCATTTGCAGAGGTAGCCGTTGACCCCATAGAAGTAAGGCGAACAGCCGAGCGGCGCCTTCTGCATCTTGAGGTCGGTATTGAGCCCCGGCCCGGCACAGGCCGGATCGGGGATCGGTGCGGTGACCGCGTCGAAGTCGTTGCCGGCGACGAGGTTGCTCGGCGAACCTCCGGCGGGCGCGCTGATACTGGCCTTGTTGTCGAGGCCGCAGAGCGCCGGCACGATGCCCTTCGGCACATGCGAGGTCACGAGGAACCCCGAGGTCCAGCCGGGCGGCGCGTTGATCGGTGGCGCGGTGATGTTGCAGGTCAGCACCGGGCCGGCCTGCCCGCAGGCCCACGGCCCGAGCGTCGTCGCCGGAGCGTTGAGGCCGAGCGTGTCGGTGACCGTGATCGGCCCCGAGTAGTTGCCCGGCCCGACATTCTGCACCGTCACCAGATACGAGCAGTTCCAGGTCGCGCCGGCATCGGCGCAACTTGGCGCCGCGGTCTTTTGGAGCAGCAGGTCACTGCCGGGCACGGCAAAGCAGCCGGGCGCCTTGATGCCCGCCACGCCGATGTTGAAATCGTCGCTCGGATCGTCGTCATGGCCCCAGAACCAGTCGAGCTCGGCCGCATTGGCGAGGTGGCAGTAGTTCACCAGCGCCTTGGGCAGCTTCACCACCTCATGCAGCACCACGCCGTCGCCGGGATAGAGCAGCACCGGGCCGGTAACGCACTGATAGGCCGTCGGTCCGGTCGGGCTGCACGCCCATGGCGGCTGCGGCCAGAAGCTCATGCCGGCGCCCGGATTGTTGGCCGGCAGGTGGTCGTTGACCACCACCGGACCCCAATAGGGCACCGTACCGGTGTTCTCGACCCGGATGGTGAAGTTGCACCACCAATCGGCGCCGCTGTCGACACAGAAGAACGGCTTGGCCCATTTCTCCAGCGTCAGGTTGCCGTACTCGGGTTCACCGGGCACATCGGGCTCGCTCGCCTCCGGCTCATGGCTCGGCGGCACGTAATGAGGCGGCGGGAAGGCTGGCGGCGGAACATAGGTCTCGGGTGCGCCCTCGCAGACCTGCCAGATGGCGACAGCGCCGACATGTCCCTGCGCGGTGGCCTGGTCATCATCGGTATTGCCGTCGTAATCGGCAAAGAAAGACAGCGTCGGCGGGTCGTTCTGCGGCCGCACCAGCGCCAGGGCATTGCCCTGCAGTCCATGCACCTGGGTCGGCGGATCGAGCGGCGCATCGACGTTCAGGTTATCGCGCAGCGCATCGCCGGTCGACCACAGATACGCGCTGCAGGCGCCGCTCAGTGCCCCCGTTTCCTCGTCAAGATCCGGACCGAGCGCAATGCCGCCGGAGGCGTTGCTGCCCTGCGGCGCCATGCCGATGGCGTAGCTGTGGGGCGTCTCCACCCAGGTGCCTGGCGTCGTCGGGTCGTCCGGGAACTCGCGCTCGTAACGCACCACCGATGAGGTCAACGGGGTGGCGAACACCGAATAATCGTAGCTGCCGGCGTGGGGGCCGCGCTGCGCCAGGATCATCCGACCCTGTGGGTCGAAGACGATACTGGCGATCTCGTTGCCGGTGGGCAGGTCGGCGACATCCAGTTCCCAGCGCGCTGTGCCGAAGCTGCCATCCGCATTGATGCGCACCGACCAGACCTGCGCGGCGACGGCGTAGTAGAGGCGCCCGCCATTGACAGCGAGACCGAACACTCGGCGCTCCGGCTGGGTGAAACCCCAGGTCGCCGGATCTTCGCTGTCGAAGGCGGGATCGGTGACCGACATGGCGCTGCCGTCGTCGGCGATGGCCTCGAGGTCGTGCGTCGGCCGGCCGCTGACGCCGTGGTCAAACGTATCGATGATGGTGCCGTCCGCCGCCAGCCGGTAGATCAGCCCGGTATCGAGGTCGGAAACAAAGAACTGCGCGCTGGCCGGATCGTACACCAGGTTGCCGAGCCCGGCCCCGCTATTGGCCGCGATGGTGGTGAACAGCGAGATCTCGCCAGTGCTGCCGTCGACCTTCCAGATGCTGCCGGGATAACCCTCAGCACCGCCGGCGCTGCCCCATTGGCCGGGCATGAACGTCGCTCCGGGCGCACCGCGCTTGCTGCGGACCGGATTGCCGTCGGCATCCGGCATCACGATGTTGAGGCCGAACGCCGAGCTGGCCGCGAGATAGATGTTGGGCGCCGCGGCGCCGCTGAACGCGGGCGCATCGTCGAGCGCCACCCCGAAGGTCTGTCCGACATCGGCGGCCGTCGCCGAGAACACCGGCTCGGCGGGGATCAGCTGACCGGTCGGCGGTCCATCCGGCTGCAGTTGCTGGATCACCATCGAGTGGCCGGCCGGGTCGATGAAAGTGTAGTCGAGTGGCTCGCCGCTGCCGGGAGGCGTCGCCGGCGGGACAACGCCGGAAAAACCGGTGACGACAGGCTCGCCGGGCGCGAAGATTGCCTCGCCCGCCTGGGCGAACGATGTCAGCAATGCTGTGGAAGCAATGACAGTCGCGACGAATGTGCCGACGACTTGACTCCGGGTGGTCCGCAGACCGCAAAACGACGCCATGGCCTCTCCTCGCCATCAACGCCCCTAAGCTCACGCGTTCCCCTCGCGTGCACTCCGCCAGACAACAGTAACACGCCGTCGCGCCGACAGCACTAGTCTTGTGCAGCCGGCGAACAACTTGTCATTGCCGGTCGTTCCGGCACCTTCAGCCGCTGTGCGTCTTGAAGATCTTCAGCGCCACCACTGCGGCGGCGAGCGCAATGGCGATGCCCATCGCCGGGTGCAGCATCGAGGACATGCTCGCCTCGGGATCGGCGCGCAGCAGGTACTGCACCAGCGGGATGGCGTAGAGCAGGGCAGTCAGCCCGCTCCACCAGCGCAGCGCCCGAAAGCGCCTGTCGGTCCAGCTGCCCCAGGTCATCAGGGCCACGGGCACTGCGGCGATGAGAGCCCAGCCGGTCAGCACCAGCACGGGAGCGACGATAGCCGACCAGGTGACATAGCGCGGCGCAAGCTTCCGCGACTTGTCCTGGCTTGGGCCGGTGAAAGTGTCGGTGGTCATTTGCAGTACTCCTTGGGAGAAGGGCACCGGCGCACCATAGCGCCGGTGCTGGTGTCACTTGCGGGCGGCGAGCGCGGCGATCAGCGCGCCGAGCAGTGCCAGCCCGGCGGCGCCGACATAGGCGGCCGAATAGCCGCCCGCGAGCGCGGTGATTTCGTCTGCGCCACCCGCGCCGAAGCTGTTGGTGAGTGTCGTCGCCAGCGTGAACAGCACGGCGAGGCCGAGCGCGCCGCCGATCTGCTGGCTGGTGTTCACCAGCCCACTGGCCAGCCCGCTTTCCGCCTCGCCGACGCCCTGCACCGCGAGCTCGGTCCCGGCGATGAAGGCGCCGCCGAGCGCCGCGCCGATCACGAAGGTCGGTCCGAGCAGGTGCAGCACGAAATCCGCCCCGACCGGGGCCAGCGCCAGCCAGACGAGGCCGGCGGCCAGAATGACCAGCGAGACGGCCAGCGTCCGTGCCGAACCGAGCCTCGCCATCACCGGCGGCAGCGCCCCGGCGGCAACGATCATCGCCAGCGCCAGCGGCACCTGGGTGATCCCGGTCAGCATGGCGTCGTAGCCGAGGACGTTCTGCATGTGCAGCGAGAGGACGAAGAACAGCCCCACCACCGCGCCACCGATCAGCAGCACCGCGAGGTTGCCCAGCGTCACCGAGCGGTTGGCGAAGATCGAAAACGATACCAGGGGGTCGGCCGCACGGCGCTCGATCACGGTGAACAAGGCGAGCAGCGCCACACCGCCAGCGCCCAGGCCCAGCGTCATCGGCGACAAGAAGCCGACTTCGAGCACCATCGAGAAGGCCGCCACCAGGGCCACCATCCCCAGCGTGATGGTAACCGCGCCAGGCAGGTCGAGCCGCGCCCGGCGGGTTATCACGTCGCGGCGCAGCAGCGCCGGGATCGCGACAAGGACGAGCAGCCCGACCGGTACGTTGATGAAGAAGATCGCCGACCAGCCGATGCTGGCGGTGAGCACCCCGCCGAGCAGCACGCCGGCAACGCTGCCGAGGCCGGCGACGGCGCCCCAGATGCCGAGCGCCTTGGCCCGGCCATCGTCCGCCGGGAACAACTGCATCAGCAGAGCCAGCGCCGCCGGCGCCAGCAGGGCCGCCGAGCCGCCCTGGATGGCGCGGGCAGCGAGCAGCATCGCTCCGTTCACCGAGAATCCGGCGGCGAGCGAGGCTGCGATGAAGCCGAATACTCCGGCGAGAAATACCGTCCGGTGTCCGTAGCGGTCGGCGAGCCGCCCGCCCAGCATCAACAGCCCGCCGAACGGCAGCACATAGGCGGTGATCACCCAGGTGAGCAGGTTGTGGTCGAGCCCCAGCCCGGCGCCGAGGCTGGGCAGGGCGATGTTGACGATCGAGGCGTCGAGCACCACGAGGAACTGCGCCAGCGCCAGGAAGGTCAGAGCCAGCCAGCGGTTGCCGCTGCGGCCAGTGGGTGCCGCATTTGCGGCGGCTGCGACTTGAGTAGTCATCAGGTTTCTCCAGTTCATAGAGTGAGCAATCACTCACTCTCAGGTTTCAGGAAATGACGCCTTGTTCCCGCTCGGAAGCGGGGCAAGGCGCCAGTGGTGGACGTCGTCGTTGCGGCGGGCGTGAACCGGTCGGGTCAGAGAGCCGGCATGTGTCGGATATTGCGGGCCAGGAGCCGGGCCCAGTCATCGCCGAGGTCATAGATGTCGGCAGTGGTAATCAGGTGGCAGAGCTGGCCGAAGGCGATGAAGCGCTGTACCGCCTCGTCGCTGGCGCCCGAGCGCTGCTTGACATAGCTGACGATCCGCCTGAGCCCGGCCCGCAGCACTTCGCGGATCGCCGGAACATCCGAGGCGCTTTGCGCGTGCACCTGGATCATCAGCATCTTGCGGTCGGCGATGAGCCCGGCATAGCCGTCGCCCATGGCGTAGAGGATCTCGTCCGGCGTGCCGTCGGCCACCGTCTGCGCGCTCGCTTCGAGCACCGCCTCGATACGGCTGAAACAGCGCTCGACCGCAGCGACAAACAGCTCTTCCTTGGTCGGGAACAGCTTGAACACATAGGCCTGGCTGATCCCCGCCCCCGCCGCCACCGCAGTGACCGGTGTCGCCTGAAACCCGGCATCGGCAAACGCCACCAGCGCGGCCTCGACAATGGCTTGTCTGCGGGTGTCCGCGTCGGACAGGTTGGTGCGCATCTGCTTCATGGTGAGTGAGTGAATACTCACTATAGTCTCATCTGTCAACACCCGACAATCTTCTTGAGCCCTGGCATCGAAACCGCCCCCCGCCCGTTACGCCCCAACGTCAAGAGGGTGTCCCATGTCCAGCAACGAGATCGCCGACCGCCTCAATCATTTCGGCAGGAACATCGAGCGTTGGCGCACGGAAGCGGCGCGGCTGACCCTGCTCGCTGCGCAGGCAAAGGAACAAAAGCCCGACGAAGCGCAACTGATCGACCTCGAAGAGACCGCGACCGCGGTCTACGAGGATATCGCCGAGTTCCAGCGCACGGTCGAGGCGGTCGCCGCCAAAAGTCCCGCTGCCGCTGCGGAACTCGCCCCGGTCAGCGACGCCATCCATCTGGTGCTGCTGGAAATCACCGAGCTGGGGATCAGGCTCTACAGCTCCCGCACCGAACTCCCGCAACTATCCTGAGGGCAGTGGGCACGGAGCCCACCGCCTGGAGGAGAGACAGGCGCTCGCGCCGCCTGCTATTGTCCCGAAACCTCCGCCAGGATCCCCTTGGTCAGGCTCCCGGTCGCCGGATAGAGCGGGATCAGGCAGGCCTGCAGCGCGTGGTAGATGTCGCCCTTGCCGCCGAACAGCGTGTAGCTCGGCTTCAGGTCCTCGGTCAGTTGCTCGTGCCAGCCGCCATTGGTTTCGTCGATGAACGAGCTGGCGATCACATCCCAGATATGGCGGTACCACTCCTCGTGGAAAGCGCTCGGCCGGTGCTCGCAGAGGAATGCCGCGGCGCCGACGCCTTCGGAGGCCGGCCACCACAGCTTGTCGCGCATGTCCGGCTTGTCGTTCCAGTCGAGGTTGTAGAAGAAGCCGCCCTTGTCCTGGTCCCAGCCGAGAACGATCGACTGCTTGAACAGCGCCTCCGCGGCATCCGGCATCCAGGCGTGCTGCTTGCCGCCAAGCGCCCAGAGTTGCAGCACCAGGCGGGCCCATTCCAGCCAGTGGCCGGGCGTCGTGCCGGGCGGCCGGAACATCTGGTCGCCGAGATAGCCCTTGTCGACCTGCCAGTTGCCGTCGAAATGCTCGGCCACCCGGAAGCCATTTTCGCCGGCCTTGCGCCGGATGATCAGGTCGGCGATGCGCTCGGCCTTGTCGAGATAGCTCCGCTGCCCGGTCGCCTCGAACGCCGCCATCAGCGCTTCGGTGAGGTGCATGTTGGAGTTTTGCCCGTGATATGGCGCGATCGGCGACCAGTCGGCGTTGAATTCCTCGGCAATGGCGCCGTGCTGGTCCTCCCAGAACCTGGTCTCGAGGATTTCGGTGACATCGGCCAGCATCCTGTCGGCCAGGGGATGGCCGAGCAGCTTGGCGCTCGACGCGGCCAGCAGCACGAAGGCATGGCCATAGCCTTGCTTGCGGCCATCGCGCGGCCCGTCATTGTCGACGGTCCAGAAATAGCCGCCGGCCTTGCCGTCCCGATGCCGCTCCCACAGGAACTTCATACCGTGGTCGACGATCGGGTCCGAGCCCGGCCGCCCCAGCAGGCTGCCGATGACGAAGCAGTGGACCATGCGCGCCGTCGAATGGATGCCGCGCACCGGGTTGGCGGCGTTCAGCGGCTTGCCGGTGGGGTCGAGGTCGAAAAAGCCGCCCTTGGGGTTGAAGGCCCGATTCTGGAAGAACCCGAACAGCCCGTCCGCCTGCTCCAGGAGCCAGCGCCGGTGATAGCTGCGGTTGCGCCAGGGTTGGGTGGTCGTCGCCGGCATATTTCGCTCCCTCGATCTTGTTGCGCCTTTTCTACCCAGCGGGCAGCGCAGCGTCGAGGGCTACCATACGAGTATGATCGCGCATGAGACTACGGTTCGGAGGCGGCACCCCATTGGCGAACCTGCCGCCGGACAGAGCCCCAGACTCGGTGTCATCCCAGCGAAAGCTGGGACCCAACTCACGGCTGGCGCGGGTGGATGAATGGATCCCTGCTTTCGCAGGGATGACAGCCGGTGGGTGGGCACGACGGTGGCTTAGCGCGCCCATGCACTGGCGCGGGGATGGCAGCCAGCGGTGCGTTGGATGATCTAAGCCTCGAGCCGTGCCCGGATCGCTGCCTTGGTCGCGTCGTCCGCAAACGCCCGCCCGATCGCCGCGAGGTTTGCCCGCCGGAGCCGCTCGCCATCCCAGCCGAACACATGCTGCAGCCGCCCGTATTCCTGGGTCAACGTCAGGTCGGTCGGCCCGCGCGCGTCGGTATTGACGCCCAGCGACACGCCGAGCTGCACCAGCCGGTCCACCGGGTGATCCTCGTAGCGGTCGAACACGTCGATCTGGATGTTGCACGAGGGGCAGACTTCGAGGTGCACGTCGCGCTCCAGCAGCAGCGCGATCACCGCCTCGTCCTCGATCGAGCGTACCCCGTGCCCGACGCGCCGCACGCCCAGTTGCTCGACCACTTCGCGCACCTTCTCAGCGCCGCCGGCTTCGCCGGCATGGGCGGTGATGTTGAGCCCGCGCTCGGCGGCACGCTTGAAGACCGGAATGTGCTCGCTCAGGCCATAGCCGGTCTCGTCGCCGGCGAGGTCGACGCCGCCGACCCCTTGAGCGCGATAGCTTTCTGCGATCCGCACCAGCTCGAGCCCCTGTGCCGTGTCGTCGGGCCTGAGGGTGCAGAGGATCAACCGCGCTTCCACCGGGTAGGTCTTCCGCCCCTCGTCGAGCGCCGCCAGCACCGTCTCCACCACGGCCTCGGTCGTGAGCCCGGTCTGCCGGTGCAATTGCGGTGCGAAGCGGATCTCGGCATAGACCACGCCATCCGCATCGAGCTGGCGCAGCAGGTCGATCGTCGAGATGGTCAGTGCCCGCCGGCTCTGCAGCAGGGCCAAAGGCGGCGCGAGATAGCGGAAATAGTCGACGAGGTTGACGCATTTGCGGGGCGCCAGGAACTCCGCGCGATAGCGTTCGGGCGTCACGCTCGGATCGAGCGCATGCACCGAAGCAAAGCTCATCGAGCAGTCGAGATGGAGGTGCAGTTCGACCTTGGGCAGCGCCCTGAGTTCGCTCTCGGTCAACTTGTTCATCGGATCCGCTGTCCCGTGGCCTTGTCGAACAGGAAGGCCCGCGCTGGATCGAACCCGGTTGCCAGTTCCGAGCCCGCTGCCGTATGCCGGCTGTCGCGCAACTCGATGGTCAGCGGATGCTCGTCCTCCGAGCGCGCATAGGCGAACGACGCGCCGCCGAGGTGTTCGATCACGTCGACCACCGCCCTCAACTGCACTTTGCCCCTGGGGTCGAAATGCTCCGGCCGGATGCCGAGCTGGAGTTCGGCTCCCGCCCGCGGCGGCGCGGCGATCGTCATCGGCACTGTGGCATTGTTGTAGTCCGGCAAAGTCACTGTCAGTTCGCCATTGCTGCTTTCGCCTGCCACGGCGCGCAGGAAATTCATCCGCGGCGAGCCGATGAAGCCGGCGACGAACAGGTTGTCCGGGTTGTCGTAGAGATCGAGCGGCGTGCCCACCTGCTCCACTCGCCCGGACCGCAGCACCACGATCTTGTCGGCCAGCGTCATCGCCTCGACCTGGTCGTGGGTGACGTAGATCATCGTCGCGCCCAGCGTCTTGTGCAGCTTGGCGATCTCGAGCCGCATCTGCACCCGGAGCTCAGCGTCGAGGTTGCTCAGCGGTTCGTCGAACAGGAACACTTCGGGGTTGCGGACGATCGCCCGGCCGATGGCGACGCGCTGCCGCTGCCCGCCCGAAAGCTGCCGGGGCTTGCGCTCCAGCAACTCATCGAGGTGGAGGATCGCCGCCGCCTCGGCGACTTTCTTGTTCACCTCGGCCTTCGGCATGCCGTTCATCCGGAGCCCGAAGCCGATATTTTCTTTGACGCTCATATGCGGGTAGAGCGCGTAGGACTGGAACACCATGGCGACGCCACGCTGCGAGGGGTCGAGCTCGGTCACCTCGCGCGCCCCGATATCGATCCGCCCGGCGCTGGTGGTCTCGAGCCCGGCGATCAACCGCAACAGGGTGGATTTGCCGCAACCCGAGGGACCGACGAACACGACGAACTCGCCGTCCTCGATCCTGAGGTCGACGCCGTGGATGATGTCGGTGGCGCCGAACGATTTCTTGACGCCAGAAAGAGCGAGGCCGGACATAAGAACTCCGTAGCTAACCTTTGATGCCCGCGCCGGCGAGGCCCTGGACATAGTAGCGCTGCAGCGGCAGCAGCAAGGCGATGGGGATGAGCGCGGTGATCACCGAGACGGCGAAGAGCTGGTTCCAGATCGTCTGGTACTGCTGCTGGAATGCCGCCATGCCGACCTGGATCACCTTGAACTGCTGGCTCGGCATGGCGAGAAGCGGCCACAGGAACGCCTCCCACTGGAAAACGAACAGCAGCAGCCCGGCGCTGATGCAGGTGGGGATCGACAGCGGCACGTAGATGCGAAGGAGGATGTTGAACCAGCTGACCCCCTCGAGCCGCGCGGCTTCGAGGTAGTCCTTCGGCACCTGGCTGAAGAACTGGTAGAACAGGAACACCGCCAGCCCGTTGGCAATGCTGGGGACGATCAACGCTGCCACGTGATCGAGCCAGCCCAACTGCAGCGTGACGGTGTAGAGCGGCAGCGCGATCGCCTCGAAGGGCAGCATGAAGCTGATGATGATCAGCGTCAGGATGATCTTCTTGCCCTTGAAGTCGAACACCGCGAAAGCGAACCCGGCCGCGCCGTTGACGATCATCCCGCCGATCATGGTGACGATGGCGACGAACATGGTGTTGGCTATGATCAGCCCGAAGCCGCGCTCGAACACGCCCGTATAGGCTTCGAACGACAGCGGCGAAGGCAGCAGCGCGTTGACCGTGAACGGGAAGATGTCGGCGAACACCTCGGTGTTCGGCCGCAGCGACGAAACGATCGCCCACCACAGCGGCAACACGAAAATGAAGGCGATCACCGCATATGCCAGGTGCCTGGCGCCTAGCGTGAAGCCGCGACGGAGCTTGAGGGCGGGGTCGGCCATCACTTGCCCTCCGGCTTGCCTGCGAGCAGGCGGAACTGCAGCCCGACGATCAACAGGAGGATCACCACCACGACGACGATGATCGCCATCGCCCGGCCCATGTCGCCGAAGATGAAGCCGGATTTGAAGGCCTCGTACATCAGCACGTTGGTGGAATCCGCCGGCCCGCCCTGGGTCAGCATGAAGATCGGCGCGAACAAGAGGAAATTGATCGAGACGTCCGCCACGAGGACGAACAGCAGCGTCGGCCTGAGCAGCGGCACGGTGATGAACACCAGCCGCTGCCACGGCTTGATGCCGTCGACCCGCGCCGCGTCATAGATCTCCGGCGAAATGTTCTGCAGCCCGCCGATGATGAAGATCATCCAGTACGAGATGCCTTTCCAGGTGGCGATGGCGATGATCGAATAGAGCGCCAGACTCTCCGAGGTCAGCCACGGCTGGCCGGGAACACCGGCAATGTTGAGTACGCCGTTGGCGAGCCCGTCCGGGCTCAGCATGATGCGCCAGATGATCACTGCGGTCGGCAGCGACACCCCGATCGGGATGAGGAACAGCACCCGGTAGAACGCCACGCCCTTGAACTTTTGCACGTAGAGCAGCGCCAGCCCCAGGGCCAATGCGATCTGGATCGGGTTGATCAGCAGGTTGAACCACAGCGTCACCTGCAGCGACTTCCAGAAGGCGGAATCGGTGAACAGCGCGACGTAGTTGTCGAGCCCGACAAACACCTGGTTGCCGCGCAGCATGTTGAAGAAGCTGTCGCTGACCGCCAGGGCGATCGGATAGAGGCGGAACACCACGAGGCCAACCAGCGCCGGCGCCAGGAGCACCGCGAGCAGGAAGAGGGGAGTTTTGCTTCTGACCATCTAGAGCGGTTCACCTAGTGTGTCGGAGACCACCATGTAACACGGTGGCCGCGGACCCCCACCCCTGTCCCCTCCTCCCCAAGAAAGGGGGAGGGAGACCCATACTGAGATGCCGGTTTGGGCGTCGCCCTCCCCCTTGCGGGGAGGGGACAGGGGTGGGGGGCCACAGCCACCGGCATCCGAGAGACGAACCTACCGCGCGACGCGCGCTGCTGCCGACTCGAACTTCTGCACGGCGCTCTCGAGCGCGTCCTTCACTGCCACGCCGTTCGCCATATCGACGAAGGCGGTGCGGAAGGCGTCCTGCAACTGGCCATAGGCTGCCGTCACCGGGCGGGCCTTGGCGGTGTTGAGAGAGTCATAGACGCCCAGGCGGAACACGTTGTTGGGGAAGGCGTCGAAATCCGCCGAGGTGCTGATCTCATCGAGCAACGGCTTGCTCACCGGCAACTGGTTCAGCGCCTTGAACCAGACGCGCGTGCCTTCATCCGAGGTGGTGAGGAACTTGGCGAAATCGAAGGCTTCGGCCTGGTTGGTCGAGGCGGCGTTGACGCCGACATACCAGCTGCCGGTCGGGGTCAGTACCTTGCCGCCTTCGAAGTACGGGAACGGCGCCACGCCGAAATCGACGCCCGTCTGAGCCAGGATCGGCAGGTTCCAGGTGCCACCGGCGAACATCGCCAGCTGGCCGTTGCCGAACAGCTGCGCCGCTTCGCCATAGCCAAGGCTCTTGGGGCTCACCGCCCATTCGTTGTAGAGGCTGGACCAGTAGGTGCCGGCCTTCACCCAGGCTTCGCTGTCGAGATAGCCCTTGGCGGTCACCCCATCGGGCGCGATCACGTCGGTGCCGAGCGATTCCCCCAACGGCTGCAACTGATACAGCTCACCGAACTGCTCGACGGTGAAGCCGTACTGCGTGGTCCGGCCGCCATCCTTGACGGTCAGCTTCTGCGCCGCATCGGCCACCTGTTCCCAGGTCCAGCGCTTGGACGAGCCGAGCGTATCGACGTCAGCCTGGCTGGCGTTCTGGCCGGCGGTGAGCCCGTCGGGCGCGGTGATGCCGGCATCGGCGAACAGCTTCTTGTTGTAGAACAGCACCTGCGCCGAGTTGTTGATCGGCAGCGCGAACTGCGTCGTGTCATACTTGCCGGCGTCGATCGCCGCGGACACGAGGGTCGAGGTATCGATGCTGGCATCGATCGGCGCGAGGAAGCCGCGCGAGGCGTAGCTCGCGACCAGCGGCGCATCGACATAGACGAGGTCGATGCCGGTGTCCTTTGAACGCAGCCGCAGTTCCGCCACCTGGAAGAACTGCGCGAACGGATAGGGCTGCAGGTTGATCTTGGTGCCCGGATGCGCCGCCGTGTAGGCGTCTACGACGGCCTGCATGGCCGTGGTGTCGCCGCCCTCGATGACGATCATGTTGAGCGTCTTGTCCTGGGCCAGCGCCGGTACGGCGGTCATCGCCGCCACCATGCTGATCGCCAAGGCCGTGTTCCACATCTTCATTTTACGCACCCTTCTCCTGTAGCTGAATTCTAGGCCTGTTTGGCAAACCGCCTGGCGCCCCAGATGAGGCCGGGGGTTACCAGTTCGGTGAACTTGCGTGCATCGACCGTCATGGCGACGCCGACATTCTTGACGCGGGTATCGTGCCTGGGGTCCTGCGGGCGGAAATCGATCAGCGTCTGCCCATAGCTCGGGCCGTCGCCGATGATCACCTCGCCCGGCAACTGCTCGATACCGAAAATCGACGGGTCGATCAGGTAGGCCACCGCGCAGGGATCGTGCAGCGGCGCGCCCGGCTTGTCCTCGCCGGCAAAGGCGTAATAGGTGCCGCAATAGAACGCCATGATATCGGCCACCGGATTGTCGCCACTGACCGCGGCGCGCACTTCGGCGATGTCGGCGCGGCTGAGCAGCGTCTGGTGCGTCAGGTTCAACCCGAACATCACCAGTCTGGCGCCCGACTTGAAGACGATCCGCGCTGCCTCCGCATCGGCCCAGGTGTTGAACTCTGCCGCTGGCGTGACGTTGCCCTCGGTGGCAGAGCCGCCCATGAAGACGATCTGCTTGAGCTTCTGTGCCAGGTCCGGCCGCAAGGCCAGCGCCAGCGCGATATTGGTCATCGGCCCGATCACCACCAGCGTGATCTCGCCTGGGTTGGCGTCGACCTTGGCGATGATCGCCTCGACAGCAGCGATCGCATCGGCCTTCCGCTGGGTCTGCGGTAGCTCGACCCCGGCGCTGTCCATGCCCGACGGGCCATGGAAGGCCGCCGGGAACTCGTAGCGATGCAGCAGCGGCAGCACGGCGCCGGCATGCACCGGCACGTCGAGCCCGAACGCCTCGACGATCCGCAGCGCATTGCGCGTGGTGTTGTCCAGCGAGGCATTCCCGCACACCGTGGTGATCGCCTCGATCCGGATCGCCGGATGCGATGCCGCGAGCAGGATCGCCGCCATGTCGTCGTGGCCGGGGTCGCAATCGATAATGATGCGGTGGGGAGTCGAAGCGGACATCAGGAAACTGCTCTATGAGAGGGGGAGAGGACATCGCGATGTGCGGGGTCCGGACGCGAAAGCGCCAGGCTTCGGAAACCGGGGAGGGAGGAACCCGGATCCGGCGGCCTGTCGCCTCGCATCCGAGGCGGAAGACTAGGCTGGACGGGCCTCGGCCAACAATTTACAAATCGGCAGTTCGATTGAGTTTTCGTCAATGGTTGAGACCGGTCACCTGCTGAACGCCCTGCGCGCCTTCGAGGCGGCGGCCCGGCTCGGCAGCGTCAGGAAGGCGGCGCAGGACCTCCGCGTCACCGATGGCGCGGTGAGCCGGCAGATCAAGCATCTCGAGGACGCGCTGGGGGTCGAACTGTTCGAGCGCGGCAACCGCTCGATCCGCCTCACGCCAGCGGCGGCCGAGTATGCGGCGACCATTTCGGAGGCCTTCGCCTCGATCGCGCGCGGCACCGAGCAGCTGCGCCACGCCCATAACCGCCAGACCATCATGCTGACGGCGCCCGATGCGTTCCTGCTGCGCTGGCTGGTGCCGCGGCTGCAGAGCCTCGAGGCGTTGCTCGACGGCACCTCGGTGCGCCTCACCACCTGGAGCCGCGAGATCAACCCGGCGGACCGCTCCATCGACATTTACATCGGGGTCGGCCCGGTGCCCGAGATTGCCGGCATGACCGTCGCCGTGGTCGCTCCCGAGACCTTCGGCCCGGTGGTCAGCCCCATGCTGATGAAGGGCCGCGAGGACGACCTGGACTACCTGTGGAGCCTGCCGCGCCTCGATACCGTCTGGCCGCCCGACATGTGGTCCAACTGGGCGCGCGAAGCCGGCGTGACGCTCCAGCCGCGCGAGTTCGTCTCCTACGACCTTCTGTTCTACACCCTGCAGGCCGCCGAGGCCGGCCTCGGCGTCACCATCGGTCCCGGCCCGGCGGTTTCCGACGCTATCAGGCAGGGCCGCATGCTGGCGCCGCTTGGCCTCGTCACCCGCCCCGGCTCCTGGTACCTCGCCTGGCGCAACGACCGCTCGATCCGCGTCATGAACCTGGTCAAGCGCTGGTTCGAACGCGAATTCGCCGAGTGATCTCCCGCCGTGCAATAGTACGCTGACGCGTCATGAGGGGGAATGCGATGACCGACCTGCCCAGTTACGATCTCACCGGCAAGACCGCCCTGGTCACCGGCGCTGCCCGCGGCCTCGGCCGCGCCATTGCGCTGGCTCTCGCCAATGCCGGCGCCGATGTTGCGCTGGGCCTGCGCGACAAGGCCTCCGGCGCTGAGCTGGGCGCCGAGATCGAAGCGCTCGGCCGCCGCGTCGTGCCGCTGCAGATGGATGTAATGGACCTGCCGCAGGCCTACACCGCGGTCGACGCAGCGATCGCCGCGTTCGGCCAGCTCGACATCCTCGTCAACAATGTCGGCGGCGGCACCGAGGGGCCGCTCGAGGATTTCACCGAAGACGAGTTCGACCTCACCATCAATCTCAACGTCAAGGCGAGCTTCTTCATCGCCCAGCGCGTCGCGCGCCACATGATCGCCCGCGGCAAGGGCGGCGCCATCGTCAACATGAGTTCGCAGGCCGGCTTCATCGCATTGCCCGGCGAAGGCATCTATTGTCTCTCCAAGGCGGCCGTCGCCCATATGACCAAGTGCATGGCCATCGAGTGGGGCAAATACGGCATTACCGTCAACGCCGTGGCGCCCACCTTCATCGAGACCGACGGCACCGCCGAAGCCCTGGGCCGCCCTGGCTTCCGCGACGACGTGGTCGAACGTATCGCCGCGCTGCACCGGATCGGCCAGCCCCGCGAGGTCTCCGGCGCCGTCGCCTTCCTCGCTTCGCCGGCCGCCTCGCTGATCACTGGGCAGACCCTGATCATCGATGGCGGCTGGACCTCGCGCTGAGCTTTGAGCCGTCGGTCGACTTTGGCTGCGCCCTGTCTAAGCTTTGTCGAGCAAATACAAATCAGTAACCAAATGTAACGTCGCCGCCGGGTGACGATGCGGCTTTCGATATTGTTAACCCGGGTCCGCTTAGCTGCCGGGGTTCAACCACCGCTTTGGGGCTCGGCTGGTGCGTGTGCTTATCGTCGATGACTCGCGATCCAGCCTGGCCTTCATCGGCCATGTGATCGGTGCGCTCGACAACATCGACATCGTCGCCTGTCTGCTGCCGAGCCAGGCCCTGGCGCATGCCGCCGCCAGCCAGTTCGATCTGGTGCTGGTCGATCACGTCATGCCCGAGATGGACGGCGTCGAGCTGACCCGGCGCCTGCGCGCCGAGGAGGCCTACCGGCTGGTGCCCATCGTCATGGTCACCTCGGACAACGCCCCGGCACTGCGGGTGCGCGCCATCGCCGCCGGCGCTACCGACTTCGTCAACAAGCCGTTCGACTCCACCGAGCTGCAGGCGCGCGTCCGGAACCTCCTGGCTTTGCGGCAGTCGCAGATCGAACTCGCCGATCGCGCCGCCTGGCTGGCGCGCGAGGTGGAGCTGGCCACCCGCCACCTGGTCGAGAGCGAGGAAGAGATCATCTGGCGCCTGGCTCGCGCCATCGAGTATCGCGACGGCGATACCGGCGAGCATGTTTCGCGCGTCGCCCAGGTCTCCTCGATGATCGCCGCCGCGATCGGCCTCGGCCCCGAGCGCTGCCGCATGATCTACCTCGCGGCGCCGCTGCACGATATCGGCAAGATCGGCATCGCCGACGCCATCCTGAGTAAGCCCGGCAAGCTCACGCCGGAAGAGTTGCGCATCATGCGCACCCATGTCTCGATCGGCGCCCGCATCCTCGAACATGGCTCGTCGGAGGTCATCCGCACCGCCGAACTGATCGCTCAGAGCCACCATGAGCGCTGGGACGGCGCCGGCTATCCCGACCGCCTCTCGGGCACCGATATCCCGATCGAGGCGCGCGTCGTCGCCATTGCCGACGTGTTCGACGCCCTCTGCTCGGAGCGCCCCTACAAGCGCGCCTGGCCGATCGAGGAGGCGCGTCGCGAGATCGTCTCGCTGTCCGGCACGCATTTCGACCCAGCCTGCGTGGCCGCCTTCGAACTGCGCTGGCCGGAAATCCTGGCGCTGATGACGGCCATCCCCCAGGATACCCGCCTCGCGGGCTGAGGCGCCCCCTGCCTGCTCCAAGTCATCGTGATTTCGCCGCTGCGCCCCGCGCCGGATGAAGTTCGCCGGCGCGCCCGAACCGTTGCCGTCGGCGCGCCTGCCGGGCCGAGTATCGGCAATATTGCGCTGACGGCACCCGCCGCCGACGACTCGCGGCAAGCATTCGACGACTCGTCGCGAGTCACGCGACGACTCTGCCGAGTCGCCGGAGCGGGGTGATACGATTCATCCGGGCCGTAACTATACTTTTGATTACTTGGTTTCCACAATTCTGCCAAATAATGCTTAGCGGTAATTGGCGCTTAACGTATAGCGACGATCATCGTTGTCATTAGGGGCAAACAGCAATTCCGTGGACGCGGGGGACTGTTTTCGGGCTGGGGCGACTGAAGCGTCGTTTCCGCCAGAGGCGCCGTTTTGTCCCATGAAAACAAGACGTTACGTATCGCAGAAGCATACTTGTCCGGGGCCAGAACGAAGCCATGTCGCGACCATCAGCGCACCCGCTCCACTTGAGCGGGGACCTTTCCCTACGCAATATTTCCGAGCTGCGTACTCAGCTCTTGCAAGCTTTGGCCGAGCATCCGGGCATCGACCTCACCACGGCCGCGGTCGAGAGCGTCGACGTCGCCACGCTGCAATTGCTGGTCGCGGCGACCCGGAGTGCCGTCGCCGACGGCCGCACCCTCAGCCTTGCCGCCGATGCCGCCACGCCGATGGGCCGCGCCCTGGTGCGTGCCGGCTTTTTCACCGGCGCCGGCCGGCCATTGGTGCCCACCCTTTCCACCTGGACCCTGACCCCGAGGCGGCATGAGCAAGACCATCCTCACCATCGACGATTCCGCCTCCATCCGGCAGATGGTGGCTATGACGCTGAAGAGCGCCGGCCTGACCGTATTGGAGGCCGGCAACGGGCTCGAAGGCTATGAGAAGGCCACCACCGAGACGGTGCATGCGGTGGTGACCGACCTCAACATGCCGGTCATGAACGGACTGGAGTTTCTGAAGAAGTTCCGCCAGCACCCCGCCGGCAAGGGCGTCCCGGTGATCCTGTTGACCACCGAGTCCGACGAGGAGCTGAAGCGCCAGGCCCGCGAGGCCGGCGCCACCGGCTGGATCGTCAAGCCGTTCAAGCAGGATCAGTTGCTGGCGGTGATCAGGAAGGTGACCGGCGCATGAGCTCCGATCCCGCCGATACCTTCCGGCAGGAAGCGCGCGAGCTGCTCGAGCAGCTCGAGCAGGGACTGCTCGACCTGGAACAGAACCCTGGCGACGCCGACCTGGTCAACTCCGCCTTCCGGGCGCTGCATACCATCAAGGGGTCTGGCGCGATGTTCGGTTTCACCGATGTCGCGGCGTTCGTGCACGAGTTCGAGACTGCCTTCGACAGGGTTCGCAAGGGCCTGTCGCCGATCACTTCCGAGCTGGTCGCCGTAGCGCTCGACGCCAAGGACCACGTGCATCACCTGATCGAGACGCCCGACGCCGAAACCGATGCCGGCGAGGCGATTCTGGCAGCGCTGCGTTCGATCGTCGAGCCCGATCGCTTTCCCGCCGCGCCAATGGTGGCGAGCGCCACTGTCGCCGCCAATGTCGCGCCGCAACCGACCGGCCGCTGGCGCATCCGCTTCAAGCTGCCTGAGGACGCGCTGCTCCACGGCACCAATCCGCTGCTGCTGCTCGGCGAAATCGCCGATCTGGGCCCCGCGGAGGTGACGGCGCTGGTCGACAGCGTTCCCACGCTCGATGTGCTCGACCCCGAGGCTTGTCACCTCGGCTGGCAGGTAGACCTCACCCATCCCGACCCGACCGCGGCGCTCGACGACGTCTTCCTGTTCCTCAAGGACGGCATGGAGCTGTCGATCGAGCCGCTTGCCCAGGCGACCGAGCCCGCACTCTCGCCGGTGCTCGACATCCTTGCAGAGGATGCTCTCTCCGCCGTCGAACTGAACGAGCCGATCGCCGAAGCCGCTCCGGCCCGGGGCCAGAAGGAAGCGAAGGACGCCAGGGCCGAAACCGCCGAGCGGGCTTCGACCTCGCTGCGTGTCCCGGCCGAACGGCTGGACGAGCTGATGGATCGGGTGGGCGAACTGGTCATTGCCCAGGCCCGCCTGTCGCAGATGGCGGCGCAGAGTTCCGACGGCAACCTGAAGACTATCGCGGAGGAACTGGAGCGCCTGAGCTCGGGGCTGCGCGACACCACCATGGGCATCCGCATGGTGCCGATCGGCTCGCTGTTCTCGCGCTTCCGGCGGCTGGTGCACGACCTCAGCCGCGATCTCGACAAGGAGATCGAGTTCATCACCTCGGGCGAAGAGACCGAGCTCGACAAGACCATGATCGAGCGGCTGGCCGACCCGCTGGTCCACCTGATCCGCAACTCGGTCGACCATGGTCTCGAGACCGCCGAGCAGCGCATCAAGGCGGGCAAGCCGGTGAAGGGCACGGTTCGCCTGTCCGCCGTCTATGCCGGCGCCGAGGTGGCGATCTCGGTCACCGACGATGGCGCCGGCCTCAACGCCGCGCGCATCCGGGCCAAGGCGGAAGAGCAGGGGCTGCTGACGCCGGAGTCCCGCATTGCCGATCACGACCTGTTCCAGCTGATCTTCGCTCCGGGGTTCTCGACGGCGAAGGAAGTCACCTCGCTGAGCGGCCGTGGCGTCGGCATGGATGTGGTCAAGCGCACCATCGACGGCTTGCGCGGCAAGATCGAACTCGGCACCAGGCCGGGCGAGGGCACCACGGCGACGCTGCGCCTGCCGCTGACCCTCGCCATCATCGAGGGCATGCTGGTGCGCGTCGGCAATGGCCGCTACTCGATCCCGCTGTCGGCGGTCGAGGAGTGCGTCGAGCTGCCGGCGGACGTCGCGACCCATTCGCGCGGTCGCAATTTTCTCGATATCCGCGGCAGCCTCGTGCCGTTCCTGCGCCTGCGCGACCTGTTCAGCACTCCCGGCGAGCCCGAGACTTACCAGAAGGTGGTGATCATCTCGTCGGGCGAGGGGCGGGCCGGCCTGGTGGTCGATCAGATCATCGGCAACAACCAGACCGTCATCAAGCAGCTGAGCAAGCTGCATGCCGACCTCGAGACTTTCTCGGGCGCCACCATTCTGGGCGACGGTACCGTGGCGCTGATCCTCGATACCTCGCGGCTGGTCTCGTTCGGCCAAGCGCACGAGGAGAAGTATCGCAACACCGAGGGGAGGGCCGCGGCATGACCGCGTTCACCGAGCCGATGCGCGCGTTGACGCTCAGGCTCGACGGCGAACTGTTCGCCATCGAGGCGCAGAGCGTACGCGAGATCCTGGATCTGGTGCCGGTCACCGCAGTGCCCAACGCCTCGCCGTTCGCCGCAGGCCTGATCAATGTACGCGGCCGCGTCGTGCCGCTGGCCGATCTCAAGGTGGCTTTCGGCATGCAGGGCGCCGAGCCCGACCAGGATACCCGCATCGTGGTCATCGAAACCGAGATCGAGGGTGAGCCGAGCGTCGTCGGTGTGCTCGCCGACAAGGTCTACGACGTGACCGATATCGAACCCGCCGCCATCGAGGAGGCGCCGCGCGTCGGCATGCGCTGGCGGCCCGACTACGTGCGCGGCATCGGCAAGCGTCGGGGCGATTTCATCATCATCCCCGACATCCATCGCATTTTCGAACTCGAGGGCCGCAGAAGCGGCTCGCCTCTCCCAGCAGAAGAAAGGGCCGCATCGTGAGGCTAACTATCAAGGCGAAGCTGGCGGCAGTCTTCGGCACCGTCATCGTGATGTCGGGCATCAGCATGCTGATCGCCCTGCAGAACCTCGACAAGTTGAACCAGTCGCTGGACACCATCGTCAACGTCCGCTCGGCCAACACCATCACCATGCAGCAGCTGCAGACGCATCTCGAGAGTCTCGGCTCGCGTATCCGCGCCATGATCATCACCGACGATCCGGTGGTCATCGAGGACTACGCCAGCAAGATCGCTGCCGAGTATGGGCAGATGGATCAGTTGTTCACCCAGCTTGAGGGCAACACGGCCGACGAGCAAGTCAAGGCGCTGTTGCCGGAGTTTTCGGCCAAGATGGCGCTCTATCGCACCGAGATGACCAAGGCGATGGACCTCGCCGGGCTCAACACCGACACCGCTGCCCTCGCCGTCACCACCACCGACGGCAGCGGCACGCTTGGTGCGGTCGAGGACAGCATGAACGCGCTGACCCGGGCTCTCGCCAACCGCGTCAGCGCCGGCGACCTCTCGGCTTTTCCGGCCTTCAAGGCCGCCTCCGAGGCCTATCTGACCCTCACCGACGTGTTTCGTCAGCAGCGCAACGTGCTGCTCGCTTCGACCCTGCCGGAAAAGCAGGACGAATGGTTCGCCGACTACAAGACCGGCGTCGCCAGCCTCGCCGAGCTCTTCCCGACACTGGAGCGCATCGTGCCCGCCGGCGAGGCAAACCTCGTGACTACGGCGCGCGAGGCCTATGCCGCCATGGTGGTCGCCATGGACAAGGCGGTGAATATCTCGGTCGAGCGCGGCGACTACAACGCAACGCAGGCGTCCGACACCGCCGCAGTGGCGCGTCGCCAAGCCAATGACGTGCTGACGGCCATGATCGATCGCAACAAGGAAATCCTCAACGCCGCCGATGATGAGGCGAGGCAGCTCTACGAAAGCTCGATGACGTTGCTGATCGGGCTGCTTGTCGGCTCGGCCGCGATCGCCATCCTCGCGGCGCTGTGGATCGTGCTGTCGATCTCGCGATCGCTCCGCGCGGCGCTTGGTCTCGCCAACGCCGTCGCCGCTGGCGATCTCAACGCCGAGGCCAGGGTCAAGTCGAACGACGAGATCAAGGATGTGATCGACGCGCTGAACCTGATGACGCAGAAACTGCGCGAAGTGGTCAGCGAGGTCACTGCTGCGGCGCGCAACGTGGCGTCCGGCAGCCAGGAGCTGTCGGCCACCGCCGAGCAGTTGAGCCAGGGCGCCACCGAACAGGCTTCCTCGACCGAAGAGGCGTCCGCCTCGATGGAAGAGATGGCCGCGACCATCAAGCAGTCGGCCGATAATGCCCAGCAGACTGAGAAGATCGCTCGCCAGTCGGCAGCCGATGCCAATGCTTCGGGAGAGGCCGTCGGCAACGCCGTCACCGCCATGCAGACCATCGCCGAAAAGATCATGGTGGTGCAGGAGATCGCCCGCCAGACCGACCTCCTGGCGCTCAATGCGGCGGTGGAAGCGGCGCGCGCCGGCGAGCATGGCCGCGGCTTTGCCGTGGTGGCCTCGGAAGTGCGCAAGCTCGCCGAACGCAGCCAGGCGGCCGCCGCCGAGATCTCCACCCTGTCGGGCGACACTGTGAAGGCGGCCCGCTCGGCGGGTGACATGCTGAGCAAGTTGGTGCCCGACATCCGCCGCACCGCCGAGCTGGTCGAGGAGATCACTGCCGGCGCCCGCGAGCAGAACGCCGGGGCCGCCCAGATCAACACCGCCATCCAGCAGCTCGACAAGGTCACCCAGCAGAACACCTCGGCTGCCGAAGAGATGTCGGCGACCTCCGAGGAACTGGCCAGCCAGGCCGAGCAGCTGCAGAGCGCCATCAGCTACTTCCGCATCGACCAGAGCCAGCAGCCGCGGGTCGAGCTGGCGGCCAACGATCGCGCCCCGCAGCGCGCTCGTCGCAGCGCCCAGTTGCAGGAGGAGATCCTCGGCAAGGCGCCGCACCTGACGCGCAGGAAGGGAACGGCCCGGCCGGCCGGCGGTGGCTTCGAACTCGAGCTCGATGACATGGGCGACGACCTCGATGCCGAATTCTCACGCCGCGGAGCAGCCTGATCACCATACGGGGCGGCACTGACCGCCCCGGCAACCGACGCAGAACGCCGACCATCGCAACGCATTTGGGCAGGACCGCAGGATGCGCGTCCGGGGCTAGGGGGCCACGCCAATGAGACTCACCATCAAGGCCAAGCTGATCGCAGCTTTCGCCGCCGTCATCATCCTCAGCGCCGTCAGCATGGGCATCGCGCTGATGAACCTGGGTGCGCTCAACGCCTCGTTCAGCGCCGCCATGGAGGGCAACGTCAAGCGCATCCAGCTCGCTGCGGACCTCGAGGTTTCAACTCTCAAGGTGGCGCGCGACGAAAAGAACCTGATCCTCACGCAGGACCCGGCGGCGATTGCCGCGCTGGTCAAGCAGATGGACGCGGGTATCGACGCTATCCATGCCGACACCGCGACCCTGCGTGAGCTCTCCAGTGAGGTCGGCAAGCCGCTGGTCGACAAGTTCGGCGCCGACTACGAGGCCTATCTGGTGCAGCATGCCGAAGTGCGCCGGCTCTCGACCCTCAACCTCGATGCCGAAGCATTTGCCCTGGCGTCCGGCAAGGCGGCCGAAGTCCGGGCGGCGTCGGTGGCTCGGCTCGACGAGATCGTCGCCCTCAACAATACCCAGCTCAACGAAGCTATCGCGGCGGCCGAGGCCCTCTACGGTTCCTCGTCGCTGCTGCTGACCGCGTTGCTGGTCGGCTCGACCATCATTGCCGTCAGTGCCGCCGCGGTGATCATCGTCGGCATCAGCCGGGGCCTCGGCAAGATCAGCCAGGTGGTCAGCGCCGTCGCTCTCGGCGATCTCGACCAGAACATCGAGATCAAGTCCAATGACGAGATCAAGGATCTCGTTGCGACCGTCAACGTCATGACGGGCAACCTTCGCGCCACTGCCGCGATCGCCGACCGCATCGCCGACGGCGATCTGACCGTCGAGCCCAAGCCGCTGTCCGATCGCGATACGCTGGGGCTGGCGCTGCAGCGCATGGTCGAGAAACTGCGTGACGTCATTGCCGAGGCCATCACCTCGGCCAACAATGTCTCGGCCGGCTCGCAGGAACTCTCGGCCACGGCCGAGCAGTTGAGCCAGGGCGCCACCGAGCAGGCTTCCTCGACCGAGGAAGCGTCCGCCTCGATGGAGGAGATGGCCGCGACCATCAAGCAGTCGGCCGATAACGCCCAGCAGACCGAAAAGATCGCTCGCCAGTCGGCGGCCGATGCCATCGCCTCGGGCGCCGCCGTCAACGATGCCGTCACTGCCATGCAGACCATCGCGCAGAAGATCATGGTGGTACAGGAGATCGCCCGCCAGACCGACCTGCTGGCGCTCAACGCGGCGGTGGAAGCCGCCCGCGCCGGCGAACACGGTCGCGGCTTCGCGGTGGTGGCCTCGGAAGTGCGCAAGCTCGCCGAACGCAGCCAGGCCGCTGCCGCGGAGATCTCGACCCTTTCCGACACGACGGTGAAGACCGCCCAGTCGGCCGGCGAGATGCTGACCCGCCTGGTGCCCGATATCCAGCGCACCGCCGAACTGGTCGAGGAGATCACTGCCGGCGCCCGCGAGCAGAACGCCGGGGCCGCACAGATCAACACCGCCATCCAGCAGCTCGACAAGGTCACCCAGCAGAATACCTCTGCCGCGGAGGAAATGTCCGCCACGTCCGAGGAACTGGCCAGCCAGGCCGAGCAGTTGCAGAACGCCATCAGCTACTTCCGCATCGAGGCCGTGCGCGACACGGCGGCCGAGGCGCCCAGGAAGCAGCCGGCGGCCAAGCGCATCCGCAGCGAGATCATGGCCAAGTCGCCGCACCTGGCGCCGCGCCCCCGCCCCGTCGGCAGGCTGAACGGCAATGGCGGTTTCGACCTCGATATCGACGATGGCGGCGACGAACTCGACCAGGAGTTCACGCGTCGCGGCGCAGCCTGAGGAGAGACGCCATGGCCGAGAAGCCGCAATACGTGACGCTCGGGGTGAGCGGCGAGCTGTTCGCCGCCCCGGTGGAGAAGGTGCAGGAAATCCTCGAGATGCGTCCGGTCGCGCGCCTGCCGCAGGCGCCTGCCAACCTCCTGGGCATGACCGACGTGCGCGGCCAGGGCATTCCGGTGCTCGACCTGCGTCTGACCCTCGGTCTGCCCGAAACCGACGACACCGAGAACACCCGTATCGTGGTGCTCAACGTCACGGCCGGCACGGCCATCATGACGGTGGGACTGCGCACCGACCGGGTGTTCGAGGTCACCGTGCTCGACGCCGATGCGCTCGAGCCGCCGCCGGCTATTTCCGGCAACTGGCGCGACCATGCCGTCGCCGGCATCGGCCGCCGCAACGGCAGCTTCGTCACCGTGCTCGATCTCGACCGCCTGCTCGGCGGCGTCGCCGAGGCGGCGTGATGGCAGTGCTGACTGCAGCAGACGGCCCCCTCCCATCCTCCCCCATGAAGGGGGAGGTGCCGCATCGAGTGTTTGGCACGATCAAGCCACAAGCTCGACTCTTCACCTCCCCCTTCATGGGGGAGGCCGGGAGGGGGCCGTCTCTATCAGTCGTCGTCTATCTGGAACGCTCCAATGCCTAGCCTCGCCCTCAAAACTCCGCCCGACGACGCCGACGATCACCTCAGCGCGCTCGATTTCGGCCGCATCGCCAAGCTGATCGAGGGCGAAGCCGGCATCAAGCTGCCGCCGGGCAAGCGCCTGATGGTCGAGGGCCGGCTGCGCAAGCGCATGCGCGCGCTCGGCCAGCCCGATTTTGCCAGCTACTGCAACTTCCTGTTCAAGCAGGATGGGCTCGAGCGCGAACTCACCCACCTGATCAATGCCGTCACCACCAACAAGACCGATTTCTTCCGCGAAGCGGAGCACTTCGATTTCCTGGTCGAGCAGATGGTGCCCAGCCTGCTCGAGGCAAGGGAGCGCAACCCGCTGCTCAAGGTCTGGAGCGCTGCCAGTTCCACCGGCGCTGAGGCCTATACCCTGGCCATGGTGCTCGACGAGCTGCAGGTGCGGCGTAACGATTTCCGCTTCGCTATCCTCGGCACCGATATCTCGACCGCCGTGCTGGCCCAAGGCCGCCGCGCCGTCTACTCCGCCGAGATGATCGCGCCTGTGCCGCCCGAGTTGCAGGCCCGCTATTTCATGCATGCTCGCCGTCCCGGTGTGCGCCGCGAGGTTCGCGTCGTCCCCGAGCTGCGGCGCCTGGTTCGCTTCGTCCACCTCAACCTGATGGACCAGGCTTATCCGTTCGATCGCGATGTCGACGTCATCTTCCTGCGCAACGTGCTGATCTATTTCGAGAAGGCCGACCAGGATGCCGTCGTCGCCCGGCTCGTCGACCACCTTCGGCCCGGCGGTTACCTCGTGCTGGGGCATTCCGAGTCGATGATCGGCACCTCGCTGGCGGTGCGCCAGGTCGCTCCGGCCGTGTTCCAGAAGCTCTGAGGGCGCCGCGATGTCCGACCCCGCTGCCACCGACCGCAAGATCCGCGTGCTGATCGTCGACGACTCCGCCGCGGTGCGCACCACGCTCAGCGACATCATCTCTTCCGATCCCGAGCTCGAGGTGATGGCGACGGCGGCCGATCCCTACATCGCCGTGGAGCGGATCCGCGCCGAGGTGCCCGATGTCATCTTCCTCGATATCGAGCTGCCGCGCATGGACGGCATCACCTTCCTGCGCAAATTGATGTCGCAGCGCCCCATCCCGGTGGTGATCTGCTCGTCGCATGCCAGTGAAGGCAGCGACACGCTGCTCGAGGCGCTCGAGGCCGGCGCCGTCGACGTGGTGCAGAAGCCGCGTGTCGACACCGCTCAGTTCCTGCACGATTCCAGGGTCCGCATCTGCGACGCCGCCCGCGCCGCCGCGCATGCACGGCTGAAGGGACGGATTCGTCCGCCCGCCCCCCGACTGGCCGTCGAAAAGAAGCTCACCGCCGATGCGGTGATCCCGTCGCGCTCCGCCGTCCGCGCGGCGTCTGCCGCCGCGTCGATGCCCACCACCGCGCCGGTGATCTGCATCGGCGCCTCCACCGGCGGCACCGAAGCGCTGCGCGACGTGCTCCAGCTGCTGCCCGCCACGACGCCCGGCATTGTCATCGTGCAGCACATGCCCGAGCGCTTCACTGCTGCCTTTGCCCGCCGCCTCGACGGCATCTGCCAGATGCAGGTCAAGGAAGCCGAGGACGGCGACCTGGTCGAAGCCGGGCGGGTGCTGATCGCCCCCGGCAACCACCACATGACCCTGCAGCGTTCGGGCTCGCGTTACACCGTCAGTATCGTCGATGGGCCGCACGTGTCGCGCCACCGTCCCTCGGTCGACGTGCTGTTCCGCTCCGCCGCCTACGCCGCCGGCCGCAATGCTCTGGGCATCATCCTCACCGGCATGGGCGACGACGGCGCCCGCGGCCTGCTCGAGATGAAGCAGGCCGGCGCCTTGACGCTCGCCCAGGACGAGGAAAGCTCCATCGTCTTCGGCATGCCCAAGGAAGCCATCGCGCTGGGCGCCGCCGACAGGGTCGTGCCGCTCCGCCGCGTCGCCGGAGAAATCACCGCCTACACCGCCCGTGCCCCGCAAAAGGACACCGCATGACCTCGCTCGATCTCGCCACGGCAATTGTCCCCCGCGGGGCTGAGGAGGGGGACCATGCAGAGCATGGGGCAGGGGGCGGCCAATCCCTCGGACCTGACCATCACGCCTCCCAGGCGCTGGCGTCCCGCATTGTCGGTATCGCTGCCGATCTCGAAGGTCCGCGGGACGCCATCGATGGCGCCTTCGTCGCCGTCGGCAGCCGCCTTGCCGAGTGTGCCGAGATCCTGTCGCGGCTCACCGAGACCTTTGAAACCCTGCCGGTCGACCTGGAGGGCCCCGATCTCGCGGAGGCCACCGACCGGCTCGCCGTGGTCGGGCGCCGGGCCGGCGAGATCGCCGTTAGCCTGGGTGCCGAGCAGGCCGACCTCAACCGCCTGGTCGAGGCCCTGCGCGGTGCGGCGCACCCGATCTCCGAGTTGCGCCGGACCGTCAAGATGATGGGGATCGTCGCCATCAACGCGCGCGTCGTGGCCGCCAGCGTGGTCAGCGAAACCGAGGATTTCGGCGTCTTCACCACCGATATCGCGCAACTGTCGGAATCGGCTGCCACAACCATCCAGCGCTTCTCGCGCACCTACGAGGCGCTGACCATCGTGGTCGGCGAAGCCGCGACGGCCCGCGCCGGCTTCGAAGAGGCGCACCGCGACACGCTCTCGACCCTTGCCGCCGAGCTCGACCGCGACCTCGTCGAAGTGACCGAACAGCGCCTGACCTCGGTCCGCTCCAGCGCCGTCACCGGCCAGATGTCGCGCGCCATCGCCGACAAGGTCGCCACCACTGTGATGGCGCTGCAGGTTGGCGACGCCACCCGCCAGCGTGTCGAACACGTCGAGGCCGCCCTGCGCGATCTCGCCGACCTGATCCTCTCCCGCGGGGCGGTGGAGGGGGCCCATGCGGAACATGGGGGAGAGGGGAGCCAGAGCTTTGCGGCCCCCATCACCGAGCTGCAGCGCCTGCAGCTCGCCGGCGCTCGCGAAACCCTGGTCCTCGAAATGGCCGCGGGCGCTGACGCGCTCACCCAGCTCGCCGTCGACGTCGAAGCGGTGCTCGAACATGCCCGTGAGGTCTATGGATCGGCCGAGAACCGCTCTGCCCTCTCCGAATTGCACAGCGCCGTGCGTCGCGCCGTGACGGTGCTGCGCGACTGCGAAGCCGAGCGCGAAAAGCTCGATCGGGTGGCCGGCGCGGTCTCCGAGACGGTGAGGGTGCTGCTCGATCACGTCGAGGCGGTACAGGACATCGAGTACAAGATGCGGCTGGTTTCGCTCAACGCTGCAGTCAAGTGCGCCCAGCTCGGCCCGCGCGGCCGCGCCCTCGACGTCATCGCCCAGCAGTTGCGCACGCTGACCGGCGAAACCGTGGTTTCCGCGCATCAGGCAGTGGGGCGCCTCAACCAGGCGGCAGAGTTCTCCGCTGCCTTCACCCATGCCACTGGCGCCGGGGCCAGCCGGGTCGGTGATCTGGAGCGCGAGGCCACGGCGTCGCTCGCCCAGCTCGAATCCGTCGGCATGCGGATGAAGAACGCGCTGCTCGGGCTCTATGACGACGGTCCGCGGGTCGCCGACCGCCTCATCCAGGCTGTCGACAGCCTCGCCAATCACGGGGCAATCTCCGAAGCGCTAAGCGACATCGAACTGAGCATCGCCGGGCTGATCGAGCCGACGGTCCCGGACCAGGCGGTGGCTGAAAGCGCCGGCGAGGCCGACACCAGCCGCGCCGAATTCCTCGCCGCCCTGCGCAAGCGCTACACCATGGATGCCGAACGGCGGGTCCACGACGCCTTCACCGGCATCGAGGTCGCCTCCGAGCCGGCGGTCGCGGAGGCGGGAGACGGGTTGGACGACCTGTTCTTCTAGTTTTGGGGGCGTCGGCACGGCAGATCGGCGACATGTCAAACTGAAATGTCCTCGCTGGCCCAACCGGCTAGGGTCGTGACGTTTCGGGACTAAGGCAGCGGGCCATCGGTGGCACGTTTGCGCCCGCTGCCCCCCGACCGGCCTCGACGAACGTCTGATCCACCCTGAGATCGATGCAGCCTAGTCTCCCCCACGAGGGAGAACGCGCCATGCCGCAACCATCGGAAGACGTGGGCTCCGCGCCCGTCGTGAACTGGCAGTCGCCCGAGGCCGGCGCGCAAGGCTTCGTGGCGCCCGGTTTCGAGCCGGTGGCGGAAGAGTTCGCGCGCAATTTCACCCGACGCGGCGATGTCGGCGCGGCCTTTGCGGCCACCTGGCGCGGCGAACCGGTGCTCGACCTATGGGGCGGCTTCGTGGCGCCGGGCCAACGCTGGACCGCCGACAGCCTGCTCGGGGTGTTCTCGGGCACCAAGGGCCTGCTCGCCGGTGTCATGCTGAAGCTGATCGAGCGCGGCCAGCTCGATCTCGATCAGCCGGTCGCCCGCTATTGGCCTGCCTTCGGCGCCGCCGGCAAGGGCGCCATCAAGGTCCGCCATGTCGTTTCGCATCGCAGCGGCGTGCCGGGCGTCGCAACGGCGCTGTCGCCGTCAGACCTCAGCGACGCGGAGCGGATCGAGAACCTCCTCGCGGCGCAACCGAGCTTTGACGATCCGGACGCCTTCCTCTGCTATCATGCGCTTGCCATCGGCTGGCTTTGCGGCGGCCTGGTCCGCGCCGTCGACGGCCGCAGCCTCGGGCAGTTCTTTGCCGACGAGATCGCCACGCCGCTCGGGCTCGAAACCTGGATCGGCCTGCCGGAGGCGGAGGAGCATCGCGTCGGTCGCTTCGTCTTCGGCGAGGGGATGGGTGGCGCCTGGGATGCCGGCCTCACCGAGGCGCAACGCGCCGATCCGGTGCGTCGTGCGGTATGGGCCAACCCGCCGCTGTTCGGCGACATCAACCATTGGGATACGCCGGCCTATCACGCGGCGGAGATCGGCGGCGCCGGCGGCATCACTACGGCGCGCTCGATGGCGCGCTATTACGGCTGTCTCGCCGAGGGTGGTACGCTCGACGGCGTCACCATCCTCAGGCCTGAAACCATCGCGCTGGGGCGCCGTGAGCTGTCGCGCTTCGCCGATCCGTTCGTCGGCGAAGCAATCGCCTTCGGCGTCTGCTGGAACCTGCAGGCGGGCCTGCATCGCTTCGGGCCGGCACCGGATGCCTTCGGTCACACCGGCGCCGGCGGCTCGATCCATGGCGCCTGGCCGACCCAGCGGCTCGGCTTTTCCTACGTGATGAGCCAGTTGCGCGGCGATCCCGAGGATGGGCGCACCCGTCCGCTGTTCGCCCGGCTTCACCAACTGCTGAGCTGACGCGAGGCTCAGACCCGCCTCCTTGCCGGCTTCAAATCGGCGCCGCGCGGCGCAACATGTGATTTGACGAGCCGAGTTTTTCTCTCCTATAGGGGTTTATACGTATAAGGCGGGCCGGCGGAGCCTTTGCCGCGGCGTTTACCAACGGTCTGCCACGCCGATGCGGCTGGCCGTCCGGTACGGTGATGGAGCGTTTGCACCGCTCGGTGCGACGTTCTGGTGTCAGTCGACGGGGGCCATTCCCAATGAGTGACCTGCACGACCGCGAAGTCGCGGAGCTGCTCGCCATGCTGCGGGACAGCGAGAGGCATTTCGACACCGAGCGCCTCACCAGCTTCACCGATGCCACGTTGCTGCACGTACTCGACCCGCTCGGCGATGGCCGGCTGGTCACCAACGTCCCGAGCTTTGTCGCGGTGCGGGAAGAACTGCGCCGTCGGGGGTTGCTGCCGAGGGATCACTGAGACCGCGATCGGCGGCCATGCGCAGCCCAACGCCCTGTTTTCGCATCGACTTGATTCCTCCAGGGCGTCGGCGTCGGCAGCTCTGGACTCGCGGAAAAACTTCCGGTAACGTTCCCAATAGATGCCGGGAACGGCACGGGAGGTTGCATGGGCAGACGGCCCACCATCATTGATGTGGCCAAGCTCGCCGGAGTGTCCAAAAGCACGGCCGCGCGCGCCCTGTCCGATTCCCCCGACGTCAACGACGCCACCCGCGACAAGGTCCGCAAGGCCGCCATCGCCAGCGGCTACGAACGCAATCACCTCGCCGTCGGCATGCGCTCGGGACGGTCCGGCCTGTTCGGCCTCGTCATCCCCGACATCACCAACCCGTTCTGGGCCGAAGTGGCGCGTGGCGCGCAGGACATCGTCGGCGACAACGACGCCTCGCTGCTGGTCTTTTCCTCCGACTGGGATCACGACCGCGAGGCCGCCCACCTGCGCGCCCTGCGCCAGGCCCGGGTCGAGGGCGCCATCGTCAATCCCGTTTCCGACAATGCCGAGGACTTCGGCCGCTTCGGTGTGCCGTTCTCGCTGATCGGCTCGAGCGCCGAGCGCTTCCCCGATACCCCCAGCATCGGCTCGGATATCCGGCAAGCGGTGCGGCTGGGCCTCGATCATCTGGTGGCTCGCGGTCATCCCGCGCCGGCGCTGATCCTCGGGCCCAGGTCTCGCTTGGCCCGTGCGCGTTTCCTGCGCTCGGTGCATGAGCATTGCATCGAGCGCGATATCGACCCCGCCGTGCTGCAGGTCGAGGATGGCGACTACACCTTCGAGGGCGGTCACGCCGCCATGCAGCGCCTGCTGGCGCGCCAGCAGGGCGGCCACCTGACGGTGTTCTGCGCCAACGACCTGATGGCGCTCGGCGCCATGCTGGCGGTGCGCGAGGCCGGGCGGGAATGTCCGCGCGACGTGTCCATTCTCGGCTTCGACGGGGTCCCTGCCGGCGCCTTTTCCTGGCCTGGTCTCACCACCATCGAGAAGCCGGCCCGTGAGCTCGGCCGCCGCGCCGCCCAGGCGCTGTTCGATGAGATTGCCGGCCGCCCGCAGGATGGCCGTACCTATTTGCCGTGTCGCCTGATCGAGCGGGGTTCACTCGCCGATCTCCGGGCGCAAACGCCCCTGCGCGTCGCAGGAGCGGGGAGGACCTGAACCATGTCGAGCCTCGAGCAAAACGCGACGGCCGGTGCAGCCGTGTCCGGGAACGTTCCCAAGTCGCAGCGCTTCGCCAATAGCGTCCGCCGCTGGTGGCCCTACTACGTCATGCTCGCCCCTGGGCTCGTCTTCTTCCTCATCTGGCACTATTTCCCGATCTGGGAAGCCAAGATGGCGTTCGAACAGGTGCGCATCATTCCGCCCAACCTGTGGGTGGGGCTGAAGCACTTCCAGACGCTGTTCGCCTCGCCGGTGTTCTACCAGGTGCTGGCCAATACCCTGATCATCTCGACGCTGAAGATCCTCTTCGTCTTCCCGGTGCCGATCATCGTGGCGCTGCTGCTCAACGAGGTGCGCAGCAGCAAGCTCCGCAAGTTCGTGCAGTCGGCCATCTACCTGCCGCACTTCCTGAGCTGGGTCGTGATCGCCGGCATCTTCATCGCCATCCTGTCGCCCTCCGACGGCGCGGTGAATCAGATCACCGGTCTGTTCGGCGCCAAACCGACCGCCTTCATGACTGACGGCAACTCCAGCCGCTGGGTATTGGTGTTCTCCGAGATCTGGCGTTCGGCCGGCTGGGACAGCCTGCTCTATCTCGCCGCCATCATCGGCATCGACCAGTCGCTTTACGAAGCGGCCGAGCTCGACGGCGCCAATCGCTGGCAGAAGGTCTGGCACGTCACCATCCCGGGGATCGTCCCCACCATCGCGACGCTGTTCATCCTCAATATGGGGATGTTCCTGTCGGCCGACCTCAACCAGGTCATCAACTTCCTCAACGACGTGAACCGCGGCCAGATCGATATCCTCGATACCTATGTCTACCGCATCGGTCTGCGCACCGGCGAGTACTCGCTGGCCACCGCTGCCGGCCTGTTCAAGGCAGTGTTCGGCATGATCCTCATCCTCTCGGCGCATTTCGTTTCCAAGCGCCTCACCGGCAAGGGAGTCTGGTGATGGCCGCGCCTCGTGGAACCCAAATCCGTCGCACGCCGCTCGAGCGCATCGAGTATGCCATCATCGTCACGACGCTGCTCGCCATGGTGGTGGTGATGCTGCAGCCGATCCTCAACCTGCTCGCCGTGTCGTTCTCCGACCCGAGCCAGGTGGCGGGCAAGAGCGGCCTCGACATCTGGCCCTCGGGCTTTTCGCTCGACGTCTGGGCGCTGCTGCTGCAGCACCCCAACGTGCAGCGCGGCATCCTCAACTCGATCTTCATCACCGCCACCGCCACCTTCATCGGCGTCGTCGGCACCGCGCTGATGGCCTGGGGGCTGAGCCGGCCGAACCTGCCTGGCCGGCGGATCATCTTCCTCCTGGTCCTCGTCACCATCGTGTTCGAGCCGGGCATCATCCCCGACTACTTCCTGATGAAGCGGATGGGCCTGCTCGATAGCTACTGGAGCGTCATCCTCTACAAGGCGGTGAACGCCTGGTACCTGATCATCCTGGTGCGCTTCTTCGAGGAAATCCCCGAGGAACTGCTCGAGGCGGCCGAACTCGACGGCGCCAACGCCTTCCAGATCTTCTTTCAGGTGGTGCTGCCCCTGGCGAAGCCGGCCTTGGCGACCATCGCGCTGTTCTACCTGGTCTTCCACTGGAACGAGTTCTTCCGGGCGATGATCTACCTCAACGACCAGACCAAATACCCGCTGCAGGTGGTGCTCCGGCAATTCGTGGTCGAGGGTGACAAGCTCGCCATCGTCGGCGCCGACAATGCCGCCAATAATATCGGCGTCGCCCAGATCAATCTGAAGGCGCTGAAGGCCGGGATGATCATCATCACCATCCTGCCGATCCTCGCCATCTACCCGCTGATCCTCAAGTTCTTCACCAAGGGCACCATGTCGGGAGCGCTCAAGGGATGATCAGACGCACTGCCCCTCACCCGTCGCAGCTTCGCTGCGCCACCCTCTCCCTCAAGGGGAGAGGGAAGGGGGAACACGATCTAGCTCCATGCCTCCCCTCTCCCCTTGAGGGAGAGGTGGCCGCGCAAGCGGCCGGGTGAGGGGCAGTACCAGCCAGAACAAGCAAGCATAACGGAGGAGAATCCATGCTTAAGAAACTCTTGCTCACCACCACGGCGCTGGCGCTCAGCCTGTCGCTGGGGGCGCCTGCCTTTGCCGACCCGACGGTGATCCGCCTGGTGTCGAAGGACCTGCTCTCGACCAACCCGCCCGACGTCAAACACATCGAACGCATCGAGGCGGCGCTGAAGGCACAGGGCACCGATCTCGACATCCAGATCGTCGACCTGCCGTCTTCGGGCTATGCCGATGCGCTCGGCGTCATGCTGCTCTCGGGCGATATCCCGGACCTGATCTACTTCCAGGGCGGCGACGCCAAGATGGCCGACCAGGGCATCCTCGAGGACCTGAACCCCTGGATCGAGAAGTCGCCCAACCTCAAGGCGGCGCTGTGGCCGCACAATGTCGAGCGCCTGAAGAACTACCCTTACCTGCTCTACGTCTACCCGCCGCGTGCTCCGCAGCCGGTGATCCGCAAGGACTGGCTGGACAAGCTCGGCATCCCGGCCCCGACCACCGTCGATGAGTACGAGGCCTTCTTCAAGGCCATCCACGACGCCGATCTCGATGGCGACGGCACCCCCGGCAACACCCTCGGTGTCACCACCGCCGACAACACCAACGAACTCGACTCGATCTTCAACCAGGCGTTCGGCATCACCGGCACCTGGATGAAGGACGCGGCCGGCGAGTGGGTGAGCGCCCGCATCACCGACCAGGAGAAGGCCAAGATCGCCTGGTACGCCAAGCTGGCGGCCGAGGGTCTCTACGACAAGGAATACGTCACTTCGAAGTTCGACGTGAAGGAAGACAAATTCTACACCGGCAAGGCCGGCGTGATCTTCGGCTCCTCGGCGGAAGTCATCGACATCTATGGCGGCAAGATGCGCCAGGCGCATCCCGACGCCAATATCGAGCTGGCGCTGCTGCCGATCCCGTCCGGACCGGGCGGCCAGGGCCTGTCGGCGACTGACGTCTCCAAGGAAAGCCGCGGCTTTGCCATCGCCACCACTTCGCAGCACAAGGAAGAGGTGGCCAAGCTCCTCGACTTCATGGCCTCGACCGAAGGCCAGATGATGGACCGGATGGGCTTCGAGGGCGAGGAATACACCAAGTCCGGCGACACCTACACCATCACCGACAAGATGAGCACCTGGTACGCCCGCTTCTTCGCGGCCGCCAACTTCGTGCCGCCGGTCGAGTGGAAATCGGCTGCCGCCCAGGAATCGCTGAAGAACATCACCACCTGGTTCAAGCCGGATAACGCCTTCGTCTGGCCGTCCGACTATGCCGCTGACCTCGATGCGACCGAGAATGTCTATCGCGCCTGGGTCTACAAGTTCATCTCTGGCGAAGCCTCGATGGACCAGTGGGATGCCTACGTCGCCGAATGGAAGGCCGCGGGCGGCGACCGCCTCAACGAGTATGCCCGGACCAAGCTGAACGGCTAAGGCCCGGACCATCGCATCCCGCCCGTGGCGTCCTCCCACGACCACGGGCGGGTGCGGTGACTGCACTAGACAAGCGGAAGCAGACCATCATGCCCACCTCCCTTCGCGGCCGTGTCCGCGCCATGCTCCACGGCATCGCTCTCGGCGACGCGCTCGGCGCCCCGGTTGAAAAGCTCTCGGCCGCCGACATCCGCGCCCGCTATGGTCGGGTCACCTCGCTCGAGGCGCGCTGGCACAAGATGGACCTGCCGCCCGAGCAGCGGAACCATCGGGTACGCGGCAACGGCATCGTCACCGACGACACGCTGATGACCCTGGCGCTGATGGACATCTACGCCGACACCCGCCGCCACCTCGACGCCTGGGACATGGCCGACGGCATGGTGCGCCAGATCGCCTGGACCCCGCGCTGGATCCCCGAGATGCAGCGTCAAGCCAACCTGATCGACCGGCTGTTCTACCCCGAGAAATGGATTTTCCAGCGCCACCAGCTGGCCAATTGCGACCCCCGGCAGGGCGGCATCGGCAACATGGTCAATTGCGGCGCCGCCATGTACATCGCCCCCGTCGGTGTGGTGAACGCCTGCGATCCCCGGGCCGCCTATGACGAGGCCATCCGCTTCGCCGAGGGCCACCAGGAGAGCTATGGCCTCGAAGCTGCCGGCGTTTTTGCTGCCGCCGTCGCTGCCGCCTTCATCCCCCGCACAACCATCGAGCGCATCGTCGAAACCGCCATCTCCGTCGCCCGCGACGGCACGCGCGCTGCAATCTCCGACATCGCCGAGCAGGCGGTGAGCCTCAAGGGGGTCGAACACGCCATCGTGGTGGAGCGCTTCCACGGCATCATCGCCCGCTATTCGCCGATGGGCGACGACGTGAACCACACCGCCGCCCGGGCCGGTCGGCTGTCGGCTGCCTACCAACCGTCGCGGCTCGGCTCGATCGAGGAGCTGCCGCTGGCGCTTGGCTTCGCCCTCACCAATAGCGGCGCGTTCCGCGCCTCGATCGAGGACGGCATCAATTCCGGCCGCGACACCGACTCCATCGGCGTCATGGCCGGTGCCATCCTCGGTGCGCTGCATGGCGAGAGCGTCATCGTCGACGCCGACCGGCAGACCCTCGACAGCGCCAACCGGCTCGACCTCACCGCCGCTGCCGACAAGTTCACCGCCACCGCCACCGACATCCTTCTCGCCGATCGGCAGGCCCGCGAGGCTGCCGAGCGCAGCCGCGACAGCCTGTTCGAAGAAGGCCCTCTCACCCGGCCTTCGGCCGACCTCTCCCCCAAGGGAGAGGTGGTGTAGCGGCACGATATCGCCCGTGCCCCACCTCTCCCTCGGGGAGAGGTCGCTGCGCAGCAGCGGGTGAGGGGGCCTTCTGCCTACTCCGACGCCAAGGACCACCATGCTGACCACCACTGAAATCTTCGACCGCATCTATGCCGGCTTCATCGGCAAGGCCATCGGCGTCCGCCTGGGCGCGCCGGTCGAGCCGACCATCTGGAGCTATGATCGCATCCGCAACACCTATGGCGAGGTCACCCAGTACCTGCGCGATTTCAAGAATTTCGCCGCCGACGACGATACCAACGGCCCGGTCTATTTCATCCGCGCCCTGCGCGACTACGGGCTCAAGGCCACCGCCGCCGATGTCGGGCGTACCTGGCTGAACTACGCTGCCGAGGAACACGGCATGTACTGGTGGGGCGGCTTCGGCAACTCTACCGAACACACCGCCTACAAGAACCTCAAATCCGGTATGGAAGCCCCGGAGTCGGGCTCCATCGCCACCAACGGCACCACCGTCGCCGAGCAGATCGGCGGCCAGATCTTCATCGACAGCTGGGGCTGGGTAAATCCGGGCAACCCGCAGCGCGCCGCCCAGATGTCGGCCATGGCGGCCTCGGTCGCCCATGACGGCGACGGCCTCAACGGCGCCCGCTTCTGCGCTGCCGCCATCGCCCAGGCTTTCGTCGCCAAATCTATCGACGAAATCGTCGAGACCGGCCTCTCGACCATCGACGCCAACTCGACCTATGCCAAGGTCGCCCGCGCCGTCATCGACTTTCACAAGGCCAATCCGACCGATTGGCGCCTCTGCCGCGACATGCTCACCGCCGACTGGGGCTATGACCGTTATCCCGGCGTCTGCCACATCATCCCCAATGCCGGCGTCACCATCATGGCCATTCTCTATGGCGCGGGCGAGCTGACCCGTACCGCCGAGATCGCCACCATGGCCGGCTGGGATACCGACTGTAACGCCGGCAACGCCTGCGCCATCGTCGGCACCTTCCAGGGCGTGCAGCCGAGCTGGGACAAGTACCGCAAGCCCATCAACGACTTCGTCATCGCCTCGGGCGTCATCGGCACGCTCAACGTCGTCGACATCCCGAGCTTTGCCCGCGAACTCACCGTGCTCGCCCT
Organism: Devosia sp. A16; assembly: GCF_001402915.1. Taxonomy (GTDB): domain Bacteria; phylum Pseudomonadota; class Alphaproteobacteria; order Rhizobiales; family Devosiaceae; genus Devosia_A. The sequence continues at coordinate 2,881,604 of NZ_CP012945.1, forward strand.
CCGCCTCGACGGCAAGGAGCCGCCGGCACAGTGGGTCGAGGATTTCGAACGCCGCGGCGTCCGCTTCGATTTCGATGCGCCGGGCGCCACGCACGCCTTCCGCACCGAGCCGTTCAACCAGATCGAGGTGAAGTCGGCCACCGACAAAGCCGGCCCGAACTCGCGCGGCGCGCTCGAGGTCCTCCTCGATAGACTCGAGCGCGGGCAGGGTGGGCGCATCTTCTGGAAGCCGTTCTATCGGCGCGCCGATTTCGACGACGAGCGCTACCGTCCGATGTTCACCCCGCTCGCCGATGCCGGCCAGACGGTGAAGTTCAAGCTTGAGCTCGACCCCTGGAACGGCGACGGCAACCTGCGTGTCGCGCCCTATGTCCGGCGCGCCATTTCCGGCGAGATCGTCGAAACGGGCGCCTGGCACGTGCCGAGCTCAGCGGGCTGGCAGGACTATGAGTTCGTGATCCCCGAGGGCGACGAGGCGATCGACGAGATCGGCGTGCTGGTCGAGTATTTCGGGCGTCTCAAATTCCTCGGCCGGCTCTACCTTTCGGAGTTCTCGGTGTCGGGAAAGGGCAAGCTTGCCATCAATCCCAAGCTCGAAAAGCAGGAATGGGGCGGCATCACCCGCTTCACCTGGAACCGCGGTCACTGGTCGCTGCAGGACGGCGTCATCCACGCCCACACGGCCGAGGACGCCGATGCCTGGACCGGCAACGGCTATCTCCGCGACGTCGCTGTCACGGCGGACCTTACGCCGCTGGCCGGCAAGTCGCATCTGGTGGCGGCACGTGTACAGGGCACCAGCCGGTTCTATGCAGCCGGCTTCAAGGATGGGGAAGCGGTGATCCTGAAGCAGGACCATGGCACCACCGTATTGGCGAGGGCGCCGTTCGCGGTGACGCCCGGCAAGAGCCACAAGTTGGCGCTGACAGTGGTGGGCGACCAGCTGACGCTCAGCGTCGATGGCAAGCAGGTCGTCACCGCGACCGACGGCCAGTTCCGCTACGGCCAGGCCGGCCTGCGCATGGCGTCGGCTGGGCGGATGACCGTGGCGCGGCTGGACGTGGTTGAGCTCTGATGGACACCGCAGCAGACGGCCCCCTCCCATCCTCCCCCATAAAGGGGGAGGTGCCGCATCGAGTGCCTGGCACGATCGCGCCACAAGCTCGACTCTTCACCTCCCCCTTTATGGGGGAGGCCGGGAGGGGGCCGTCTGCTTCAGTCGGCACCACCCCATGACCATCCCCTTCAACCCCAGCTTGTCCGGCCCGCTCGATGGCATCCGTGTCATCGACCTCAGCCGCCTCGTCGCCGGCAACATGCTCAGCCTGCAACTCGCCGATTTCGGCGCCGATGTGATCAAGATCGAGCCGCCGCAGGGCGATCCGCTGCGCGAGTGGCGCGATGACGGGTACTCGCTCTACTGGAAGACCTACGGCCGCAACAAGCGCTCGGTGCAGCTCAACCTCAGGCAGGCTCCGCATATGGCGGCCCTCCGGGCGCTGCTCCAGACCGCGGACGTGTTCATCGAGAATTTCCGCCCCGGCACGCTCGAGGAGATGGGCCTCGCGCCGGAGACGCTGCTTGCCGCCAACCCCAACCTGATCATCGTCCGCATTTCCGGCTTCGGCCAGACCGGTCCTTATGCGCAGTTCCCCGGCTTCGGCACCATTGTCGAGGGGATGAGCGGCTTTGCCTATCGCACCGGCTTCCCCGACCGCGAACCGGTGCTGCCGCCGCTGGCACTGGCCGACATGATCGCCGGGGTTTATGGCGCCAACGCCACCGTCACCGCGCTGTTTGCAAGGTTCCGCGGACGCGCCAAGGGGCAGGTGATCGACCTCAGTCTGCTCGAGCCGATGTACTCGGTGCTCGGGCCGGAAGCGGCGATCTTCGCCGTAACCGGCAAGGTCAAGGAGCGCTCCGGGTCGGCTTCCAACACCGCTTCGCCGCGCAACGTCTATCGCTGTGCCGACGGCAAATACGTGGCGCTCAGCGGCTCGACCCCGCAGGTCGCACGCCGCATCTTCGAAGTGATCGGCAAGCCCGAGATGAATGCCGACCCGCGCTTTGCCACCAATTCGGATCGGGTGAAGCATCGCGACCTCGTCGACGCCGCCGTGGGCGAGTGGTTCGGCCGTCATACGCACGACGAGGCCCTTGCCATCATGCGCGAGGCCGGCGCCACCGTCGGCCCGATCTACTCGATCGCCGACATTGCCAGCGACCCGCATTTCGTTGATCGCGGCATCATTGTCGATGTCGAAGACAAGGATTTTGGATCGCTGCCGGTCCACAACATCCTGCCCCGCCTCAGCGAAACCCCGGGCGCCTTCCGCCGCCCAGCCCCCGAGCTCGGTGAGCACACTGCAGAAGTGTTGCGCGAAGTCGGCGTCGATCCTGCTACTGTGCTCGGATGAAGCTAAGATCGCTCCTCTACGTCCCGGCCCATTCGGAACGCTTCGTCGCCAAGGCGCATGAGCGCGGCGCCGATGCCATCGTCCTCGATCTCGAGGATGCCGTGCCGGAAATCGGAAAGGATGCAGCGAGGGCTGGCCTCGCAACCACGGTTCCATCCGTCGGTCGCGCGGGTGCGGCAGTCTTCGTCCGCATCAACTCCGGCCTGCGGCAGCGCGAAGACGCCCTCGCTGCCTGCCGCGCCGGCGCGGCAGGCGTGATGGTCGCCAAGGCCAGTTCCTCCGCGGCGCTCGATGCCCTTGCCGGCACGCTGCGCGCCGAGGAGGCGAAGCTCGGCCGCACCGCCATGAGCTTTCTCGCCCTGATCGAAGGGGCTGCCGCGCTGCTCGACGCGCGGCTCATCGCGGCCAACCATCGCGTCATCGGGCTGCTGCTCGGCAGCGAGGATCTTGCCACCGAACTCGGCGCTACGCCGACTCCGGAGGTGCTGCGCTACCCCAAGCTGCTGCTGCACTATGCGGCGAAAGCCGAGGGCAAGCTGAGCTTCGGCCTGTTGCAGTCGAGCGCCGACTACACCGATCTCGCCGGGCTCGCTGCCGCCGCCGCGGAAGCCAAGGCGCACGGTTTTGACGGCGCCACCTGCGTGCATCCGTCGGCCGTCGCCGTACTGAACGCCGGCTTCTCGCCGAGCGAGGCGGAACGCAGTTGGGCCGAGCGTATCGTGGCTGCGGCAGCCGAGCATCCGGGCGCGTTCCAGCTCGACGGCCGGATGGTCGACGCCCCGATCGTGGCGCGGGCGCGAAAGATACTGGAGGGGTAGGTCGGACCGAGCCACCGGCGCGATGCCCACCTCCCCCTTGACGGGGGAGGCAAGCGAAGCCTGTGAGCGAAGCGAACTAGCGTAGCTCGGAGGGGGTGTGCGGGAAGCTCCCGAGTCTACGGGCCCAACCAACATCGAGCGTGCTGCACACCCCACCCCATCCCTCCCCGTCACGGGGAGGGTGTCGGCCGGTGATTGCGGCTGGCTTCAGACGCCTCAAGCCGCCACCCCAGTGAACTCGAGAAACGCCTCGAGCGGCAGCGGTTCGGACAACAGGTAGCCCTGCAACTCGTGGCAGCCGCGCGCCACCAGGTAGTCGCGCTGCTGTTCGGTCGCCACCCCCTCGGCGGTCACCTTCATGTTGAGCGAGCGCGCCAGGTCGATAATGGTGCGGACGATCACCTCGGCATCGCTGGAAACGCCCAGTTGGCCCACGAACGAGCGATCGATCTTCAGCTTGTCGACGTTATAGCGCCGCAGATAGTTGAGTGACGAATAGCCGGTGCCGAAATCGTCGAGCGCCAGCCGGATGCCTGCCGCCCGCAGCCGGGTCAGTCCCGCCTCGGTTGCCTCCGAGGTATCGAGCAGCACGCCCTCGGTGATTTCGAGTTGCAGCCGCGACGCATCGATCCGCAGCAGCCGCAATTGCTCGATCACCCGCTCGACGAAGCGGCGGCTCTTCAGTTCCACCGGCGAGACGTTGACCGCCACCCAGGGGATGGTGGTGCGCGCCAGCATGCGGCTGGCTTCCCCCAGCACCCACTCGCCCAGTTTCTCGATCAGGCCGCGCTCTTCCGCCACGCCGATGAAGACATCCGGCGCCAGGCGGCCGCGTTCCGGGTGATCCCAGCGCACCAGCGCCTCGGCGCCGGCGATTGTCATGCCGTCCGCGGCGAAGATCGGCTGGTACTCGAGCGTCAGCTCGTCGCCGGCGTCGAGGGCCCGGCGCAGGTCCTGTTCGATGCGCTGCTTTTCCTCGACCGTTTCCGCCATCGGCGGCGCAAACACTTCCCAGCGGCTGCGGCCGCGCGCCTTGGCTTCGTAAAGCGCGATGTCGGCCTCGCGCAGCATTCTGAACGCGTCTGATCCTGGCCGCCACGGCGCGATGCCGAAGCTGGCGGTGATGAACGCCGGATCGTCGAACAACCGGAACGGCCGACCGAACTGCAGCAGGATAGCCCGGCACAGCGTCTCCGCCGCGCCGGCCGCCGGCCCCGACAAGAGGATGGCGAACTCGTCGCCGCCTACCCGCGCCAGCGTTCCCGCCGGCCCGACCAACTGGAACAGCCGGTTTGCCAGCTGCCGCAGCAGGTCGTCGCCCGCCACGTGCCCCAGCGTGTCGTTGATGTGCTTGAAGCGATCGAGATCGATCAGCACCAGCGTCGCCGGCATGCCCTCGGCCCCTCGCGCGGCGAGCTCGGCAAGGTCGCGTTCGAACTGCGCCCGGTTGGGCAATCCGGTCAGCGAGTCGTGATAGGCGAGGAAATGGATATGCGCCTCGGCACGGCGCCGCTCGGTGATGTCGCGCGCGCTGCACACGAGGCCGATGATCTGCCCCTCGGGGTTGCGCAGTGGCAGCTTGGAGGTCGACAGCCACAGCTGCGTGCCGTCGGCGCGCACCACATATTCCTCGTGGTCGATCAGCGCCCGGCCGCTGCGGATGACGCTCATATCGTCTTCGAAATAGCGCCGCGCCAGCTGCGGTGGGTGCACGTCGAGGTCGGATTTGCCGATCAGCGTGTTGGGGTCGCCATGCCCGAGATCGGCCGCCACCGCACGGTTGGCGATGACGAAGCGGGCATCCTTGTCCTTGATGTAGAGATAGTCCGGCACTTGGTCGATCATGGTGCGCAGCCAGCTGCGCTCGACCTTGGCCCGGGCCTGTTCACCCGCCAGTTCGGCGGCGAAGCGCTGCAGGCGCTCGTTGGCGGCCACCAGCGCGGCAAGCGATTCCGGCGGCTCGGGGCGAGCAGTGTGCTGGACGGGAGACCGCTTCACAACCATCAGGCCCTCTGAACCGGATAGTTCGGGCAGCTATCATGCTAGGCAGCAATCGATAAGCAACTCCTAATCGCCGCTACGCACAAGGCCGCTCGCTCAGTGGCCGGCCGCCGCGGCGCCGCGGTAGTCGCTCGGTGAAAGTCCGTAGAGCCGCCGAAACGCCTTGGCGAAGTAGTTGCCGTTGGCAAATCCGGTCGCCGCGGCGATGGCGGCAACCGGCTGGTCGGTGGCGATCAGCAGCCGCGTCGCCCGCTCCATTCGCGCCGCGAGGACGAAGTCCGACGGGTTCTGGCCCGTCTCGCTGCCGAAGCGCCTGACGAAATGCGCCCGGCTCAGCCCGGCGACCCGCGCCAGCCGCTCCACTCCGAGCGGCTCGCTCAGATGCGCGGCAATAAAGCTCTGCGCGCGGGCGATGGGCGGCGCGACGGTTGTCGCTGCCGGGCTTGCCCCGAACAGCCCATCATGCAGCGCCATCATCGCCTCGTAGGCGGCGGCCGAGGCTTCGCCGCTGAGCAGTTCCGGCGAGCGCATCAGCCGCACGCAGGCATCCGCCATGCGGTCCACGGCGCCGGACCCAGGCGTCACCACCGGCCCCTTCAGGTCGATGATCGCCCGCACCAGCCGCAGCGCTTCGCGACCGTTGGCGCCGATCCAGAAATACTCCCAGGTCTGTCCCCGATCGAGCCAGTAACGGTTGGCGTGCGGGAAGCTCAGCACCATGGTCGCGCCGGGCAGCAGCACATGGCGCGTGCCCGCATAATCGAGCTCGCCCCGCCCCGCGATGGTGTGCTGGATGATGACGAACGGCACGTCGCCGCGCTTCAGTCCCTCCCAGTTGTAGACTTCGTTGACACGCTTCTCGAAGCCGGCGCCGGTGGCCATCACATGAAAGCCAAGCGGACCCCGGAGCGGCGCGATGGTCTGGATCTTGTGCCCATGGGCAATCAGGTCTGGCAGCATGAAATTACCCGCGATCGCATGTCTTTCCTCTACACCGCCCAGCGCCCGTGCCGCTAGATGGAGCCCAGTTCGAAAGGGAGGAACGCCAATGTCGTTCAAAGTCGCCATCATCGGCGCCGGGTCGGTCGGGTTCACCAAGACCCTGATCTCGGATCTGCTCAAGGTCCCCGAATTCGCCGATGTCGAGTTCGCGCTAACCGATATCAACGCCCATAACCTCGACATGATCGAGCAGATCATCTCGTCGATCGTGGCGGTCAACAAGCTGCCGGCCAAGGTCACCGCAACCACCAACCGGCGCGAGGCCATCACCGGCGCGCGCTACATCATGAGCTGCGTGCGGGTCGGCGGGCTCGAAGCCTTCGCCACCGATGTCAACATTCCGCTGAAATACGGCGTCGATCAGTGCGTGGGCGACACCATCTGCGCCGGCGGCATTCTCTATGGGCAGCGCAACATCCCGGTGATCCTCGATTTCTGCAAGGATATCCGCGAGGTTGCCCAGCCGGGCGCGCTGTTCCTCAACTATGCCAACCCGATGGCGATGAACACCTGGGCCGCCGATCTCTATGGCGGCGTCGACGTGGTCGGCCTTTGCCACGGCGTGCAGCATGGCGCCCATCAGATCGCCCAGGTGCTCGGCGTCGATGATCGCGACCTCGACTATGTCTGCTCGGGCATCAACCACCAGACCTGGTACATCGATATCCGCGCCAAGGGGCGCAAGATCGAGGCGGACGAGCTGATCGCCGGCTTCGAAAAGCACCCGGTCTACTCCAAGCAGGAGAAGGTCCGCATCGACGTGCTGAAGCGCTTCGGCGTCTATTCGACCGAGTCGAATGGCCATCTCTCGGAATACCTGCCCTGGTACCGCAAGCGCCCCGAGGAAATCTCGCGCTGGATCGACATGAGCGACTGGATCCATGGCGAGACCGGTGGCTATCTTCGTCACTCGACCGAGCGGCGGAACTGGTTCGAGACCGACTTCCCGAAATTCAAGGCCGAAGCCACCAAGCAACTGTCCGAGCACAAGCGTACCACCGAGCACGCCAGCTACATCATCGAAGCGCGCGAGACCGGCCGCACCTATCGCGGCCATTTCAACCGCCGCAACAACGGCATCATCCGCAACCTCCCCGCCGACGCCATCATCGAGAGCCCGGGCTTCGTCGATCGCTTCGGCATCAACATGGTCGAAGGCATCGAGTTGCCCATCGCCTGCGCCGCCACCTGCTCGGTGTCTATCTCCGTGCAGCGCATGAGCGTCGAAGCGGCAATGACCGGCAATATCGACATGCTGAAGCTCGCCGTGCTGCATGACCCGCTGGTCGGCGCCATCTGCACCCCCGACGAGGTCTGGCAGATGGTCGACGAGATGGTGGTCGCCCAGGCGCAGTGGCTGCCGCAATACGCCGACGCCGTCCCTGCGGCCAAGGCCCGGCTCGAAAAGGCCACGGTGAAAACCAAGGATTGGGCCGGCGCCGCCCGCAAGGTGGTCCGCTCGGTCGAGGAACTGCGTGAGATGAAGGGGGCGCATCACTGAGGGGTCTCAGGCTCGCCGGTGGCTGTGGACCCCCACCCTTGATCCCTCCCGGCAAGGGGGAGGGAGACGCATACTGAGATGCCGGTGAGGGGGCATCCCTCTCCCTTGCGGGGAGGGGCAGGGGTGGGGGGCAGCCCGCGCCGGCGGTCCAGTAGCTGCTGACGAGACGGAACAAGTTAACTCCCGTTAACCCGACTCCCTGCATGGTGGCGGCATGTCCGATGTCGCCACCGCGCTGCTGCAACTGACCGGCCGTACTGACCCTGCCGCCGATCCGGCGCTGGCGGCGGTGAAGCTGGCACGCGCTAGCCTCGACGCGCTGGTCCTCCGGCTCGGCCAGAGCATCGACGCCAAAGTCACCGCCCAGCTTGCCGGCGGGCTCACTCAGCTCAGCGCAGGCGGTGAGAGTTTCGTCTTGAAACTCGAAACGCCGCTGCCGCTGAATACTGCGGTGACGTTGAAGATCGCCCCGACGCCGACCGGCCAGCCCGCCGTCACCGTTTCGGTGCAGCCGCAACCCACGCCTGCCCAGCCGGCTCCACCGGCGCTGGAGCCGCTGCCCTTGCTGTCTCAACCCGTCACCGCGGCCCCGGCGTCCCCAGCGTCGGTCCCGCCGGCTGCGCCTCAACCCCTGGCTTTCGCGCCATCGCCGAACAGTGCCGCTGCGATCCCTTCGGGGGCCCCACTGCCCGTCTCCCCTGCGACAGCCGCGACGCCGCCGACCGTCGTCCCCCAGGTGCAGCCACCACCCGGCGCGACGCTCCCGCCGGGTATCGCAGCACCGGCAGAGCTGCCTGCCATTCCCGCGCAGCCCGCAGCGCAGCCCAGCCCACTCGCTGCTCAGCCGGCCCCCATCTTGCCGTCGCCGGCGCCTGTCGTCACGGTGGCCGCCTCGCCCTCACCGGCGTTACCCGTCACCGTCCCGCTACCGCCCGTCCCGGTCGCCGCGGCCGCGCAACCGGCGTCTGGTCCGGCTACGCTGCCCGTTCCGCCCACTCCCACTGCTGCTCCAGCCGCGCAGCTGACCCTGGCGCCGACGCTCGTGCCGCAGCCCGCGCCCGCCAGCGCAACGCCATCAGCGATGCCGGTCGCCCCTGCGGGTGCCGCACCAACGGTGGCGCCGAGCCCGGCACCTGCGGTATCGCCGTCGTCCACGTCACAGGCACCTACCCCGTCAGGCGCAACGGCATCGCCGCAGCCGGTGGTGCTCGCTCCTCCCCCGCGTCCGGCGCAATCGACTCCCACCCCTCCACCGCTGGCTCAGATCCTTGCCGATCCGGTGCAGGCCGCCGCCCGCCAGGATAGTGTCCTGCCGCTCATCGCCCGCCTCGCGACGCTCGCCGCGCCGACTGCCGCGGCGCTGCCGCGTCCGGCGCTCGAGGCGATTGCGATGCTGCTGGGCAGCCGGCTCGATCTCAACCGAGCCCCGCCTGACGGCAAGGCGATCCGCGAGGCCGTATTGCGCGCCGGCATCATCAGCGAACCGGGGGTGCGCACCTCGGCCGATGCCAAGTCCGCGCTGCTGCAGCTGCGTTCCGCCCTGGCCGGATTTCTCGGTGGCGAGGTCGAGGCCGTCGCCCCGGTCGCGCATCGTCCGCCGCCGCCTTTGCGGGGCGAGCCGGTTCGCGTCCCTTCGGCCCAGCCTCTGTCGCCGCTGCCCGAAGAACCACTGGAGGCCGCGCGCCAATTGCTCGGTCACGCCGATGCGGCGCTGTCGCGCGCCAAGCTGCTGCAACTGGCGTCCAGCCCCGGCGACGCCGCTCGCCCCGGTTCGGTGGCTCCCGCCGCCGAGTTTCGCGTCGAAGTGCCGATGCAACTGGGGGCCGAGACCGGCATCCTGCAGCTGCTGGTCGAGCGTGACGGCAAGCACAAGCGGACCCCTGCCGAGCGTGGCTGGCGCCTGCGCTTTGCCCTCAACTTTGCCGCCACCGGCGAGGTCGGCGCCGAAGTGGCGCTGCTCGGACACAGCGCCAATGTCACCCTGTGGGCAGCCGATCCGGCCACTGCCGAGGCGCTCCAGGCCATGCTGCCCGAGCTCGGCCCGGCGCTGGCCCGCCATGGGGTCGACCTCGGCGCCGTGCGGGTGCGCCGTGGCGTCCCGCAACCCGCCAACCGTGCCCCGGGCCAATTGCTGGACAGCGCCCGATGACCGACACGCCGAAACCGGTCAACCTCGCCGTGGCGCTCGAATACGAGCGCGGCACCCGCGACGCCCCGCGCGTCGTCGCCAAAGGCCGCGGTGAACTGGCCCGGCGCATCGTCGAGGTGGCGGGCGAAGCCGGCGTCGTCATCGAGGCCAACGGCCCGCTCGCCGACGCGCTTGCCGGCGTCGAACTGGACGAGCAGATCCCGATCGAGCTCTACGAGGCGGTCGCCGAGATCATCGGCTTCATTCTCAGGGCGAGTGCTGCGAAGGGTTGGCGACCTTCGGACGGCATCTAGTATCTTGCACCCGTCGGTGGTCTCGCGTCCCCTCTCCCTTGGGGGAGAGGGTCGGGGTGAGGGGGCCTTGCCGCGAGCACAGAGTGTGAGGCAAGGCCCCCCACCCGACGCTTCGCGTCGACCTCTCCCCCAAGGGAGAGGTGACCGCCCCCACCTTGCATTGCCGCCCGGCTCCGGGCGAAGTGACGCCAGACCCTTCGGAGCCAGCGTCATGCCCACCATTGCCGACCTCGATACCCCGGCCGTCCTCATCGACATCGATCGCGTCGAGGCCAACCTGCAGCGTGCCCAGGCGCATGCCAGCCGGGAAGGCTATGCGCTGCGTCCGCACATCAAGACCCACAAGCTGCCGCGTTTCGCCAGGCGGCAGGTCGAACTCGGCGCCGTCGGCATCACCGCGCAGAAGCTGGGCGAAGCCGAAGTGATGGCGGATGCCGGCATCACCGATATCTTCCTGCCCTACAACATCGTCGGCGACCGCAAGCTCGCTCGGCTGAAAGCTCTGAATGAGCGCATCACCCTGTCGGTCACCGCCGACAGCCCCGACACCCTGGTTGGCTACGCGGCGACGTTCACCGCCGGCCGGCCGCTTACCGTGCTGATCGAGTGCGACAGCGGCGGCGGGCGTTGCGGGGTGCAGACCCCGGCTCAGGCCCTCGCCCTGGCGCGCCAGATCGCGCTCGCGCCGGGCCTCCGTTTCGGCGGGCTGATGACCTATCCGCCGCTGCACGGCGTGGAAAAATCCAACCTCTGGCTCGCCGAGGCGGTAGCGCTGTTCCAGCAGGCTGGCCTTGCCGTGCCCCGCGTTTCCTCCGGCAACAGCCCGGACATGTGGGTGCCTGCTTCGCCGCCGGTCACCGAACGTCGCCCGGGCACCTACATCTATTTCGATCGCTTCCAGGTGAAGGAGCAGGCGGCCGGTCTCGACGATTGCGCGCTGACCGTACTCGTCACCGTGGTCAGCCGCCCCACTGCCACCCGCGTGGTCATCGATGCCGGCTCCAAGTCACTGACGTCCGATCTCCTCGGCATGGAGGGGTTCGGCCTCGTCATGGGCACCGAGCTGACCATCAAGAGCCTTTCCGAGGAGCACGGGGTCATCGAGCTGCCGGTCGCTTCCGATTGGCCGCGGATCGGCCAGCAGTTGCGTATCATCCCCAACCACGCCTGCGTCATCTCCAACCTGTTCGACAGCGTGGCGCTGATCTCGGGTAACGAGGTGCGCGAAGTGGTTCCCGTTGCGGCGCGCGGACGAGTCTATTAGGACTCCTCTCGCAAGGGAGTGGTATTCAAATGGTCGCTGATTGGTATGATGGTCTGACGCTGGCAAGCGAGTGGCGCCCGGCCGGCGAAGGCGTGGCCGCGCGCTACCGGCTGATGCTCACCAACGATAGCGGGGAAGCGTTGCGCGACTTCCGGCTCGGCGTTTCCGGCCCGGCGCGGGTGAGCGATGATGCCGAGATCGTCGGCGCCAAAGTGGTGACGCAGCTCTCCAACTTCATCGAACTGGCGCCCGAACGCGGCTTTGTCCTGGCGCCTGGCGCTCGGTGGACCATCGATGTGCTGAAGCTCGATTACCCGATCCGGCACTGGACCGACGGCGCCACCACCAGTTTCCTCATTCTCGCCGACGGCACCACGCGGTCGCTCCGCACCGTGCCGACCCGGCGCGACGGCAGCGATACCCGGCGCCGCAAGGGCACCGCCATCTACCAGGTGCCCGAGCATCCGCCGGTGCCGGTATCGATCATACCCTGGCCGCGGGATGTGGCGGTTTCCGGCCGCCGCACCGCGCCGGCCGGCCTCGCCCCCATCCCCTCGGCGGTCGGCAAATCCGCTGCCGCCGCCTTCGGCAAGCTGACCGAAAAACTGTTTCCCGGCGAGGGGCTGGTCCGTCCCGCGCATGAAGGCGGCTTCCCGGTCGAGCTCAGCGCCGGCGCCGGCGGCAAGGAAGGCTATGCCATCGAGTTCGCTGCCGATCGGGCCCGCATCGTCGGCGAAACCGAAACGGGCCTCCTCTATGGCCTGATCACCCTGGGCCAGATCCTGCGCGGCGCGCGCATCCACCTGCGCCAGTTCAGCTTCCCCACGTCCGGCCGCATCGAGGATGCGCCGACCATGGTGTGGCGGGGCAGCCATCTCGATGTCGCCCGGCGCTATTACGCCAAGGACGAGGTGGAGCGCTTCATCGCCATCCTCGCCTGGAACAAGCTCAACGTGCTGCACTGGCACCTGAGCGACGACGAGGCCTGGCGCATCGAGATCGACGCCTATCCGCAACTGACTGGCAAGGGCGCCTGGCGCGGCTACGGCATGCCGGTGCCGCCGCTGCTCGGCTCCGGGCCCGAGCGCACCGGCGGCTACTACTCCAAGGCCGATATCCGTGAGATCGTCGCCTTCGCCGGCGAGCTCGGCGTGGACGTGGTGCCCGAGATCGATATGCCGGGCCATTGCTATGCCATGCTGCAGGCCATCCCCGCGCTGCGCGATCCGGGCGAGAATGCCGCGTACTATTCGATCCAGAGCTTCCCCAACAACTGCCTCAACCCGGCGGTGGAAGCCACCTATGGCGTGGTGCAGGCGATCATTGACGAGATGGTCGAGCTGTTCCCCTCGCGTTATTTCCACGTCGGCGCCGATGAAGTGCCCGAGGATGCCTGGCATTCCTCGCCGGCGGCCAACAAGCTGCGCAAGGAGCTCGGCGTCACCGGCGCGGCTCCGCTGCAGGCCCGCTTCCTGCAGCGCCTGCAGGCCTATCTCACCTCCAAGGGCAAGCTGACCGGCGCCTGGGAAGAGGCCTCGCATGGCGGCGGCATCGACAAGGCCAACTGCTACCTTGTCGGCTGGAGGACTCAGGAGGGCAGCCAGCAACTGGCGGCCGAGGGCTACGATGTCGTCGTCGCGCCAGGGCAGGCCTATTATCTCGACATGGCGAACAGCGAGGATTGGCACGAGTGCGGCGCCGCCTGGGCCGGCTGGTCGTCGCCCGAGAAGGCTTATGCCTTCGAGCCGACTGCCGGCTGGAGCGAGGCCGAGCGCGGCAAACTGCTCGGCGTCCAGGCCTGTATCTGGTCCGAGCCGATGACCGATCGCGCCGTGTTCGACCGGCTGGTGTTTCCCCGGCTCTCGGCCATCGCCGAAACCGGCTGGAGCTCCAACCGCGATTTCAACCGCTTCAAGGCGCTGGTCGGGCTGATGCCGAACCTCTACGGTCGCTACGAAGGATTCTGAGAAGGGACCACGCGACGATGGGCGATCTTCTGGTCCGGCTGTATGACCTGCCGGACATTGCTTCCGAGGCCAAGGTACAGGCGGCGGGGATCACCGTCCGCCGCGCCCTGCCGCCGGAGCGGCACGTCGTCACCGCTTGGGTCGGCAAGCACTTCAGCCCGTTCTGGGTGTCCGAGGTCGAGGCGGCGATGAGCCATCTGCCGGTGACCTGCTGGATCGCCGTCAAGGACAATCAGCTGCTCGGCTTTGCCTGCCACGATGCCACGGCCAAGGGGTTTTTCGGCCCTACCGGCGTCGACGAAGCGGCGCGCGGGCAGGGGATCGGCGAGGCGTTGCTGATTGCCACCCTGCGCGGCATGCGCGAGGCCGGTTATGCCTATGGTGTCATCGGCGGCGCCGGCCCGGTCGAGTTCTACCAGAAGCGCCTCGATGCCATGGTGATCCCGCACTCCGAGCCCGGCATCTACAAGCAGATGCTGCGCCCATCCAAGTCGGAATGAATGGAGCCGGTCGGCTAACCTTGCATTTACTCGGCATCGCTAGCTTGCGATCTTCGATTTCCTTGTGGCGGCCGGGGCCTCAGCGCATTGCCAAAGACCGGTAAGCAACCCAGGGGCCCCATCGCGTCGTCCGCGGGGCAGGCTGGCGACCCGCTCAAGCTCTCCCGTTCGCTGAGCCTGGCGCGCAGCAAGCTCTATGCCCAGGACCTGCGGTTGCACGCCATCCTCGAGAACCTGGCGCACGGCATCTCGCTTTACGACCGCCAGGGCAGGCTGGTGCTGTGCAACCAGCAGTTCCTCGATATCTACCGGCTGCCGCCCGAGTTGGGGCGGCGCGGCACCACCTTCCGGCAGATTCTCGAGGCCCGCGTCGCCGGCAATACGCATGTGGGCGATGATGCCGAGGACTATGTGGCTGATCGGCTGAGCGCGGTGCGCGAGCACCGCACGCTTGGCGGCATTCACCGGCTCAACTCCGGCCAGGTGATCTCGATGACCCATCAGCCGATCGCCGATGGCGGCTGGATTTCCACCCACAAGGATGTGACCGAGCTGCACAACATGCAGGCCGAGCTCACGCATCTTGCCTATCACGACGCGCTGACCGGGCTGCCCAACCGCACCTTGTTCTATCGCAGGGTGGGCAATGCCTTTCAGGATGTCGGCCGGGCCAGTGGCTTTGCCGTGCTCTGTCTCGATCTCGACGGCTTCAAGGCCATCAACGATACGCTGGGCCACGCGGCGGGCGATGCCCTGCTGCGCCAGTTCGCCACCCGCATGAGCAGCTGTCTCGGCCCGCTGGACAGCGCGGCGCGCATGGGGGGCGACGAGTTCGCCGTGCTGCATCGCGGTGGCGATCGCGAAACCGCCGAGGCCCTCGCCGCCAGCATCTGCGCCGCCACTCTCGCGCCCTATGACCTGGACGGGCAGGTGGTCGGCATTGCAGTCGGCATCGGCATCGCGGTGGCGGTCAGCGACGGGAACGAGCCCGACGAACTGCTGCACAATGCCGACGTCGCGCTTTATGCGGCCAAGCGCGAGGGGCGCGGCGGCATCAGGAGCTTCGAGCCCGAGCTCGGCCGCATCGGCGTCGATCGCCGCCGCCTCGAGGCCGATCTGCGCCGGGCGCTCGAGTTCGGCGAGTTCGAGCTGCATTTCCAGCCCATTCTCAACCTGCGCACCCATGCCTTCTCGGGTTTCGAGGCCCTGCTGCGCTGGCAGCACCCCGAACGCGGCCTGGTGCCTCCCGCCGACTTCATCCCGGTGGCCGAGGAGAGCGGGCTCATCGTGCCGATCGGCGACTGGGTGATCCGCCAAGCCCTGGCCGAGGCAGCGCGCTGGCCGGGCGAATTGAAGATCGCCGTCAACGTCTCCTCGGTGCAACTGGTGCGCGGCAGCCTGCTCACCACCCTGGTCCAGGCGCTCGCCGCCTCCGGCATCAGCCATGAGCGGGTAGAGATCGAGATCACCGAGTCGGTGTTCCTCGAGAACTCCGAGCAGAGCCTCGAGACCCTGCGTCAGCTCCGGGCCCTGGGCGTGCGGGTGGCGCTCGACGATTTCGGCACCGGCTTTTCGGCGCTGGGCTACCTGCTGGCCTTCCCGTTCGACAAGATCAAGATCGACGGCACCTTTATCAGGGCGCTCGACAGCGCCGAGGGCGCCGAGACCATCGTTGCGGCAGTGGCCGATATCGGCGCCCGCCTGGCGATGGTGACGACCGCCGAGGGTATCGAGACCCCCGAGCAACTGCGCGGTATCCACGCTGCAGGCTACACCGAGGCGCAGGGCTACCTGATCTCTCGCCCGATGCCCCGCGACGCCGTCCGCCGCCTGGTGCTCGGCGCCGAAGATGCCATGCCCGAAGCGCCATTCGAGCAGCGGGAGGCGGGGTAGGTGAACCTCATCACCGGGTGTGCCATGGGCGCCCCCTCGCCCCTCTGGGGAGAGGGCTGGGGTGAGGGGCGCCAAGCATGCTGGCATGGGGTCTTGGCCGGCATGTAAGTCAGCCGCTCGCCCAGCGCGCTTGGCTACCCCCTCACCCTGACCCTTGCATGTTGATTGCAGCCGACTCTGTACAGAGTAGGCGGTCCCGGTCGGTGGCGACCGGCCGGGACCGGATGGACGGGACCGTCTGACCCTTGGTTTGAGCCGCGGGAGAGCTTGGTCCGTTTGTCCGTGTCGCTGGTCCTGAACAGATGATGGGGAGCAAGTCCCGCATGCAAGGCAAGGTTGAGTCCACAATCAGCGCGCTGGCAGTTTATGCCGGGATCGACGTGAGTAAAGACTGGCTGGATGTCTATCTGCATCCTGGCGGTCAGAGTTGGCGGGTGGCCAACACCCCGCTCGGGTTACGCCGACTGCGGCGGCACTTGGACGAGCTGGGGCTGCAGCTTGAGCGCGTGGTTCTGGAAGCCACCGGCAAGTATCACCGGCTGGCGTTCCGGACACTGAGTGCCTGGGGCTATGGGGTGGTGGTGATCAACCCGCTGCGGGCACGGCTGTTCGCCGAGGCGTGTGGGGTCTTGGCCAAGACCGATCGGATCGATGCGCGACTGTTGGCAGTCATGGGCCACAGCCTTGCTCCTCAGCCCAACCAGCCGGTGCCCCAGCAGCTCGAGCAGTTGCAGGAACTGGTGAATGCTTACACTGCCGCCCGCACCGAGGCGATCGCACTGGGCAACCGGCTGGAGCAGGCCACGGTGTCGTTCCTCAAGACCGAACTGAGGGGCCGCCTGACCAGCCTCAAGGGCCATGTGCAGCGCCTCGAGGCCAAGATCGAGCAACTGATCAAGGCCGATCCCGGGCTGGCCGGCCGTTATGCCATCCTGCTGTCCATCCCCGGCATCGGCGCCATCACTGCTGCCGCGCTGCTGGCCGGACTGAGCGAACTGGGCCGGTGTTCGGCCAAGGCCGCTGCCCTGCTTGCTGGCTTGGCACCCATTGCCGACGATAGCGGTCGCAGGCTGGGGCAACGCCACATCCGCGGTGGTCGAATGCAGGTACGCAACGCCCTCTACATGGCCGCCCTCAGCGCCGCCCGTTACAATCCAGATCTCAAGGCCGTCTACCAGCGCCTGCGCAACGCCGGCAAACCGCCCAAGGTCGCCCTCACAGCGGTGATGCGAAAGCTTGTCGTGCTCGCAAACACCCTGCTCACCCAGAACCGTCGCTGGGAGCCCAACCAACCCGAAACTGCTTGACCGCAAACACAGATGCTCTCCCCAGAGGGGCGAGGGGACGCAAGGGCACTCCTGTCGAACCAGAGCCGCCCCCCGTCACCCGCCCGTCATCGATCCGTCATGGCAGCGTCGCCTCCCGGGTGCACGGCTCCCGCTATTGCAGGAGCGTCAACATGACCGATCGTTTGAAAACCCGCGCGCGCCCGACGCGCCGTCAATCTTTTACCACCAGATATTCCGACCTGATGGTCGAGGGCTATTCGCGCCGCACCGTGCTGAAGGGCCTGCTCGCCGGCACCGCACTCGCCACCTCGGGCCTCGGCTTCAGCCGCGCGGCCGCCGCCACCAACTCGCCCTCGAGCCTCACCTTCCCCGAACTCAGCCGCATCACCGACAAGACCGACCATTGGCCGGAAGGCTATGGGCGCCAGATCCTGCTCCGCTGGGGCGACAAGCTGTTCACCGACAGCCCGGCTTTCGATGTCGCCAGCCTCGACGGCGCCGCTGCTGAAAAGCAGTTCGGCTACAACAACGATTTCACCGCCTTCCTGCCGCTGCCGCAGGGCAGCGCCTCCAATGACCATGGCCTCTTGGTGGTGAACCACGAATATGCCTCACCCTACCTGATGTTTCCCGGCCTGACCGACGCGGACTATCGCGACAAGCTCACCGACGACCAGATCCGCGCCGTCGCTGCCTCGACCGGCATCTCCGTGGTCGAGGTCAGGAAGACCGGCAAGGAGTGGCAGGTGGTCACCGACGGCCAGTACAATCGGCGCGTCCATATGGGCACCGAGATGCGGCTCAGCGGTCCTGCCGCCGGCGACGATCGGCTGAAGACCAGCATCGACCCCACCGGCACCATCGTCTTCGGTTCGATCTCCAACTGCTCGGGCGGCATCACGCCGTGGGGCACCATGCTCTCGGGCGAGGAAGGCGGCATGGACATCTTTGCCGGCGACTACACTACGCTGCCCGACCAGGAACTGGTGGAGCGCCAGGGCTGGGACGAGGAAGAGAATGACGGTTATGCGCTCGGCCGCCTCGACGCGCGCCTGAAGTTCGAGAACGAACCCAACGAGTGCCTGAAGTTCGACTGGGTGGTCGAGATCGATCCGTTCGATCCCGCGGCCAAGCCGGTGAAGCGCACCGCGCTCGGCCGGTTCACCCACGAGGGCGCCCAGGTGGCAGTGGCACCGGATGGCCGCGTCGTCCTCTACATGGGCGACGACGACGACTTCGAGTACCTCTACAAGTTCGTCACCTCCAGGCCCTGGAACCCCAACGACCGCGCCGCCAACAAGGATCTGCTCGACGAAGGCACCCTCTACACCGCCCGCTTCGATGCCGACGGCAAGCTCTCCTGGCTGCCGCTGGTGCAGGGGCAGGGCCCGTTGACGCCGGAGAACGGCTTCCACACTCAGGCCGATGTGGTGCTGCGCACCCGCATGGCCGCCGACCTCGTCGGCGCCACCCCGATGGATGCGCCCGAAGGCTTCGTGCCGCATCCGAAAACCGGCCGCGTCTATATCGCCATGACCGAGAACGAGGATCGCCTGCCTGCCGGTGAGGGCGATGCGGGCGAACAGGTCAACGTCGCCAACACCCGTGCGCCCAATCCGGACGGGCACATTCTCGAGATCACGCCGCCGGGGGCCCCCGATGCGCCCGATCATGCCGCGACCGACTACACCTGGGACGCCTTTATCCTGTGTGGCGACCCTACCGATCCGGCCTCGCACGCCCTCTGCCACCCCGAGACCTCGGCCAATGGCTGGTTCACCGATCCCGACAATCTGTCGATCGATCCGGCCGGCCGCCTCTGGGTCACCACCGACGGCCCGCCCGACGCCGGCTTCAACGACGCGCTCTACGCCGTCGATACCGAAGGCGACGGCAAGGCGCTGCCGAAACTGTTCTACTCGCCGCCGGTCGGCTCGGAAGTCTGCTCGCCGGCGTTCACGCCTGATGGCAGGACCATGTTCCTCTCCATCCAGCACCCGGGCGAACTGCGCCTCGAGGACGGCGAGGATTCCACCTCGATCGCCGATGCCGGCACCAACTGGCCGGATTTCATCGACGGCCAGGGCCCGCGCCCGGCGCTGGTGGTGATCAGCAAGGACGATGGCGGGGTGATCGGGAGCTGAGCGGGCGTACTGAAGCAGACGGCCCCCTCCCGGCCTCCCCCATAAAGGGGGAGGTGAAGAGACGAGGCACTCGCTTCGATCGTGCCAAACGCACCAGCGGGGCACCTCCCCCTTTATGGGGGAGGATGGGAGGGGGCCTTCTCTCTCAGTTAGCAAAAACAAAAGGCGGGGATCGCTCCCCGCCTTCGTCACATACTCCTACCCGCTGCTTACTTCAGCGCGTCGGTGATCACCGTGGTGTAGGCGCCTTCCGGGGCCTTGCTGATGATCTTCTGGTCGACCAGCGCCTTGATGGTGCGCTCATAGGCGGCCATGTCGAGGGCCGGATCCTTGGCGTCGACGAGCTTGGAGACCTCGCCGACCATGTAGCGCTGGTGCTTCAGCTCGGCTGCGCCGGTATCATCGGAGTCCACCACGATCTGCGCAGCCTCGTCGGGATTGTCGAGCGCATACTGCCAGCCCTTCATCGAGGCCTTCACGAAACGGGTATAGGCGTCGACCTTGGCCGGGTCCTTGAGCGACGGCTCCATGACGTAAAGGCCGTCCTCGAGCAGGTCGTTGCCCATCTCGGTGTAGTTGAAGATGGTCAGGTTGTCCGGGCCATAGCCGGCGTCCAGCGCCTGGCCGTACTCGTTATAGGTCATGACCGAGATGCAGTCGGCCTGCTTCTGGATCATCGGCTGGATGTCGAAGGATTGCTGCAGCACCTTCACGTCGCCGCCCTCGGCCGTCGACAGGCCTTCCTTGTTCATCCAGGCGAAGAACGGGTATTCGTTGCCGAAGAACCAGACGCCGAGCGTCTTGCCCTTGAAGTCGGCGACGCTGTTGATGTTGTTCTCCTTGGGACAGATCAGCTCGAGGCCGGAGCGCTTGAACGGCTGCGCGATGTTGACCAGCGGCACCCCCTTGTCGCGGGCCGCGGCAGCACCGCCCATCCAGTCGACGATGATGTCGGCGCCACCGCCGGCGATCACCTGCTCCGGCGCGACGTTCGGGCCGCCCGGCAGGATCGTCACATCCAGCTTCTCGTCGCTGTAAAAGCCCTTGGCCTTGGCGACGATATAGCCGGCGAACTGCGCCTGGGTCACCCACTTCAGCTGCAGCGTCAGTTTGTCCTGCGCCATTGCGGCGGTCGCGGTGAGCGCCATAGCGCCCGCGGCCAGTGCCAGAAGAAGTTTCTTCATTGTCGTTTCCCTTACCCCTGTTGCGCCCGGCCACCACGGCCGGGCGGATACGACAGAAACATCCGGGCCATAGTCGCCCGTCGTTCCCCCTACCACGTCAAGTCCGCCCGCCGCGGCCAGGCGGACGTTACGTCCGCCCACCTCTTACGGACGGATGCCAGAAGGTCACGGCGCGCTCGATGAGCGCGATGACCCCATAGAAGGCAGACCCTGCAACCGCCGCCACGGCGATTTCTGCCCAGACCAGGTCGATATTGAGCTTGCCGACCTCGGTCGATATCCGGAAGCCCATTCCCACGATGGGCGTCCCGAAGAATTCCGCCACGATTGCGCCGATCAGCGCCAGAGTCGAGTTGATCTTCAAGGCGTTGAAGATGAACGGCGCGGCGGCGGGCAGGCGCAGCTTGAACAGCGTCTCCCAGTAGTTTGCAGCATAGGTGCGCATCAGGTCGCGCTCGATCATCGACGAGGCATTGAGCCCGGCGACCGTGTTCACCAGCATCGGGAAGAACGTCATCGCCACCACCACGGCGGCCTTCGACGGCCAATCGAAACCGAACCACATCACCATGATCGGCGCGATGCCGATGATCGGCAGCGCCGAGACGAAGTTGCCGATCGGTAGCAGCCCGCGCTTGAGGAAAGGCGAGCGGTCGACGAGGATGGCGACCGCAAAGCCCGAACCGCAACCGAGGATGAACCCGGCCAGCACCGCCTTGAAGGTCTGGACGAAATCGGCGGCCAGCGTCGGCACCGAGGCGGTGAGCCGGGCCCAGATCATGCTGGGCGCCGGCAGCAGCACCTGCGGCACGCTGGCGCCCCGGGTGATCGCCTCCCAGGCGACCAGCACGGCGACGCCGAACGCCACCGGCATCAGCCAGCCGACGAGGCCGTCATTGACCTTGCCGCGGCGGATATCGGCCGAGAGCTGTTCGGCGAACAGCCAGCACAACAGCCAGGTAAGCACCAGCAGGGCCCAGAAGCCGGCGAGCGCCCCCGTCATCGGCTCGACCCAGCCGATCAGCAGGCCGCAGCCCGCCGCCGCGAGAAGGCCGGTGGCAATCGTCGGCGAGCGCAAGCGGAAGGCGCCGATTGCCGCCAACGTCGCGGCGAGGAAAATCAGGGTCGGCACGCTGCTCCAGGTCGAAACCGCCTCGCCGCCGAAATTGCCCATCGGCAGCAGCAGCGTCAGCAGTGCGAACAACAGCGCGCCGAGGGCGAGGATGGCCTGCAGCCGGCTCATGCCCGCACCCCCATCCGCCGGTTTGCGAGCTTCTCGCCCCAGCCGACGAGGATCACCAGGATAGCGGCGAGCGCTGCGGCGATGAACAGGGCAGCCCAGATCTGGATGGTCTGCCCGTTATAGGAGCCAGTGAGCAGCCGTACGCCGAGCCCGCCACCGGCATTGTTGCTGAGCTCGCCCACCACCGCTCCGATCAGCGAAATGGCGATGCCCACCTTCATCGAGGCGAACAGGAAGGGGATCGAGGCGGGCCAGCGCAGCTTCATGAACACCTGCAGCGGCGAGGCATTGTAGGTGCGCATCAGGTCGAGCTGGATCGGCTCGGGGGTGCGCAAGCCCTTCACCATGCCGACGACGACCGGGAAGAAGCTGAGATACATCGAGATCAGCGCCTTGGGGACCATGCCGGTGACCCCCACTGCACCCAGCCCCACCACCACCATCGGGGCAATGGCGAGGATCGGCACCGTCTGGCTGGCAATGATCCACGGCATCAGCGAACGATCCGAGGCGTTGTTGTGGACGATCATCACGGCCAGCAGCACGCCCAGCAGCGTGCCGAGCGCAAAGCCAAGCAGCGTCGCGCCCAGCGTGATGCCGGCATGGAAGGCCAGGGAGCGCGGCGCCGTGACGGCAGCGCCGAACAGCCCGGTCCAGATCGCCCCGACCACCTGGTGCGGTGCCGGCAGCACCGGCTTGTCCTGCGCAAAAGTCTGGCCGACGAACTCGGTGAACGGCACGTTGGTGAGGTTGGCCCGCGCATTCAGCGTCTGCTGCCAGGGGGCGTTCATCACCACGGCCATGGCGTACCAGAACAGCACGATGACGCCGAGCACGACGAGGATGGGGATGGTCTTTCCGCCCGCAAGCCCCTGCATCGCTATTCCTCGTACGAGTGGCCGGCGCGCAGGCCGTCGCGCACCCGGGCGGCGAGCTGCAGGAATTCCGGCGTTTCGCGGATTTCGAGCGGCCGTTCGCCGCGCGGCAGCGGGCTGTCGATCACATCAGTCACTCGGCCGGGGCGCGGGCTCATCACCACGATCTTGGTACTGAGGTACACCGCCTCGGGGATCGAGTGGGTGACAAAGGCGATGGTCTTCTGCGTCGCCGCCCAGAGTTTCAGGAGTTCCGAATTGAGATGGTCGCGGACGATCTCGTCGAGCGCTCCGAACGGCTCGTCCATCAGCAACAGGTCGGCATCGAACGCCAGGGCCCGGGCAATCGAAGCGCGCTGCTGCATGCCGCCACTGAGTTGCCAGGGGAACTTCTTCTCGAACCCTTCGAGGTTCACCAGTTCCAGCGACTTCCTGATCCGGGCTTTCCGATCGGCCTCGCCATAACCCATGATCTCGAGCGGCAGCGCCACGTTGTTTTCGATCGAGCGCCACGGAAACAGCGCCGGCGCCTGGAACACGTAGCCGTAGGAGCGGTTGACCCGCGCATCGGCCGGCGACGTGCCGTTCACCGTGATGGCGCCGGACGTCGGCTGTTCAAGATCGGCGATCACTCTGAGAAAAGTGGTCTTGCCGCAGCCCGATGGACCGATGAACGAGACGAACTCGCCTCGATTGATGCTCAGATTGACGTCCGACAGCGCCACTACGTCGCCATCACCAGTCTTGAACGTCAGGCCGAGACCCTTGGCCTCGACCACGCTCTGCGATTTGCCCCCGTCAGTCGTCAAACTCTCAAACCCCCGTCGCCGGAATACCGGTGCGTTCCACCTTGCGCGGCGCGGTGATCTCTTTCCACGTCGAAAGCGCCCGGTTCACCGGGTTCTTGGCTTCCCGCGCCACGAACTGGCCGTGCCCCTGTTCGGCGTTGACCGTGTCCTCGGTCACTGCCACCTGGCCACGCGTCAGCGTGAAGCGCGGCAGCCCTTCGACTTCGATGCCCTCGAACACATTGTAGTCGATCGCCGACTGCTGCTTCGCCGCGGTGATCGTCTTCTTGCGCTTGGGGTCCCACACCACGAGGTCGGCATCGGCGCCGACGAGGATGGCGCCCTTTTTTGGATACATGTTGAGGATCTTGGCGATGTTGGTCGAGGTCACCGCGACGAACTCGTTCATCGTCAGCCGGCCGGTATTGACGCCTTTCGTCCACAACACCGGCATGCGGTCTTCGAGCCCGCCGGTGCCGTTCGGGATCTTGGCGAAGTTGCCGACGCCGTTGCGCTTCTGCGCCGTGGTGAAGGCGCAGTGATCGGTCGCCACCACCTGCAGCGACCCCGAGGCCAGCCCGGCCCACAGCGAATCCTGGTGCTGCTTGTTGCGGAACGGCGGGCTCATCACCCGGCGCGCCGCATAGTCCCAGTCGCGGTTGAAGTATTCGCTCTCGTCGAGCACCAGGTGCTGGATCAGCGGCTCGCCATAGACGCGCTTGCCGGCCTGCCGCGCCCGGCGGATCGCCTCATGCGCCTGCTCGCAAGAGGTGTGGACGATGTAGACCGGTACCCCCGCCATGTCGGCGATCATGATCGCCCGGTTGGTCGCCTCGCCTTCCACTTCGGGCGGGCGCGAATAAGCATGCGCCTCCGGGCCATTGTTGCCGGCGGCAAGCAGCTTAGCCGTCATCTGCGCCACCACGTCGCCGTTCTCGGCATGAACCAGGGGCAGGGCGCCGAGATCGGCGCAGCGCTGGAACGACGAGAACATCTCGTCGTCATCCACCATCAGCGCGCCCTTGTAGGCCATGAAGTGCTTGAACGAGGTGATGCCGCGATCGACCACGTCGGCCATTTCGCTCCACACCTGCTCGCCCCACCAGGTGATCGCCATGTGGAACGAGTAGTCGCAGGAGGCCTTCGAGGTCTTGTTGTCCCACATCTGCAAGGCTTCGAGCAGCGACTGCTGCGGGTTGGGCAGGCAGAAATCCACCACCATGGTGGTGCCCCCGCTCAGCGCCGCGCGCGTGCCGCTCTCGAAATCGTCGCTCGAATAGGTGCCCATGAACGGCATTTCGAGATGCGTATGCGGATCGATGCCACCCGGCATGACGTAGCAGCCCGAGGCATCGAGCACCTCGCCCCCAGTGAGGTTCTGCCCGATCTCGGTGATCCTGCCGCCTTCGATGCGGATATCGGCCGCATAGGTGAGATCGGCGGTGACGATGGTGCCGTTCTTGATGATTTTGCTGGTCATTCGAGTTTCCCTGTCATTCGAGTGTGCCCCGGATCACCTCTCCCTGGGGGGAGAGGTCGGACTTCGCATAGCGAAGTCCGGGTGAGGGGGCCTTCTCCAGCGTCTCGGCGATCACCTGCAGCACGCCGTCCATGTTGGTCAGTACGTCAGAGTTCCAGAAGCGGATGACCCGATAGCCATGCCGGTGCAGCACTTCCGTTCGCGCGGCGTCCGCCATGACGCCGGCAGCCGTTCCGTGCTGCCCACCATCGAGTTCCACGATCAGGTCGTGCTCACGGCAGGCGAAGTCGGCGATGTACGGGCCGACCGGCGCTTGGCGCACGAATTTGCACCCAAGCAACTGCCGGTCTCTCAATTGGAACCAGAGTTTTCGCTCGGCATCGGACGAGTTCTCTCTAAGGGAGCGGGCACGCGCCACGAACTTGCTCTTGAGCGTCCCCATAAGGCCCCCTCACCCGGCGCTACGCGCCGACCTCTCCCCCCAGGGAGAGGTGGCCGTGCGGCACGATCGCGCCCCAACTTCACCTCTCCCTCTGGGGGAAAGGTCGAAGCGCAACGCGCTTCGGGTGAGGGGGCCTTCTGGAAGCATCCTCACCCCACGATCTCCGCCGTCTCCAGCACCGCACGCAGCAGCACGTCGGTGCCCGCCGCCGCCCACTCTTTCGAGATCTCTTCCGCCTCGTTGTGGCTGAGCCCGTCGACGCACGGGCACATGATCATTGCCGAGGGCGCCACCCGGTTGATCCAGCAGGCATCGTGCCCGGCGCCCGAGACGATGTCGCGGTAGGAATAGCCGAGTTCCTTGGCCGCCTCGCGGATATTGCCCACCAGCGTCTTGTCGAAGGTCACCGGGTCGAAATGCCCGACCTGCTCGACTTCGGCACTGATATCGAGCGCCTCGGCGGTGTTGGCGATGCCGTAGCGGATGCGCTCGTCCATCTCGTCGAGCACCTCCTTGTTCGGCGAGCGGATGTCGATGGTGAACACCGCCTTGCCCGCGATGATGTTGCGCGAGTTCGGCCAGACCTGAATGTGGCCTACCGCGCCAACGGCGTCGGGCTGGTAGTCCATCGCCACCTCGTGCACCAGCTCGATCACCCGCGCCATGCCGAGGCTGGCATTGCGCCGCTTCGGCATCGGGGTCGAGCCGGTATGGGCTTCCTTGCCGGTCAGCGTCACCTGCAGCCATTTCAGCCCCTGGCCGTGCGTGACGACGCCGATATCGACACCCTCGTCCTCGAGGATCGGGCCCTGCTCGATATGCAGCTCGTAGTACGCATGGATCTTCCGCGCCCCGACCACTTCGTCGCCGCGCCAGCCGATCCGCTCCAGCTCCTCGCCGAAGCTTTTGCCGTCCTTGTCCTTGTGGGTGTAAACGTCCGCCTGGTCGAGCACTCCGGCGAACACGCCCGAGGCCATCATCGCCGGGGCGAACCGCGCCCCTTCCTCATTGGTCCAGTTGACCACCACGATCGGGCGCCGGGTGCGGATGTCGAGGTCGTTGAGCGTGCGGATCACCTCGAGCCCGCCCAGCACCCCGAGCACCCCGTCATAGCGCCCGCCGGTCGGCTGGGTATCGAGATGGCTGCCGACATAGACCGGATCGAGCCCCGGCTCGGTGCCCTCGCGCCGCGCGAACATGGTGCCCATCTGGTCGAGCCCCATCTCCATCCCGGCCGCCTCGCACCAGCGCTTGAACAGCGCCCGGCCCTTGGCATCGTCATCGGTCACCGTCTGCCGATTGCTGCCCCCGGCAACGCCGGGGCCGATCTCGGCCAGCTCATGAATGGAGCTCCACAGGCGGTCGGGATCGATACGAAGATTTTCGCCGGGAGCTGCCATGGTCAGTCTTTCAAGAGTCGAGGGATATCTGCGGTGAGCCGGTAGCTCCGCTGTTTCGTCGTCGCGGCCATGCTCCCTCTTTCCCCTCTCCCCTCAGGGGAGAGGGTGGCGGGCGCGAAGCGCTCGCCGGGTGAGGGGTGCCCCGCTATCGCCGCGAGCAGGCTATCAGCAACGCCATGGGGGTTGCCCAGCACGTCACTGTTCCAAAAGCGCAGGACCGAGTAGCCCTGAGCCGTCAGGTAGTCGGTACGGGCCTGATCGGTTGAGGAGTCGACGTGCTGGCTGCCATCCAGTTCGACGATCAATGCCGCTTCGCGGCAGACGAAGTCTGCGAAATATGGGCCGATCGCCACCTGCCGGGCGAACTTCCAACCACCGATTTGCCGGCCGCGCACCATCTGCCAGAACTTGTGCTCGGCGTCCGTTTCGTTGCGGCGCAACGAGCGTGCCCTAGAGACTGAACCCCTCACCCGACGCTGCGCGTCGACCTCTCCCCTCAGGGGAGAGGTGACCTCGGCATCGGTGCGGGGGGGCGCACTTTGCACCGCCGGTGCCTCATCGCCCCCTCCCGGCGATGGCTCGGCCCTCGTCCGGCACCCCTCAGGGGAGAGGGCTGGGGTGAGGGGCAGTCCAGCAATGCCGGTGCTTGTCTGCATCCGCTACTTCTGACTCGGGAAGCTGAATTCGGCGCCGCTCTTGATGCCGGCGGGCCAGCGCGTGGTGACCGTCTTCAGCCGGGTGTAGAAGTGCACGCCTTCCGGCCCATAAATCCCGTGGTCGCCGAAGATCGAGCGCTTCCAGCCGCCGAACGAGTGGTAGGCCACCGGCACCGGGATCGGCACGTTGATGCCGACCATGCCCACTTCGATCTTGTCGGCGAAGTCGCGCGCCGCATCGCCGTCGCGGGTGAAGATCGCCGTGCCGTTGGCATATTCGTGCCCATGGATCAGGTCCACCGCATCCTGGTAGCTCTGCGCCCTGACCACCGAGAGTACCGGCCCGAAAATCTCCTCGCGGTAGATCTTCATGTCCGGCTTCACATGGTCGAAGAGCGTACCGCCGACGAAGAAGCCGTTCTCATAGCCCTGCAGCGTGAAGCCGCGGCCATCGACCACCAGTTCGGCTCCGGCTTCGACGCCCGCATCGATATAGCCGACGATCTTGTCGCGCTGCGCCTTGGAGACGATCGGGCCCATCTGCGCGTCCTTGTCGGTCGCGGGGCCGATCTTCAGCGCCTCGACGCGGGGCTTCAGGCGGGCGATCAGCGCGTCGGCAGTCTTGTCGCCCACCGGCACCGCCACCGAAATCGCCATGCAGCGCTCGCCGGCAGAACCGTAACCGGCACCCATCAGCGCATCGGCGGCCTGGTCCATGTCGGCGTCGGGCAACACGATCATGTGGTTCTTGGCGCCCCCCAGCGCCTGCACGCGCTTACCGGCCTGGGTGCCGCGCCGATAGACGTATTCGGCGATCGGCGTCGAGCCGACAAAGCTCACTGCCTTGACGTCGGGGTGGTCGAGAATGGTGTCGACCGCTTCCTTGTCCCCATGGACGACGTTCAGCACGCCATCGGGCAGCCCGGCATCCATCAACAGCTGCCAGGCGAACATCGGCGCGCTGGGGTCGCGCTCGGAGGGCTTGAGCACGAAGGTATTCCCGCAGGCGATGGCGAGTGGATACATCCACATCGGCACCATGGCCGGGAAGTTGAACGGCGTGATGCCGGCGACCACGCCCAAGGGCTGACGATCGGAATAGCTGTCGATGTTGGGGCCGACATTGCGGCTGAACTCGCCCTTCAGCAACTGCGGGGCGCCGCAGGCGAAGTCGACGCAGTCGATGCCGCGGGCCAGTTCGCCCAGCGCATCGTCATGCACCTTGCCGTGTTCCTGGCTGATCAGCCGGGCCAGTTCGTCGGCATGCTTTTCGAGCAGTTCCTTGAACTTGAACATCACCCGCGCCCGCTTCATTGGCGTGGTGGCGGCCCAGGCCGGCAGCGCCCGCTTGGCGGCGGCGACTGCCGCGTTGACCTCGTCGACGCTCGACAGCGGCAGCGTTGCGGTGGCCTCGCCGGTGGCCGGGTTGAACACCGGCTGCGTACGGGTGCTGGTCGAGGTGATCAGCTTGCCGCCGATCGCATTCTGTATCGTCTGCATCACAGACCTCCGCTCATCGAATGTAGAACGTTCATTCTATCTGGTGCGATATAGAACAATCGTTCCATTCTACTCAAGCGTCTTGAGGATGCTGCCCAGCGTGCCGATCAGCTCGTCGATCTGGGCCTTGGAAATGATCAGCGGCGGGCTCATGGCGATGATGTCGCCGGTGGTGCGGATCAGGATGCCGGTCTCGAAGGCTTTGACGAAGGCCGAGAAGGCCCGCTTGGTCGGCTGCCCGGCGATCGGCTCGAGCTCGATGGCGCCGATCAGCCCCAGGTTGCGGATGTCGATTATATGCGGCAGGCCCTTCAGCGAATGCAGCGCATCGGCCCAGTAGGGCGCGAGCTCGGCGCCGCGGGTCAGCAGCCCCTCGTCCTTGTAGGTTTCGAGCGTCGCGAGGCCCGCCGCCGAGGCGATCGGGTTGCCCGAATAGGTATAGCCGTGCATGAACTCGATGACATGCTCTGGCCCCTGCATGAAAGCGTCGTGGATCTCCGAGCTCACCAGCACCGCGCCCATCGGGATCACCCCGTTGGTGAGGCCCTTGGCGGTCACCATGATATCGGGCGTCACACCGAAATAGTCCGCCGCGAACGGCGTGCCGAGGCGGCCGAAACCGGTGATCACTTCGTCGAAGATCAACAGGATGCCGTGCTTTTTTGTGATCTCGCGCAGCTTCTGCAGATAGCCCTTGGGCGGGATCAGCACGCCGGTCGAGCCGGCCACCGGCTCGACGATCACCGCCGCGATGGTCGAGGCGTCATGCAGCGTCACGATGCGCTCGAGTTCCGACGCCAGGTCCTCGCCGCCCATCTCGCGCTCGCCGCGGGTAAACTGGTTCTTGCCCGGGGTATGGGTGTGCGGCAGGTGATCGACGCCGGTCAGCAACGTCCCGAACATCTTCCTGTTGGTGACGATGCCGCCCACCGAGATGCCGCCGAAATTCACCCCGTGATAGCCGCGCTCGCGCCCGATCAGCCGGAAGCGCCCGGCATCGCCCTTCACCTTGTGATAGGCCAGCGCCACCTTCAGTGCCGTCTCGACCGATTCAGAACCGGAATTGGTGTAGAGCACATGGTCGAGCCCCTTGGGCGCGATCGACACCAGGGCATTGGCCAGCTCGAACGCCTTGGGATGACCCATCTGGAAGGCCGGTGCGTAATCGAGCTCGGCTGCCTGCTCCTGGATCGCCTCGACGATCTTGGGGCGGCAATGGCCGGCATTGACGCACCACAGGCCCGCCGTGCCGTCGAGCACCTTGCGTCCGTCGGAAGTCGTATAGTGCATGTCCTTGGCGCCGACGAACATGCGTGGCGCCTTCTTGAACTGCCGGTTGGCCGTGAACGGCATCCAGAACGCACTCAGATCGTTCGGCGTGACATTGCGACGGTCGGACACCTTGGACTCCCCCGGAGGCTATTTGTTGAGTTTCAAGGTCAAGTATATTTGGTGCTTGACCTTTGGATGTGTTATCCAGAAATTTGACCAGTTGGAAAAAACGTTATCACTCCCATGCCGCCGATCAAGGTGAAAATGCTGGAGACCGAAGGCGGCAAAGGGGGCGCAAAGGCAGCGCCGTCGAAGCGCCCGCGGGCGCAGACGCGCATCCAGCGCGAGAAGCAGGAAGTCATCCTCGAGGCGGCGCTCGACGTGTTCAGTCGCGAGGGTTTTCGCGGCGCCACCATCGACCAGATCGCCGAAGCGGCGGGGATGAGCAAGCCCAACCTGCTCTACTATTTTCCGCGCAAGGAGGAGATCTACCAGCGCCTGTTGGCCGAGATGCTCGACATCTGGCTGGCCCCGTTGCGCGAGATCGATTCGGACGGCGATCCGGTGCCGGAGCTGCGCTCCTACCTGCGCCGCAAGCTGGAGATGAGCCGCGACTATCCGCGCCAGAGCCGGCTGTTCGCCAACGAGATGCTGCAGGGCGCGCCGCGCGTGCTCGAGATGCTCGAGACCGACCTCAAGGCGCTGGTCGATGACAAGGCCAAGGTCATCGAGAGCTGGATGGATGCCGGCAAGATCGTCCGGACCGACCCCTACCACCTGATCTTTTCGATCTGGGCCACCACCCAGCACTATGCCGATTTCGACGTGCAGGTGCGCGCCGTGCTCGGCAAGGGGCGCGGCGGCGAAGGCCGCTTCGAGGATGCCGCGCGCTTCCTCGAAAACCTGTTCCTGCACGGACTCCTGCCCAAGTCGTGAGACAAGCGCGAGCTCGCGGACCAGGCTCGCAACCATCAGGGTGCGGCTCGCAATTCTGCGCCGGCAAGTAACGCTTGACCGCTGGAACGGATTCCAGGATCACGCTCTCAGTTCGTGCGTTACGGGGGGCGCCGTGACCAGCCGTGCCGACGAATGGATACTGCGCGCGGCAAACGCGTGGGTCCGTCTAACCAAGCCGGGCCTCGTGCGCGCCTGCCGGCGGCACTTCGGGTCTCTGCCCGACTTCGCGCGGCCGCGCGGCCATGACGCGCTGATGCAGTGGCGCAAGGTCTTCGACCGCAACCCGCTCTTCGTCACCTTTTGCGACAAGCTTGCCGCCCGCGACTGGGCCAGTGCCCGTGTTCCGGCCCTTGACCTGCCGGAGCTGATCTGGACCGGCAGTTCCCTCGAGGTGCTTCCTCCGGGACTCCCCGAAGACGATCAGGTGCTCAAGGTCAACAGCGGCTCGGGCAGCAACTACTTTCCCGGCCGCGAACGCTGGGACGATGTCACGCTGCGCAAGCGTTTCCGCCACTGGCTGCGTTGGCCGCGCCGCGGCCCCGCCGAGTGGGCCTACGGTCGCGTGCCGCGGCGTCTCGTGCTGGAACGCCTGGTTGCCGATCCGTCCGAGCTCATCGAGCTGACCTTTCGCTGCCAGGACGGCCAAATTGCCTCGGCATTCATCGCCGTCAACTGGAAGACCCCCGCGGCTCGAGGCTGCTACCTGACCGTCGATGGCGCCGCCTTCCGTCCCGAAGATGCCGATGTGGCTGCGCAACTTGTGCGCCCGGAGCCGTTCGAACGCGCTGCCGCCATGGCGAGGCAACTCGGTCGCGACCTCGACCACATCCGTGTCGATTTCTACCTCAAGGGTGAGGCCATTTTCTTTGGCGAACTCACCGCCTATTCGTCGTCGGGGCTGGGCGACGAAGAACAGGTCGGCGTCGGTCAACTGATCGAGCGTTCGTGGCTCGCGGCCCTCGAAAAGTCCTGGTTCCTGTCGACGCCGCAGCCATGGCCGATGTCGTTATATCAGAACGCTTTCCGCCGCTGGCTGGTCGTGCGTCGCGGCGAGCTCTCAGGGGCGCCAGCCGCAACCGGGGAGGCCAGGCATTGGTGAACTGAAAAAAGGCCGGCTGCACAGGGCAGCCGGCCCGCGGCTGGGGCCGCGTCAGAAATGGTAGTTCACGCCAACCTTTGCCGTGTAGATGCTTACCGCTCCGATATCGGGTATCGAACTCACACCGATCGGCGTGATCGGCAGCCCAAGATTGACACCGGTTACCGGGACTTCCTGCTCGCGGAAGCTGACGACCCCCAGCTCGGCCCCGATCGACATCTGCTCGCTGAGCTTGGTCTGTGCGCCGACCGCGAAAGTCGTTCCGAACAGCACGCCGCTCGCCTGGCTGTTGGCTTCGAGCGGAACCGGGGCCTCTTCGCCATCGGTATAGCTTCCGCCGGACGTGAGTGTCGTCGTTCCATGAGTCACCGCAAGACCACCCTTGCCGTACACCAGCCAGTCTCCGAAGGCGAAACCGACCTGCCCGGTAAACGTGCCGATTGCCCCGGCGCTGAAGGTCTTCTGCATCCCGAGATCCAGGTTGAAGCTGTCCTCGGGCTCTTCTTCATCGGTGACCTCGAGTTCGTAGTCGAAGGAGACCGACTTTTCGAGCACGCCGGCCCCGGCGCTGGCTTCAAGCCCCAGGACCAGCGAGCCGTGCTGGAAGTTGTAGCCGGCGCGCACGTCCCCGAGCAGCGTTCCGATGGCGGTGCCGGCGGTCTGCATGGAATAGTCGAAAATGTAGTCGCCGTCGGGCTGGCTTGCCGACGAGCTGGTACTGGTTTCCGCCGCCCGGTCGATCCCGTAGCCGGCGTAGATGCCAGCGTAAAAACCGCCCCAGTCAGCCGTCGTAGTTGCCACGTCTTGCGCATTGCTCCCGCCCGCCGTAGCTGCAAGCCCCGCCGCTGCCGCCAGTACAATCGTCAATCGCATCGTCTGCCCCGTCTGGTGAGTATGGGGAGCAACCTGCCGTCGCAGCGACCCGCCGACATCGCCCAAATGCATGAGATGGGCGGGGTCTCCAACGGGTGTTGCCGTTTGGTCACTGAGCCCGTGGCAGCCAGCGTGCCGGCTCGTCGCCGCCTCGACGCGCCGGCGCCACCCGCGTTCGGCGATACCGAAGTCAGTTGCCGCCGTCGGGGGAGATCAGTCTGGCCAGCAGGGCCACCAGCTGACTCTGTTGTCCGGTGCTGGTCTTGACGAACAGCTGCGCCAGGTGGGTCCGCGCCGTGTGAATCGAGATGTTCAGCAGCTGGGCGGTGTGCTTCAGGCTGTGTCCCTCTACCAATGCGCCAGCCACCTGCGCCTCTTTGCCTGTGACCCCGAACAATCCCGCAAGGCGCTGCTCGAGGTTGCGAGGGTTGGCTGCATCGAGCGGCTGGACAAATATCGTCGCAGACTGTCCCACCGGCAGGCCATATAAGCCGGCGTCCGCCATCGGCGCGACTGTCACGGCCAGCCCTCGCCCCAGCCCGTCGGCCGGCGGCACGATCATGTAGCCTCCGAGGCCGGATCTGCCGTCGGGCTCGGCAAACGCATCTGCAAGCAGCCGGCGCAGCTGCGTCGTGCTTCGTCCGGCTTCTATGACGCCCCGTAGCGCACCCAGTCCGCTCGATGTGCCGGCGAGCAGGTTCTCGGCCGTGTCGTTGATGCCGAGCAGCCGCCCATGCGCGTCGACGACCATCATGCCGATGTTGAGCCGGTCGTAGGTTCGGTTGCGTTCGGCGAGTCGCAGCGCCCCAAGTTGCGAACGCATGTTGACGATCCGGGTCATCAGCGGTGTCAGACGGCCAAGCAGCGCCAGGTCTTCCTGCTCCAGCGGTCGCTGGTCGAAGCCGGAGCTGCCGCCAAAGAAACCGGTGATCCGTCCTTGGCTCGCCGTGTTGATCGCTACAAAGCTGCGGTCGCCCTGCGGACGTAGCCAACCGTTGAAGAAGACGCTCCGCTCGAACTCACGACGCGACATCAGTGTCACGTCGCTGACCACCCGGCCGACCGGAGCCCCGACAACCGGATTTTCCAACTCGGGGGCGAAGCAGATTTCGCCGTAGGACTCCTCGCATTCGCCGTACAACAGCTGCTGCCCCCCCGTTCTGGCTTCGAACACGCCGATCGCCAGCACGCGAGTGGGGATCATGCGCTTGATCGCCGCGGCTGCGTCCGGCCAGCCGCGTTCGTCGTAGACTGCCGCATACAGGCTTTGTGTCAGCGCCGCGATGTCGTCGCCCGTCACGGTGGTCAAGGCCGGTCCTCCGGTTCGACCAACCGCGCCGGCAACGCCACCAGATGGCTTTTCTGCCCAGTACCGGTCTTGGCGAGCAGATGCGACCGTGTGGCCCGGGTGTCCCGCAGCCCGATGGTAGCGCTGGAGCAATTGATCAGCTGCTTGAGCTTGTTCGCAGCGGCGGCAAACATCAGGTCAGATAGCTGGGCGATATGTTGGGCACTGGCAGGTCGCATGCAATCGACTCTTCAGATTGCCGCCCCCCTGGCGGCGCCGACGGACAATGGGGTCAAGTATCAATATCGTTGTTATAACGACTTTGCGTCGTCGCGTCGCGTCAGACATCATTCAAATGAATGAGACCACCTTCACGTTCTTGTCGAGGTCACCGCTCCCGGAGCAGCGCCAGCACCAGCAGGCCCAGCACGGTGACCGCCGCTCCCGCAGCGACGCTCAGGCTGGTCCAGCCATGGCCGGCGAGCCCCTCGAACACGATGACGAACGCCGGCACCAGGTAGCCATAGGCGATGACCTTGGCGGCCGGCAGGCGCGCCGAGGCATACTGGATCAGGAAGAAGCAGACCGCGGTCGGCCCGATGGCGAGATAGAGCACCACCCACCAGACCAGGGCCGGCAGGTGCAGCCAGTCGGTGGCGAGGATTTCCGGCACCCCGTACAGCACCAGCCAGATCGCCGTAGCCAGCATCGTCCAGAAGCTCAGCACCAGGGCCGACTCGCCCCGGTTGTAGCGCCGCAGCAGCGGCGTGTAGATCGCGTAGGCGACGCAGCCGATGAAGTAGATCAGCTCGCCCTGGCCGACATCGAAGCGCAGCAGCGCATCGATATCGCCGCGGAAGATCACCCAGATGGCGCCCCATCCCGCCAGCATCAGGCTGATCAGCACCGCCGGGCCCGAGCGCTGCCCGACGATGAAATAGGCCGTCACCGCGGTCATCAGCGGCACCAGCGTGTAGACCGCGCTGGTCGCCACCGGCTGTGTCATGGTCAGCGCGATGAACATGGTGACGAAGTAGATCGCGGTGAGAAACCCGTTGATGGCGAAGCGCCAGGGCGCCGGCGGAAAGGCAAATCGCTGCCGCGCCACGCCGAACGCAAACGCTCCCATCAGCGCTGCCGCAAGGACGAAGCGCAGCGCGTTGAGCGGCACCGCGTGGATATAGGGCACGGTCAGCGCCCCGAAGGTGAACGAGCCGGCGATCAGCGCCGCAAACAGCAGCATCGCCAGATGCGACAGCACCCGCTGTCGCCTGGCGTCACTGTTCTCGATGCTGGTGCCGGCGACGCTCACGGCCGATCACAGCCCATAGGCGATGACCAGGAGGAAGGCGCCGGTGAGGCCGCTGTTCATGATGAACGACTGCACATGCGGCTTCTGCTCGTCGCCTGAGAACGCCCAGAACGGATGGAACAGCACTGTGGCGAGGACGAGGAAGACGATCAGCGCCAGCCCGCCCAGCACGCCGGCTATCGGCAGGAACGGCGCCAGCACGACCAGCGCGCCGCCCACGATCTGCAGCGCCACGCCGACCTTGGCGGCGGTTTCCGGCTGCGTCACCTTCTTGCCGGCGAGAAAGCTCGCGAGCCCTGGAATGCTCTTGATGTTGCGGATGCCGAAAACCACGAAGGCGCCGCCCAGCAGGAGGTGGGCGAGAAAGAACAAAGTCGAGAACATGCGTGAAGCTCCTCGGTGTGCCAGAGCGCTCTCGGGCGAGACGGCCCCGAATCCGAAAGCACGGTCAACAAATCGGCACGCGCCGTTTCGCGAATGGCGAGATGCCTGTTACAGGACAACGACGTGCGAGGCAGGCCGGAATCGACACCGACCCACCGATTTATGGCGCATGGGGCGATGTTCCGGTTCTCACGCGGCGCTGGCGATCCTCGAAGAGTCGGCGAAGACGAAGGCGTGGCCGGGCAGGGCCTTGGCGCGATAGAGCGCAGCATCGGCGGCGGCCACCAGCCGCGTGCGGTCTTCGTGCTCATCGCCCATCGCGATGCCGATGCTGGCGCCGATCTGGACCTGCGTCGCTCCCAGCCGCACCGGCTCGTTCAGCGCCAGCGCGATGTCGGCCGCCAACTCGGCCAGTTCGGCCCGCGATGTCGGCGGTGAGCGCAGGAAGGCGAACTCGTCGCCGCCGATCCGCGCCACGCAGTCGCCGTCGCGCGCCAGGGTGGCGAGTCGCGCCGCGACGATGCGCAGCAGGTCGTCGCCCGCGCCGTGCCCAAAGCTGTCATTGACGTGCTTGAAGCCGTCGAGATCGAGATAGAGCAATGCCGGCCCGCGCGCCGAGCCCGTCAGCTGCCGGTCGAAGCCGAGCCGGTTGGCGAGGCCGGTCAGGGCGTCACGCGCCGCCAGTTCCTGGGCGGCGCGGCGGCGCACCTCCAGCAGGCGCGTCAGGCGGTAGAGCCGGTTCAGCACGATGCCGATTCCGGAGAGGAACAGCGCGCTCGCCAGCAGCCGGATCGGCGCCAGGCGCTGCGCCAGTTCGGTGCCGATCCGCCTCGGTGTCCACAGCAACTGCGTCTGGGACCTGGGCACCGGCAGCGAGACTTCGCCTGGCCGGGCACTCGCCGCGTCGCCGAACCGCGCCCCGACCAGCACGAAATCGTCAGCCAGGCGCGCCGCGGCGGCGCCATCGGGTTGGCCATCGCGCAGCACCACCTCGAGCGCGACCTTGGCCCGCTCGGTTTCGGCGCTGATCGCCGTCTCATCGATCGACAGGATCGAGTAGGCGGCGGCGATCACCACGCTGAGCCCGAGCAGCACGATGGCCGCGATGCTGATGAGCAACAGGCGACGCGGGTTGGGAAGCTCAAGTTCCGCCATGGCGGAGTCGTCGACACCGCGTGCCGCTTCCGCTTTGCCTGCAACGCGCTGCGCCATTCGTCCCCCTCCTCGCCCGGGAGGCTAGGATGCCGGAGTTTGCCAATCCCTTAGCGGGCTCGCCTTGTGTCGACGCATGGTTGAGCAATTCTTATGGGGCGATCGGCCAGGTTCGCTCCGGCGGATCAGGCCCGCGAGGGCAACGTGGCGGTGGAGGCATGGCAATGACTTTGCTCGAGCGGACAAAGCGCTGGGCGAAGACGCTGAAACGCGACGTGATCGCGCTATGGATCGCTGCCCGGGACGAACGAACCCCGCTAGCGGCGAAGTTGGTCGCGGCCATGGTCGCTGCCTATGCCCTGTCGCCGATCGACCTGATCCCCGATTTCGTCCCGATCCTTGGCTATCAGGCTGATCCCGCCGGCCTTGATGGCGGAGTTCCGGCAGGAGGCCGCTGGCCGGGACAGGCCGGTGAGCAGAAGCGGGCCGGTCTTCATCGCGCTGGTGTGGCTGGGATGCCTCGCCCTGCTGGGCTGGTGGGTCTACGGGCGCATCGTCAGCTAGAAGTCTGCGGGACGACCAACGGCGCCATCCCTGCGTAAGCGCATGGGCGCCAGGGAAGGAGCGAGCCGTCACCACGCGGGGATGACGCCGAGTTTTGGGCGACCCATCCCGAAGGACGCTGCAACCGACTTATTCCGCCGGCTCCACCGCCTTGCGCATCGGGTTGTTGGGGTGTGTCGTCCAGTTGGCGTAGGTCGGCTCCACCACCTTGTTGGTGCGCTGGTCGAGCATGCCGGGCTCGAGCTGGATCATGGTGATGCAGTCTTCCACCGGGCAGACATTGACGCAGAGGTTGCAGCCCACGCACTCGTCGTCCATCACCTCGAAGTGCCGCTTGCCGTCCTTTTCCTTCATGATCGCCTGGTGCGAGGTATCCTCGCAGGCGATATGGCAACGGCCGCAGCTGATGCACTTGTCCTGGTCGATATGCGCCTTGGTGATGTAGTTGAGATTGAGGAACTGCCAGTCGGTGACGTTGCGGGTGGCGCGGCCGGTGAAATCCTCGAGCGTCGCGTGGCCCTTCTCATCCATCCAGTTCTTCAGCCCCGAGATCATCTCCTCGACGATCTTGAACCCATAAACCATGGCCGCGGTACAGACCTGCACGTTCCCGGCGCCCAGCGCCATGAACTCCGCTGCGTCGCGCCAGGTGGTGACCCCGCCGATACCGGAGATCGGCAGGCCGTGCGTCTCGGCATCGCGGGCGATCTCGGCCACCATGTGCAGCGCGATTGGCTTTGCCGCCGGGCCGCAATAGCCGCCATGCGTGCCCTTGCCGTCGATGGTCGGCATCGGGGCGAAATTGTCGAGGTCGACCCCGGTGATCGAATTGATGGTGTTGATCAGCGACACCGCGTCGGTGCCGCCGTTCTTGGCCGCCCGCGCCGGGCGCCGCACGTCGGTGACGTTCGGCGTCAGCTTGGTGATCACGGGCATGCGGCTGTACTGCTTGCACCAGCGCACGACCATTTCGACATATTCGGGCACCTGACCGACGGCGGCGCCCATGCCGCGCTCGCTCATGCCGTGCGGGCAGCCGAAATTGAGCTCGATCCCGTCGGCTTCGGTCTCTTCCACCAGCGGCAGGATCGCCTTCCAGGCGTCTTCCTCGCACGGCACCATGATGGAGACGACCACGGCCCGGTCCGGCCAGTTCTTCTTGACCTGCTTGATCTCCTGCAGGTTCTTCTGCAGGTCGCGATCGGTGATCAGTTCGATATTGTTGAAGCCGAGCAGCCGCCGGTCGGCGCCCCAGATCGCGCCGTAGCGCGGCCCGTTGACGTTGACCACCGGTGGGCCCTCTTCGCCCAGCGTCTTCCACACCACGCCGCCCCAGCCCGCCTTGAAGGCGCGCTCGACATTGTACGCCTTGTCGGTCGGCGGCGCCGAAGCCAGCCAGAACGGGTTGGGCGATTTGATCCCGACGAAATTGTTGCGGATGTCAGCCATGGCGTCCTTCCTCAGTTTCCAGCGAGATAGCGGTTGATGCTTTCGGCCGCGTCGCGGCCCTGTGCCACCGCGGTCACCGTCAGGTCGTCGCCAGCAGCGATGCAGTCGCCGCCGGCCCAGACACCCGGCCGCGAGGTGCGACCCTCGGCGTCGGTCTCGATGCGGCCGGCGTTCAGCGCCAACCCGGCTGCCGTTTCGTCCTCGAGGGTCTGGCCGATGGCCTTGAACACCTGGTCCGCCGGCAGGGTCAGGGTGTGGCCCATGCCGCTCAGCCGGCCATCCTTGAGTTCGGTATATTCGAGCTCGATGCCGGTCACCTTGCCGTCTTCGCTCAGCACGCGCCTGGGTTGCAGCCAGTGCCGGATGGTGACGCCTTTGGAGGCGGCGAGGTCCTGCTCGAAGCTCGAGGCGTTCATGTGCTCCTGCCCGCGGCGATAGCAGATGGTCACCTCTTCGGCGCCCAGGAGCTTGGACTGCACGGCGGCGTCGATCGCCGTCATGCCGCCGCCGATCACCACCACGCGGCGGCCGACCGGGAGCTTGGACAGATCATCGCTCTGGCGCAGCTCGGCGATGAAATCGACGGCGTCGGCGAGGCCGTGGGTGCCGTCCTTCTCCCCCTCGGCCCGCAGCGCATTGACGCCGCCGAGCCCGATGCCGAGAAATACCGCATCATGCGTCTCGAGCAGCCGGTCGAGCGTCAGGTCCTGGCCCAGCCGCTGGCCGAGCACGATCTCGATGCCGCCGATCGAGGTGACATAGTCGACCTCGGCCTGCGCAAAGCCGTCCGGCGTCTTGTACGACGCGATCCCATATTCGTTGAGCCCGCCCGCCTTGGGGCGCGCATCGTAGATCACCACGTCGTGCCCATGTACCGCCAGCCGATGCGCCGCCGCGAGGCCGGCAGGGCCGGCGCCGACCACCGCGACCGTCTTGCCGGTAGCGGCCGCACGGGTGAAGAACTGGGCGTTCTCCTGCATGGCAATGTCGGTGGCGTAGCGCTGCAACTGGCCGATCTTGACCGGCTTGCCTTCGGCCTCCATGCGCACGCAGGCATCTTCGCAGAGCTGTTCGGTAGGGCAGACACGGGCGCACATGCCGCCCAGGATATTCTGCTCGAAGATCGTCTCGGCCGCCCCCAACGCGTTGTCGGTCGAGATCTCCCGGATGAACATCGGGATGTCGATCTGGGTGGGGCAGGCATTCATGCACGGCGCATCGAAGCAGAAATAGCAGCGATCGGCTTCGACGAAAGCCTCGTGCCGGTCGAGCGCCGGATGCAGGTCGGAAAAGTTGCGTGCGTACTGGCCGGGCTCCAGTCGCCCGGATGCGATGCCTTGCTTGAGCATTCCCCCGCTCATCGGCAGCTCCCTCTCTCCTTAGAGCCATTCCAGACAAGGACGCTAACGCAGCTCAAAAGTTTTATCAATTGGTCAAAAATGAAATCTGCGCGGCATCTCGAAGAGGGTCCCGGTGGAGGGGCGGAGAAGGGCAACCGGCCGCCCGGCCCGGTTCAACCGAGCTAAATCACGCCTTATTTTCCACGCCGAAGGGAACCGACGGAGATGTTTTTTCTACCCGCCGTGAAAAACATCACCGTGCTCCAGAAGCTCCGAGTCATGCTGCGACCAAAGGCAAGTCTATGAGATTCCGCGCAGAATCCCCACGGCAGCGGGCACTGCCACTGATGCATTTGGGCAACGGTTCCACTTGGAAGGGCTCTGTTCATTTTCGGTTCATATTGTCGCCACACCGCCAAAGCCTTCTCCCGCTCATCGTAAACAAGCGTGAGTAGTCCAAGGTTGAATAGGAAAATCGTTCTGGTCGCCGCAGCCCTCGTGACGGGCCTTATGACCTCAGTCACAGGTGCGATGGCAGATCAGTGCGGTGGGGCGTCCTGGTATGGACCAGGTTTCCACGGCAAGAAGACGGCCTCGGGCGAGCGGTTCAATGAGAATGCCATGACTGCAGCCCACAAGACTCTTCCCCTCGGCTCGGTTGTGAAGGTTACCAACCAGCGCACGGGCAAGTCGATCAAGGTCACGATCAACGACCGCGGTCCCTTCGCAAAGGGCCGCATTATCGACCTCAGCAAGGCCGCTGCCGCCAAGCTCGGCACCAAGAGTTCGGGTGTCGGCAAGGTGTGCGTCGCCAAGCTGTGAGACGTCGAACCGGATGCGCTCAGGGCAGGGTTGAGACCTGCTCACTTCGAGTGCGTCGTGGCCTTGGGCCCGCCGGTTAGCCAAGATCAGGGGTCGCCCGGGTGAGAGGGGCGGCCCCTTTGCTTTTCGAGCCGATCCCACCTGATGCGCCGCTCCGGCCCCAAGGGGGCGCGCCGGCACGCAAACCCACTCCCTTGGCTCCGCCAAACCCGGTGTCATCCCCGCGAAAGTGGGGACCTCCGTTTGCGGTCGCGCCTACGACGCGAAAAACAGAGGTTCCCGCTTTCGCGGGAATGACGCCGGTGGGTCGCTGTCGCCGACATAGATGCCACACAAACACTCCCTAGAGATCGTTGGTGGCGTTGAGTTCGCTGGTTTTCAGCCCATCCCCTTCCGGGTCGAGCGGGTGCGGTGCCTCAGCGCCGAGCACCGCCTCGATATCGACAGCGAGCTTGGTGAGATCGAGCTCTGCCACCTTCTCGACCGGTTGCCGCAGCAGCGCGTGCCGCAGCGCATCTTCGATCCGCAGGGAGCGTTCGGATTCGTCAACCGCCATTGCC
Organism: Devosia sp. A16; assembly: GCF_001402915.1. Taxonomy (GTDB): domain Bacteria; phylum Pseudomonadota; class Alphaproteobacteria; order Rhizobiales; family Devosiaceae; genus Devosia_A. The sequence continues at coordinate 2,923,482 of NZ_CP012945.1, forward strand.
ATCGATCTTGATTCCTCCCTGGTCGACGCGGATCTCCAGCGCCGGCTTCTGCGACTGCTGATAGGCGAAATAGATGCCGAAGCCGACGACGAGCGCCGCCAGCACTGCAATGATGGTGTAGAGCGAGCTTCTGGTCATGCCGGGTTCCCTGTTGACGCCGTTGCAGGGTGCAACGCATCAGCCCGGCGGCGGGTTCAATCGGTGATGGCGCGCAGCGCCGAGACGAAGGCGTTGATGCCCTCGTCAAGCCCAGCCGAATTGTCGATGATCACCGGAACGATGCCGTCCGGCACCGGCGCGCCCTCGCGCTGCAGCCGCGCCTCGATATCCTCGGCGGTTTCCCGTCCCCGCCCGGCCAGGCGCCGGGCCCGCACCTCGGGCCGTGCCGTCACCAGCAGCACATGGCAGTTCGGATATTTCTCGATCGCCCGCTCGATCACCTTGCGCGAGGTATTCACCACCACGATCCGCCCGGCGACCATCGCGGCATCGATTGCCGCCGGCACGCCGTAGCAAAGCCCGTGCGCCTCCCAGTCGAGCGCATAGGCGCCAAGCAGTTTCTGCCGGGCGAACTCGTTGACATCGACGCTGTCGTGGTCCTCGAGCTCCACCATCGCCGTCCGCGTCACCACGCGGCGCGGGAAGCTGAAGCGCGCATCGTCTGCCAGCACCGTCCGGGCCGCGCCGATCAGCGTATCCTTGCCGGCGCCCGACGGTCCGACCACCAGAACGAGGGCGCCCTCATGCATCAGCTGACCCGCTTGCCCTGCCGCCACACCGAACGCACCACCGGCACCGGATCCGTCCGCTGCACCCGCACCAGGTCGGCGCGCTTGCCCAGCGCGATCTCCCCGCGATCACCCAGATGCGCCGCCGCCGCCGGCCGCGACGTCACCATGCCGATGGCCTGCGGCAGGCTGATATTGTCGGCCCGCTCGGGCAGCAGGAACGCCGCATACATCAGCGCGAACGGCACATAGTCCGAGCTCAGCACGTCGAGTACGCCGGCCTTGGCCAGTTCCGCGGCCGAGATGTTGCCGTTGTGCGATTGCCCGCGCACCACGTTGGGCGCTCCCATCAGCACCGCCAGGCCCGCCGCGTGACAGGCGCGCGCCGCCTCCATGGTGGTGGGGAACTCGGCGATCGCCATACCGTCGCGCACCGCCTCGTCGACATGCGCGACCGTCGCGTCGTCGTGGCTGGCGAAGGCGAGGCCGATCTCCCGGCCGCGTTTCAGGATCGCGGCGCGGTTCTTGTCAGCATATTTGTCGCGCTCGGCCTGCCGGTCGGCGATGAACCTGGTCATCTCGGCGTCCGAGAGGCGCAGCTTCTTCTGGTAGTAGGCGATGTAGTGCTCGAGCGTGGTGTACTGCCGCGCGCCTGGCGTATGGTCCATCAGCGAGGCCAGCCCGACGATCGGGTTGCTGCAATTGTCCTCGAACTGCTGCGCCACGTCGGGCGTCGCCAGTTCGCAGCGCAAATGGATGTGATGGTCGGCGCGTAGCCGGTCGCTGGCATCCGCCTCGGCGACTGCGTCGACCATGGCGCGCACATCGGCGGTGATGTCGCCGGTCTCCGGGTCGGAGCCGATGCGCACGGCATCGAACACGGTGGTGATGCCGGCCCCGGCGACCTGTGCATCGTGGCTCTGCAGCGCTGCGATGGCATTCCAGGTCACGCCCGGGCGCGGCCGGTAGTGGTTCTCGAAGTGGTCGGTGTGCAGCTCGACGAGGCCGGGGATGACATAGTCGCCGTCCATGTCCTCGCCGGCGCGCACCGTCCCCGTGTCGATCGCGGCAATGACCCCGTCGCGCACCAGCACCGAGCCGGTCACCACTTCATCGCTGAGCACGATGCGAGCGTTAGCGAGCGCGAATTCGCTCATTGGCGGCCTCCCCGGTAAGCATGAAATCGCCAAGGCGCATGAACGGCGCTCCCGGCTCAGGTTCGTGGAACAGCACCAATCTGTCCAGCATGGTTTCGGCTTCCGCCAGCGCACCGAAATGCGCGGCGGCGGCGCGCATATAGGCCTCGCGCTCGGCTTCGGGCAGCCGGTCGGTCAGCGTCATATGCAGGCGGAATTGCTCGAGCACATAGGGGTAGCCGAAGCGGTCCATCAGCTCGATCTGCCGGGCGCTCAGGTGACCGCCCTTGAGGCGACGCTCGCGCTCGGCGGCCGACGGCTGGGCGCGAAACGGTTCGAACGCTGCGACGACCTCGGCGGCGAAATCGGTCAACTCGGCGCTCTGCCTGGCCGGTACCAGCGCCAGAAAGCCGTCGATCAGGCTGAGCTGCAGCCGACCGATGGCCACCGGCTCCGCCATGGCGGCGAAGTCGGCCAGCGCCACCTCGAGGTCGGCGCGCGATTTGTCCGCGGCGAGCGTCATCGGCGCCTTGATCGTGGCGTGAAAGCCGTAGCGCCGCGCCGAAACGCTGCGGTCGAACAACGCGTCGCGTGCCGTATCGGCGAGCGGGCCATCTATGCTCCGTCCGCTCAGCGGATCGCGGCCCAGCCATTCGGCGGCCTTGACCCAGAGCGGCGCCGCCGGGCTGGGGGCGTAGTAGATGGCGAAACGTTCGGGCATGGAGACTGCGGCTCGGCAAGGGACGGGGCTGACTAGCCGCGTTCGATGTCAGTTTTTTGTCAGTCCGACAAGCTGTGCACCGACGGCTCGAGACCGTCTCAGATCACCCGCGCCACGCAGGCGGCGGTCGTGTCGGCCGCGCCATCCAGCACGTTGTCCGCCACCAGCGTCTCGCCGCTCGGCAGGGGCCGCAACAGGGCGAAGAAGCCGCGTTTGCCTTCGCTCTTGAGCTGCCACTTGATCCGCGTGCCTGGCGGCAGGTCTTCGGCGCTCTGGTTGACCACCACGATGGCATTGGCCTTTCCGGCCACCGCGCAGCTCAACGTCACATTGAGCCCGAAATGCCGGGTTTGCAGCGTTGGCTCGGGGATATAGTCGGACGACGAGTCGCCGCCGTCGCTGTTGCCCGATGGGCCCGGATTGGCCGGGCCTGGCGGGGTGAGCGCGTCCGTCGGGCCGGTCCCGGTTGCCGGGCCGGTGCCATCGATCGGCGGCAGTCCCCCGCCGGGATCGAGCGGCAGGACGTCACCGGCAAGCGGTGCGCCGCCAGCGGACAACAGCATCAGTGTCGTGAGCAACGCGCCCACGAGAGGACGAATACGGTTCATCGGTGTTTCCTGCGCAGGCCCGGCCGCGTCCACGGTCGGCGCCTGACTATGTCGTTGCTGGCCTGCCGGTGCAACTGCAGCCCGACGCCATGACGATGCGAGCGGCGCCTGTTGGCTGCGGTTCGGCAGACCGGTTGATGTCATTGGTGATCGGGCACAGGCGTGCCCAATCCGATTTTCCGCTTTTGTAGCACGGCGGAGCTGTACCGGGGATGAACGCATCGCCGCAGCGCCTCGTCGCCGCTTGCCTCCACGCACCTGCGCCGCCAATATCGCGACAAATCAGCAAGCTGGGCTCTTATGGATCGCGATCTTCTCGAACGGCTGTTTCATTGCGCCGTAGATGCCGCCCAACCGCAGCACGCCATCGCCGCCAATCTTCCGCCGCCGCCGAAGGGGCGCACCATCGTCATCGGCGCCGGCAAGGCCTCGGCGCAGATGGCGCGGGCCTTCGAGGTAGCCTGGCCCGGTCCGATCGATCGCGGCCTCGTGGTGACCCGCTACGGCTATGGCGTGCAGTGCGAGCGCATCGAGATCGTCGAGGCCGCCCATCCGGTGCCCGACATGGCCGGCTATCTCGCGGCGCGCCGGCTGATGGAGACCGTCTCCGGTCTCGGCCATGACGACCTGGTCGTCGCGCTGATCTCCGGCGGCGGGTCGGCGCTGTTGCCGCAGCCGGCGGTGGGCATGGCGTTCGAGGACGAGCAGGCGGTCAACCAAGTCCTCCTCGCTTCCGGCGCCCCGATCTCGGCAATGAACGTCATCCGCAACGAGCTCAGCGCCATCAAGGGCGGCCGCCTCGCCGCGCTGGCGTCGCCGGCACGGGTCGCCACCCTGATCGTCTCCGACATCCCCGGCGATGATCCCTCGCTGGTGGCCTCGGGGCCTACGGTGCCGCTTGCCTCCGGCCGCGCCGAAGCGCGCCATCTGGCGGCGCTTTACCGCTTGAAGCTGCCGCCGGCCGCCGAGGATCTGCTGGCCTCCGAGCTCAATCTGGCGCCGTCGCCCGACGACCCGCGCTTCCGGCACAACAGCGTCCGCATCATCGCCTCGGCCGCTTTGTCGCTCGAAGCCGCCGCCGCCGAAGCCCGATCGGCCGGGCTCGCGGCGCATATCCTCTCCGATGCCGTCGAGGGCGAGGCGGGTGACGTCGCTTTGGTCCACGCCGCCCTGGCGCGCGAAATCCGCACCCGCAACCGTCCGTTCAGCCGGCCCGCGCTGTTGCTGTCCGGCGGCGAGACCACCGTCACCATCCGCGGCGGTGGGCGCGGTGGCCGCAATGCCGAGTTCCTGCTGGCCTTCGCCCTCGCCATCGACGGCATCGACGGCATCACCGCGCTGGCGGCCGATACCGACGGCATCGACGGGGCGGGCGACAATGCCGGCGCCGTCTGCGACGGACACACGGCGGCACGGATGCGCGCCGCCGGCATCGATCCGCGCCGGGCGCTCGCCGACAATGACGCCTATAACGCCTTCCGCGCCGTCGGCGGGTTGCTGCTCACCGGCCCGACCGGCACCAACGTCAACGACTTCCGCGCCATCGTCGTGCGGTGAAAACGGCAGTCGTGAGTAGGCAGTCGGCAGTCGTAGCGCGACGTCTTCTGCCGACTGCCGACTGCCGACTGCCGCGTTACTCCTCGACCCCGGGGAGAGGACCTATTCCTCGACCCACGAGTCGAACTCGCCGTCCTTGCTGAGCCGGGCCACCATGTAGCCGCCGCGCTGACGCGGCCGCACTTCGTAGTCGTAGTCCTTGCCGTCCATGGCGCGTTGCAGGTTGGCGGCGCTTTCGGCGCTTTCCGCCGAGGCAAACACCTGCGGCACGCTGCCGCCTTCGCTGACGAATGCTCGTGACATCGCATCCTCCTTTGCCCGCAACATAGCGCACCTTAGGCCGCCGGACGATTTTCCTCGCCCGGGAACTTCCCTTTCCTGCGCCCATGCCTTTAAGTGCGGCCGCTTTCAGGGAGTGTTTTCGGCCATGGCCAAAAAGAAGATCGCCGTCATCGGGATCGGCAAGATCGCGCAGGATCAGCACCTGCCAGTGATCGACAAGAGCCCGGATTTCGAGCTCGCGGCCTGCGTCTCGACCCGCGGCATCGGCCATCGCGACGTGCCGGTGTTCAAGACGCCCTCCGAACTCTACAAGGCCATGCCCGAGGTGAAACTCGTCGCCATCTGCACTCCGCCCGGTGTGCGCCACGCCTATGTGCGGCAGGCCATCGATGCGGGCAAGGACGTGCTGCTGGAGAAGCCGCCGACCCCGACCATCACCGAGTTCGAGGATCTGGTTGCCTATGGCGACAGGAAGGGCCGGGTGCTGTTCCAGACCTGGCACTCGCGCTACAACGCCGCCGTCGATGCCGCGCGGCTGATCCTCAAGGATGAAGGCGTCGCCTCGGTGCGCATCGACTGGCGCGAGAGCGTGCGCAAGTGGCACCCCGGCCAGGAGTGGGTGTGGGAGCCGGGCGGCTTCGGCGTCTGCGATCCCGGCATCAACGCCATGTCGATCTTCACCAGGATCATGCCGTTCCCGGTCTTCGTCGACAGCGCCAGGCTGAAATTCCCGGCCAATCGCCAGACCCCGGTCGATGTCGAGATCGTCTTCAAGTCGACCGAAAAGCACCAGCCCAGGCTCAGCGCCGGTTTCAACTGGCTCGAGGAGTCGGGGGAGATCTGGACCATTGCCATCGAAACCAGAAAAGGCACGCAGCTGAAGCTCGAGCGCGGCGGCACCGTGCTGACGGTCGACGGCAAGGAAACCGTGGCCAACCCCTCGGAGGAGTACGAGGCGATCTACGAGCGCTTCGCCAAGCTGCTCAAGAAGGGCAAGTCCGAAATGGACGGCTCGCCCCTGCGGCTGATCGGCGACGCCTTCCTGCTCGGCGCCCGCGAGAACGTCGAAGAGTTCCACTGGTAGGGGGAAGAGTCTTCTGGGAGCGGAGCGGACAGGCTGGTGGCTGTGGGGCAGCCCCCGCCGGACTATCGGTTGACGCGCCGGCGAACCCGCGACGCCCACTAGACGTAGGTCGACTGGCAGGGTTAGGTCGTACCGACTACAGCCACCATACCAGTTCGGAGGAGACCTGCCATGTACGAGACCTTCAACGGCTCGGCCCACCCGATGGCGCCGAAGGAAATCGCCATCACGGCCGTGCCGGAAGACGAGCGGGTCTGGGTGCCTCAGGCCGAGGGCGTCTGGTTCCGACCGCTGTTCCTCAACACTCTGCAGGGCCAGTGGTGCAACCTGCTGCGCGTTCGTCGCGCCGGCATCCTCAGCCGGCACCTCCATCCGCAGCCGGTGCACGGCTACGTCATCAAGGGGCGCTGGCACTACCTCGAGCACGATTGGGTGGCCGAAACCGGCTCTTACGTGTTCGAGCCGCCCGGCGAAATCCACACCCTCACCGTCCCCGAGGACACCCCGGAGATGATCACCTTTTTCAATATCTCGGGCTGCATGGTCTATCTCGACAAGGACAACAGGCAGGTCGGTTTCGAGGACGTCTTCACCAAGATCGACATGTGCAGGAAGCACTATGACAAGGTGGGGCTCGGCGCCGATTACGTGGACCAGTTCGTCAGATGAGGGCGGTGGAAGGCCCTCTCACCCGGCGCTGCGCGCCGACCTCTCCCCCAAAGGGAGAGGTGACCCGAGGCAAGATCGTGCCACAACAACACCTCTCCCTGGGGGGAGAGGTCGGATTGCGCAGCAATCCGGGTGAGGGGGCCTTTGCATGAGCCACTGGGCATCCGAATTCTACGCCACGAAGACCGTCGTCATCACCGGCGGCACGTCCGGCATCGGGCAAGGCATCGGTCGCGCCTTCGCTGATGCCGGGGCGACAGTGCATGTCACCGGCGCCACCCAGGCCGAGGTCGAGGCGGGTGCTGCGGCCGAACCGCGCTTCCGCTACACCCAGATGGACGTGCGCAACGCCGAGCACGTTGCCGAGTATGCCGCGACCTTCGACAGCGTCGCCGCGCTCGTCAACTGCGCCGGGGTGAACCTGCGCGCCGCCGAACACACGGTCGACGGGTTCCAGACCGTCATCGACATCAACCTCAACGGCTCGATGCGTACCGCCTATGCCTTCAAGGACAGGCTGGGCGGCGGCGCTATCCTCAATATCGGCTCGATGTTCTCGTTCTTCGGTGCGCCGCACGCTCCGGCCTATGCCGCCTCCAAGCACGCCGTCGCCGGCCTCACCAAGTCGCTGGCAGCGGCCTTCGCCAAAGAGGCGATCCGCGTCAATGCCCTGGCACCCGGCTGGATCGAGACGGCGATGACCGCGGTGCCGCGCGCCAACGAGGTCCGCAACGCCGAGTTGATGGGCCGCACGCCGCTCGGCCGGTGGGGCACGCCGGCAGACCTCGCGCCCGCCGCACTGTTTCTCTGCTCGCCGCTGGCCGGCTTCATCACCGGTGCGATCCTGCCGGTCGACGGCGGTTACCTTATCGCCTGAGGCGACGCATCGGCTGGCGCGCGTCTATTGGGCCGGCGTGGTGGGGACCGGCGGCACCCGCGGCGCGCAGAAATACAGCGCCTGGTTGATCGCCTGCAGCGATCCTTCAAGCGTGATTCCGTTCAGCGGCAGGTCGGGGCCGGCCTTGGGATCGAGATAGGCGAGGCCGCCGCCCTTCAGCGCATCGAGCAGCGGCCCGACATCGCCTTCGATGCGGGCATGGTAGGGTGAGCCATCCAGCTTCGCTTCCACCTCGTGCCCGTCTTCCTTGTCGATGTCGATGCGCCAGCGCCCGGCATCGCCGCCCGGTCGACTGGTGTAGAAGTGGACGCCCACGCTGAAATCGTCCTCGCAGCGCACCGCGAGGCAGACGAACGTCTGCGGCGACGAGCCGGCGGCGCAGCCCAGGGTCGCTCGGTCCCCTTCGCCGGCAAGCGGCGAATAATGCCAGCCGGCTTCCTGGGCCAGGGCAGGGGCGGTGAAGGCCGCGAGGGCCGCCGCCAGTGCCGCCGATTTCACTTGCCGGCATCCGTCAGCAATTGCAGGTCCTCGCCGCTCAGTTTCAGGTGCGCCCCGCGCATCAGGCTCCGCACCTGCTCGACCGACGTCGCCGAGGCGATCGGCGCCCCCACGCCCGGCTGCGCCGCAATCCAGGCCAGCGTCACCTCGGCGGGCAGGGCGCCGGTACGCTTGCCGACCGTGTCGAGCGCCTCAAGGATGCGGAATCCCTTTGGGTTGAGGTATTTCTCGACCACGGCCTGGCCGCGCGGGCTCTTCTGCGCATCGGCGGCGCTGCGGTACTTGCCGGCGAGGAAGCCGCGCGCCAGGCTGAAATAGCCGATCCCGGAAATGCCTTCGGCAACGCAGGTCGCCTGCACCTCCTCGAACTTGGCCCGGTCATAGAGGTTGAACTCGTTCTGGATGGTCTCGTAGCGGGCGTAGCCCTTGGCCTTGGAGATATCGAGCGCTTCGCTGAGCAGCGCCGTGTCCTGGTTGGAGGAGCCGATATAACGCACCTTGCCGGCCTGCACGAGCTTGTCGAGCGCCTCGAGCGTTGCTTCCTGCGGCGTCGCCGGGTCGGGCCAATGCGTCTGGTAGAGGTCGATATAGTCGGTCTGGAGCCGCCTCAGCGAGGCCTCCACTTCCTCGGCGATCCACTTGGCGCTGAGGTCGCGATGGCCCTGGCCCATGTCCGAGCCGACCTTGGTGAACACCAGCACCTTGTCGCGGTTGCCGCGCGCCTTCATCCAGTTGCCGATAATGGTCTCGGATTTGCCCTTGCCGTAGCTGTCGGCGGTATCGAGCGCCGTGAACCCCCCATCGACAAAGGCGTCGAGCACCGGATGGGCCGCCTGCTCCTCGAGCGTCCAGCCCAGGACGTTGCAGCCGAACACCAGCGGGTCGATGAGAAGTTCGGTGCGGCCAAGGCGGCGCTTGCTCATGAGGGTCTCCAGTATGGCTTGGGCGATGAGGAAGGTCCCTGGAGCCTAGCCGCGCCGTCCATCGGCGACAAGCGATGGATGGCTCAACCCTTGGGCTGCAGCAGGTCCCACTTGTTGCCGTAGAGATCCTCGAACACTGCGACCGAGCCATAGGCCTCGTGCCGCGGCGTCTCGAGGAACTTCACCCCACGCGCCGTGAAGGCAGCATGGTCGCGAACGAAGTCGTCGGTCTCGAGGAAGAACCCCACCCGGCCGCCGGTCTGGTTTCCGACATGGGCCGCCTGAACCGCCCCATCCGCCTTGGCCAGCAGCAGCCTGGCGCCGCCGCCGGCAGGCGACACTGTGACCCAGCGCTTGCCGCCGCCCATGTCGAGATCGCTGGTGAGCGCGAATCCCAGTTTGTCGACGTAGAAGGCGATGGCGTCATCATAGTCGGCGACGACGAGGGCGATTGTGGCGATGGACTGGCGCATGCACCGATCATTTGCGGCAGCGCCTGTTCAGCGTCAATCGCCGGGGGTGTGAAATCGATCCCACCTGCGCAACCGCTTTACCTCCTGAAAAACTCAGCTTTGCGGTGATGGGGTGCTTGTTGAAACGGCATTTCGCCTGAGGCGGCTTTGACCAATCGGTCAAACTGGGCCATTGCGTGGCGGAAGAAAAAGCGCTTTGTTGCGCGCCAAGCTCCGGCCGGCAGAAGGGACTCTGCCATTGAACGCCGGGGCGCAATGCTATTCGGGAGACAACCATCATGCATTTGATGAAAACCCTGCTCGCCGCCACTGCGCTTGTCGCGGTGATGGGCGGCAGCGTCTATGCCAAGCAGCTCGTGTTCTGCTCGGAGGCCTCGCCGGCGCACTTCGACCCCGGTCCGACCACCGGCGGTAACGACTTCGACGCCAGCTCGCGCACCATCTACGATCGCCTCGTCGAGTTCGAGCATGGCGGCACTGCCGTGCAGCCGGGTCTCGCCGAGAAGTGGGAAATTTCCGCTGACGGTCTGGAATATACCTTCCACCTCCGCCCGGGCGTGAAGTTCCACACCACGCCGTATTTCACCCCGACCCGCGACCTGAACGCCGACGACGTGATCTTCTCGTTCGAGCGTCAGTGGAAGCAGGACAACCCGTGGTACGCCTATCTCGAGGGTCTGAGCTGGGACTACTTCCAGGGCATGGACATGCCCAAGTTCCTCAAGTCGATCGAGAAGGTCGATGACCTGACCGTCAAGATCACGCTGAACGAGCCCAATGCGCCGATGCTGGCGAACCTGGGCATGGACTTCGCCTCGATCGTTTCCAAGGAATATGCCGACCAGCTCGCAGCTTCGGGCAACCTGGCCGACTTCTCCAACAAGCCGATCGGCACCGGCGCCTTCGTGTTCGTCGACTACCAGACCGATGCCGTGATCCGTTACCAGGCCTTCGCCGATTACTGGCGCGGCAAGGTGAAGATCGACGACCTGATCTTCGCCATCACGACCGATCCGGCCGTGCGCGCGCAGAAGCTCAAGGCCGGCGAATGCGACATCATGAGCTATCCGGCCCCGGCCGATATCGAGGGCCTGAAGGCTGACGCCAACCTGCAGGTCATGGAGCAGGAAGGCCTGAACATCGGCTACATGTCCTACAACACCACCGTCGCTCCGATGGATAATGTGAACGTCCGCAAGGCGCTCTCGATGGCCATCAACAAGCAGGCGCTGGTCGATGCGGTCTACCAGGGCGCCGGCCAGGCGGCCAAGAACCTGATCCCGCCGACCATGTGGTCCTATGACGACAAGATCGTCGACACCCCGTACGATCCGGAAGGCGCCAAGAAGCTCCTCGCCGACGCCGGCGTTTCGGGCCTGACCCTCGACCTGTGGGCCATGCCGGTCAGCCGTCCGTACAACCCCAATGCGCAGCGCGCCGCCGAAATGATCCAGGCCGACTGGGCCGCGGTCGGCGTTACCGCCAACATCGTCACCTACGAGTGGACCGAGTACCGCGAGCGCGGCAAGCAGAAGGACCGCCCGGGTGCGTTCCAGATCGGCTGGACCGGCGACAACGGTGATCCGGACAACTTCTTTGCGACGCTGTTCTCCTGCTCGGCCATTGGCGTGTCCAACTACTCGAGCTGGTGCAACGACGACTTCGAGAAGGCCATCCAGGACGCCAAGAAGGTCTCCGACCAGACCGAGCGCACCGCGCTCTACACCAAGGCCCAGGAAATCTTCAAAGCCGAAGAGCCGGCCCTGACCATGGCCCATTCGAAGGTCTTCATGCCGATGAACAAGCGCGTCCTGGGCTACACCATGGACCCGCTGGGCATTCATCGCTTCGACAACGTCGACGTCGCCGAATAAGACAAGCAAAACTGAAGGGCGGTGTTTTGACCAACGCCGCCCTTTGGCACATCATAAGTAATGCTGCGCTTCATCCTTCAGAAACTGGCCCTGATCGTGCCGACCGTCGTCGGTATCACGATCGCGTCCTTTGCCTTCATCCGCCTGCTTCCCGGCGACCCCATCCTTGCGATGGCCGGCCAGCATGGCGTCACCCCCGAACGCTACGAGATCCTGAAGGAACAGTTCGGCTACAACCTGCCGATCTGGCAGCAGTACTTCAATTACGTCGCCGGCATCCTGCAGGGCAATTTCGGTATCTCGCTGGCCACCAAGCGGCCGGTGATCGATGAATTCCTGACGCTGTTCCCCGCCACCGTCGAGCTGGCGCTGTTCGCCATGCTGATCGCCGTGGCGCTGGGTATTCCCGCCGGCATCTTCGCCGCCATCAAGCGCGGTTCGTGGTTCGACCAGATCACCATGGGCGTGGCGCTCACCGGCTATTCGATGCCGATCTTCTGGTGGGGCCTCTTACTCATCATCTTCTTTTCCGGTTATCTCGGCTGGACCCCGGTTTCGGGCCGCATCGCGCTCAACTTCTTCTTCCAGCGCGTCACCGGCTTCATGCTGATCGACAGCCTCATCGCCGGCAAGCCCGACGCGTTCGTCTCGGCGCTGCGACACCTGATCCTGCCGGCCATCGTGCTGGGCACCATCCCCCTCGCCGTCATCGCGCGGCAGACCCGTTCCGCCATGCTCGAGGTGCTGGGCGAGGATTATGTGCGCACTGCCCGCGCCAAGGGATTGGAGCCGCGGCGCGTCGTCGGCGTCCATGCCTTCCGCAATGCGCTGATCCCCGTGGTCACCACCATCGGGCTGCAGGTGGGGCTGCTGATGGCAGGCGCCATCCTCACCGAGACGATCTTTTCCTGGCCGGGCATCGGCAAGTGGATGATCGATTCCATTTCCAAGCGCGACTACGTCTCGGTGCAGTCGGGCCTGTTGCTCATCGCGTTGATCGTCATGGCGGTGAACCTCATCGTCGACATCCTCTACGCCGTCATCAATCCGCGCATCAGGGTGCAGTGATGGCCGCAGAAATCACCACCACGGGTTCGACCGCGCCGGGCCGCTTCAGCGGCCTGCGCGAGTTCTGGTACTATTTCTCGATGAACCGCGGCGCCGTGCTCGGACTCACCGTGTTCACCCTGCTGACCCTCGTCGCGATCTTCGCGCCGGTGCTGGCGCCGTTCTCGCCTGACCAGCAGTTCCGCGAGTTCATCCGCATGGCGCCGCCCTGGGCGGGCGGCACGCAGCCGCAGTTTTTCCTCGGCACCGACGAGGTCGGCCGCGACATCCTCTCGCGCCTGATCCACGGCTCGCGCTATTCGCTGATGATCGGCTTCATCGTCGTCACCGGCGCACTGATCGTCGGCGTCACGCTCGGGCTCGTCGCCGGCTATTTCCGCGGCTGGGTCGATGCGCTGATCATGCGCGTCATGGACATCATCCTCGCTTTCCCCTCGCTCCTGCTGGCCCTGGTGCTGGTGGCGATCCTCGGGCCGGGCCTGTTCAATGCCATGCTCGCCATCGCCCTGGTGCTGCAGCCGCATTTCGCGAGACTCACCCGCGCCGCGGTGTTGAGCGAGAAGAGCCGTGAATACGTCACCTCGGCCAAGGTGGCCGGCGCCGGCCATATCCGGCTGATGTTCGTCACCATCCTCCCCAACTGCCTGGGGCCGCTGATCGTCCAGGCGACGCTGAGCTTTTCCAACGCCATCCTCGAGGCGGCGGCGCTCGGCTTCCTCGGCATGGGAGCGCAGCCGCCGACGCCGGAATGGGGCACCATGCTGGCGCGGGCTCGCGAATTCATCACCAGCGCCTGGTGGATCGTCACCATGCCCGGCCTCGCCATCCTGATCACCGTGCTGGCCATCAACCTCGTCGGCGACGGGCTGCGCGATGCGCTCGATCCCAAGCTCAAGCGGAGCTGAGGCGATGCACCTGCTCGACGTCAAAAACCTCACCGTGAGCTTCGATACCTCGGTCGGCGTCTTCAACGCCGTCAAGGGTATCGACATTCACGTCGATGCCCGCGAAGTGCTCGCCATCGTCGGCGAGTCCGGTTCGGGCAAGTCGGTCGCGATGCTCGCCGTGATGGGCCTGTTGCCGCCGACCGCCACGGTCAGCGCCGACAAGATGGAGTTCGACGGCAAGAACCTCCTCGCCATGTCGCCGGCCGACCGGCGCAAGATCATCGGCAAGGACGTCGCCATGATCTTCCAGGAGCCGATGACCAGCCTGAACCCCTGCTTCACGGTGGGCTTCCAGATCGAAGAGGTGCTGCGTTTCCACCTCGGCATGGACAAGGCAAAGCGTCGGGCCCGCGCCGTCGAGCTGCTCGATCAGGTCGGCATCCCCAACCCGGCCGAACGGCTGAAATCCTATCCGCACCAGATGTCGGGCGGCCAGAACCAGCGCGTCATGATCGCCATGGCGATCGCCTGCAATCCCAAGCTGCTGATTGCGGACGAGCCGACCACCGCGCTCGACGTCACCATCCAGAAGCAGATCCTCGATCTGCTGGTGCGGCTGCAGGCCCAGCACGGCATGGGCCTGATCATGATCACCCACAATATCGGCGTCGTCGCCGAGACCGCCGATCGCGTCGTGGTGCAGTACAAGGGCCGCAAGATGGAGGAGGCGGGCGTGCTCGAGCTCTTCACCGCGCCGAAGAGCAACTACACCCGCGCGCTGCTGGCGGCGCTGCCCGACAACGCCACCGGCGATCGGTTGCCCACCATTACCGGCACCAATTTCGAGGAGGCAGTGTGATGTCGACCGTCCTCGAAGCCAGGAACCTGGTGCGCGACTACCATATCGGCGGTACCCTGTTCGGCGGCGGCCGCACCGTGCATGCCGTCAAGGGCGTCAGCTTCAGGCTCGAGCAGGGCAAGACGCTGGCGATCGTCGGCGAGTCCGGGTCGGGCAAGTCGACGCTGGCCCGCATCCTCACGCTGATCGACCGGCAGACCGACGGCGAACTGCTGATCGACGGCGAGACCATCGACATCAAGAAGACCGGCGTCACCGCCGCGATGCGCCGCAAGGTGCAGATCGTCTTCCAGAACCCCTATGGCTCGCTGAACCCGCGCCAGAAGATCGGCAACGTGCTGATGGAGCCGTTGCTGCTCAACACCGATATGTCGGCGGCCGAGCGTCGCGACCGGGCGCTCGACATGCTGGTGAAGGTCGGGCTGCAGCCCGAACACTTCAACCGCTACCCGCACATGTTCTCGGGCGGCCAGCGCCAACGCATCGCCATCGCCCGCGCCATCATCCTGAAGCCTTCGCTGCTGGTGCTCGACGAGCCGGTGTCGGCGCTCGATCTGTCGGTGCAGGCGCAGATCCTCAACCTCTTGGCCGACCTGCAGGACGAGTTCGGGCTGACCTATGTGTTCATCAGCCACGACCTCAGCGTGGTCAAATACATCGCCGACGAGGTGATGGTGATGTACCTGGGCGAGGCGGTGGAGCAGGGGACGCGCGACAAGGTGTTCGCCAACCCCGAGCACCCCTATACCCGCTCGCTGTTCGCAGCGACGCCGCGGGCCGATGTCGACAGCATCAAGGCGCGACTGGCCCGGAAGGCAGCTCTGGCTTCGGCCTGATCTGCCCAACACTTTAAGCCGGCGTTAAGCCGCGGCCCTTAGCGTTCGGCGATGCTTTCCACGCCGGTGTCTCTACTTGCCCAAAGCTGCCAAAAGGACGCCGGCTCTGGTCGCCGGAGCACTTTCCGGAAAAGCTGCAGGCTTTCCCGCCTCGAAGGCGCGACAGGCTGATGTCCGCCTAGGCAAGCCGGCGCGTCGATCGGCATTGCTGAACTTCACCCTGTGGATCGCCCTGCCGGCGGTGGCCGTCTATCTCGGGGTCTGCGCGCTGGTGTTCGTCGCCATGCACCTGATGAGCGCCGAGATGAACGCCATCGATTCCGATCGCGGCAGGAGCGCCATCGCCGCGGCAGTGGAGTCGCTGGTGGTCGGGCTGGGCGAGACCACGGCCGACCAGGCGACCTGGACCGAGGCCTACATCAACACCTATATCGAGCCCAATCCTGCCTGGTTCGACTCGGCCTGGGGCGCCACCGCTCGTATTTCCGACGCCTACGATACCGCCATCCTCACCGACATGAGCGGCGATATCCTGTTCGGCGAGACCAGCCGCGGCCCGGTGACTGGCGGGCTCGGTGATCTGTTCAGCGGGGTGCCGCAACTGCTCGCACGACTGGAGAGCAGCGTTGCGAGGCTCGGCGACGATGCCACCGTCTCGCAGTTGTCGCGCAATGCGCGCGGCGTTGCGGCGCTGGCCGCCGCGGTGGTGCATGGCAACACCGGGCAGGCCAGCATTCCGCGCGACCAGCGCCGCGTGCTCTGGCTCGCCCGCCAGCTCGACGACACCATGCTGCGCAATGTCGCCGCCCGCTTCCAGCTGCCGCTGCCGCGGCTGGTCGAGATGCCCAAGCCGGATCACGACTCGATGGCCCTCACCGATGCGGCGGGGGCGGCCATCGCCACCATCGACTGGCCGCCGCGACGACCGGGTGACCCGGCCTTCGCCCATACCGCCATCGTCGCCGTGCCGGTGATGCTGATCATCGGCGTGCTCGTCTTCGTGGTGCTGGCGGCGTTCCGCCACTCGATCAAACTGCGCACCGTCTCCGAGGAGCGCGACTGGTACAACGCCCGCTACGACGGCACGACCGGCTTGTTGAGCCGCTTCGGTCTCGAGGAACACCTGGCCCAGTCGATCCCCAGGAAGCGCACCGAGCTGCCGCTCGCCATCAGCCAGATCAATGTCGACGGCCTGCAGGATATCGTCGGTCTTTACGGCCGCGAGGCGGCCAACGAGTTGCTGATCGCCCTGGCGCAGCGCTTCGAGGCGATCATCGACGGCGGCGCCGTACTGGCGCGCACCGGCCCGACCGAGCTGTCGCTGGCCTGCCTGGGCGAGGATGCCGGCGACAAGGTCCGCGGCCTCGCCAACCGCATCCTCGCCGGCGCAAGCGATCCCCTGCCGGTCGGCAACCTGAAACTGAAGGTCGGGCTGAGCATCGGCGTCGCCGACGCTCCGGTGCGTCGTGATAACGTTGGCAACGTCATCCGCATGGCCGAAACCGCCGTGGCGCGCGCCCGCGAGACCGGCGGCAACCACACCGTCGCCTATGATCCCGCCATCGAGGACGAACGCCGGCGCCGCATCGAGCTGCAGGCCGATATTCGTCGCGGTCTCGAGGCCGGCGAGTTCGACCTCGAGTATCAGCCGATCATCGACTTCCGCACCCAGGCCATTCTCGGTGTCGAGGCGCTGATGCGCTGGAACCGCCGTGCCGCCGGCCCCATGGGCCCCGGAGAGTTCATTCCGGCGGCCGAAGCTTCCGGGCTGATCGACGACCTCGGCATGTTCGCGCTGCGCCGCGCCATCGAAGAGATCGGCCCGCTCGGCGCGCTCAAGATCTCGGTCAACGTCTCGCCGGCCCAGCTTCGCAACCCGACGCTGCCGCAGACCGTGTTCTCTACCCTCGAGGAGTGGGGCGTCGAGGCGTCGCGCCTGCAGCTCGAGGTAACGGAGTCCTTCCTCGTCTCGCATCCCGATCGCGCCATCCGGCTGATCGAGCAATTGCGTCAGTCCGGCATCATCATTGCGCTCGATGATTTCGGCACCGGCTATTCCTCGATCGGCTACCTCAAGCAGTTCCAGTTCGATCGAGTGAAGCTCGATCGCTCGCTGGTCGCCGAGATCGACAGCGACCCGGTGCAGGCCGCGCTGGTCGAATCCACCATGATCTACGCCTTCGCCATGGGCCTCGCCGTCACCGCCGAAGGCGTCGAGCGACGCGAGGAGGCCGCGCTGCTGTCGCGCCTAGGCTGTCGCGAGTTCCAGGGCTACCTGTTCGCGCGCCCCCTGCGGCTGGCCCAGCTGCAGCGCCTGCTGCAGGGCGAACAGGCGCTGCGCGAGGCGAGTTAGCACTTCAACTTGCCACGGAGGCCGGCAGTCGGGCGCCCTCCCCCGCAAGCGGGAGAGGGCCCGCCGACTGCTGGCGTCAGATCAACCGGCCGCTACTCCGCCCCCCGGCACTCCGCGCACCGGCCGCGCAGCTCAATCGTCGTCCGTTCGAGCGCGAACCCTGTTTCCCCGGCCCAGGCAGCAAGCCGCGCCGTCACTTCCGGGTCGGCGAACTCGTCCACCCGCCCGCAATTGGAGCAGATGGCGAAGGCCGCCGTGCCGCTGGCGCGGCCGTGGCAATTGGCGTCGGCGCAGCAGACGAAGGCGTTGAGTGATTCCAGCCGGTGCGCCAGCCCGTGCTCGATCAGCTTTTCCAGCGCCCGATAGACCTGCAGCGGCGCCCGCAGCCCTTCGTCGCGCAGCTTGTCGAGAATGTCATAGGCCGAGAGCGGCGCCTCGGCATTGTTGAGCGTCGTCAGCACCAGCTCCTGGTTGCGCGTCAGGTCGCGCGGCCGCTCGTGGTGGTGGGCTTCGTGACTATGGGCCATGGCTCAGGCCTCCCGTCTGGCGCGCCACAGCTGGACCGGTAGCGCGATGGAAATGAGGAACAGCGCCAGCGCCGCCACGACGATCGACGGGCCGCTCGGCGTGTCGAAGCGGAGCGAGCCGAACAGCCCGCCGGCCACCGCCAGCGCGCCCACACCGGCCGAGATCAGCGCCATCTGCTCGGGCGTGGTGCTCAGTCGCCGCGCCGTCGCCGCCGGAATGATCAGCAGCGCCGTGATCAGCAGCACCCCGACGATCTTCATGGCGATGGCGATCACCGAAGCGAGCAGCAACATGAAGACGATCCGCGTTAGCTCCGGGCGCATGCCTTCGGCTTCGGCCAACTCGGCATTGACCGTCGCCGCCAGCAACGGCCGCCACATTGCCGCCAGCACCGCGAGGATCACCAGGCCCCCCAGGTAGATCACCACGATATCGGTCACCGACACCGCGAGAATGTCGCCGAACAAGAACCCCATCAGGTCGACCCGAATGCCACTGAGGAACGCCACCACGAGGCCGATGGCCAGCGCCGAATGGCTGAGGATGCCGAGCAGCGCATCGGTCGAGAGCGTCTGCCGCCGCTGCAGCAGTAGCAGGGCGCCAGCGACGGCGGCGGCGATGATGAACACGCCAAGCGTCATGTTCACCTGTAACACCAGGCTCAGCGCCACCCCGAGCAGCGCCGAATGCGCCATGGTGTCGCCGAAATAGGCCATCCGCCGCCACACGATGAAGCAGCCGAGCGGGCCGGTGACCAGCGCCAGCCCGATCCCGGCAATGATCGCGCGGGTGAAGAAATCGTCAAGCATGGAGATTTCCCTCGCCTTCGGTGTGGGCCCACACGCGCTTACCCATGAGAATGCCCCTCATGCTCGTGCACGTGTTCGTGCGCCTCGACGATCCGTCCGTCCGCCTCCTGCACCCGCCCATCGGGCAGGTGGGTGTGGTCGTGGTGATGCTGGTACACCGCCAGCGCATTAGCGGCGCGGGCACCGAACAGACTGAGATATTCCGGGCTCCGCGCCACCGATTCCGGGGTGCCGCGGCAGCACACGTGCCCGTTGAGGCAGATCACCGTGTCCGTCGCCGCCATCACCACGTGCAGGTCATGGCTGATCAGCAGGATGCCGCAGCCGGTCTCGTCGCGGATCTTGCCGATCAGGTCGTAGAGCGCCACTTCGCCGGAAAAATCCACCCCCTGCACCGGCTCGTCCAGCACCAGCAGGTCGGGCTTCCTGATCATCGCCCGCGCCAGCAAGGCCCGCTGGAACTCGCCACCCGACAGGTGCTGCACCTCGGCATTGGCGAGGTGCGCCACGCCGGTTGCAGCGAGCGCCGTATCGATCTCGCTTGCGGGGTAGCTGCCGGTCAGCGCCATCAGTCGCCGCACCGTCAATGGCATGGTCCAGTCGATCGAGAGTTTTTGCGGCACATAGCCGATCCGCAACCCCGACTTGCGCGACACCGTGCCGGCGTCGGGCTTCAAGACGCCGGTCACCAGCTTCGCCGTGGTGGATTTGCCCGAGCCGTTCGGCCCGATCAGCGTGACGATCTCACCTCTGCGCAGGCTCACGTCGACGCCTTCGACCAGCCAGCGGCCGTCCCGCTTCACGCCGGCACCGGCTACGTCCACCAGCACTTCGTGCCCGCTATGCGCACCCATGAAATTCACGATTCCGTCTCTTGCTGACGTTCTACCATTACGTTATAGCGTAACACATCGATAGCGTTATGTCATAACATATCGCGCATTCGAGCTGTGTTTCAAACAGGGGTCTTCCGATGCAGAAACCGTTCTTCCTGGCGCTGGCTGCGGCGCTCACCTGGCCCACCCTGGCACTTGCCGAGGTGCCCAGCGTCGTCGCCACCATCAAGCCGCTGCATTCGCTCGTCGCTGCGGTGATGGGAGAGCTCGGCACCCCCGCGCTGATCGTCAAGGGCGCGTCCTCGCCGCACAGCTACAGCCTGAAACCGTCCGACGCGCAGGCGCTGCAATCGGCCAACCTGGTGTTCTGGACCGGCCACGGGCTGGAACTCTTCCTTGAGGATTCGATCGAGACGCTGGCGCCCAAAGCCACCATCGTCGAGCTGAGCAAGGCCCCGGGTATCGAGCTCCTGCCGCCGCGCGAGACGGGCACCTTCGAGCATCACGATCACGGCGAGGAAGAGCATGGCGAGGCCGACGGACACGAGCATGGCGAGGAGCAGGACCTGCACTTCTTCCTCGATCCTGCCAACGCCAAGATGATGGTCGCCACCATCGCCGACAGCCTGGTGGCTGCCGATCCCGACCATGCCGACACCTATCGCGCCAATGCCGCCAGGGAAACCGCCGACCTCGACGCCCTGATCGCCGAAACCGAGGCCAGCCTCGCCCCGATCAAGGATCGCCCCTTCGTCGTCTTCCACGACGCCTACCAGTATTTCGAGAAGCGCTTCGGCTTGAACGTCGCCGGCTCGGTGACGCTCAGCCCCGAAATCGCCCCCGGCGCCGACCGCATCAACGAGATCCGGGCCAAGCTGAAGACGCTCGACGCTGCCTGTGTCTTCGCCGAGCCGGTGTTCGAGCCGCGCATCGTCAACGTGCTGACCGAAGGCACCACGGCGAAGCAAGGGGTGCTCGATCCTGAGGGCGCCAACCTTGATGAAGGTCCCGGCCTCTACCGTCAGCTGATCGAGAACCTCGCCACCAGCCTTAAGGCCTGCCTCGCGCAGTAGCCTGAGAGGCGCGCGGGCGCCCCTTCACTCCTCACGTTTCGCCGACGAACGCGCGCCCACCCGGCGCGCGAGGCCTTCCGCTCGACCTCAATTTACTTCGGAGACTGCCATGCCGCGCCTGCTGCACCACCTGATCCTGCCTGTCATGGGAGTATCGTTCTGCGCCACATCCGCCTGGGCCGCGGAGGAAGCCACGTTCTGGCGCCTGTTCGTCGCCGACCACGCCAAACCCCTGGTTACCGCCATCGACCTCGGTACCGACCAGGTTCCGGCAGCTTTGAACTCGGCAGTCCGGCGAGCCTCTACACCACGCCGAGCCAGGCCGGCGTCTATGCCGTGCAGGGTGACGCCGACCGTGTTTCCGCCATCGCCTCCGGCATTGCGCTCGACGACCACGGCGATCACGCCGACCTCGACGTCGTCGCGCCCCAACTGCTCGATGCTGCCGTCGTCGGCGACAAGCCGGTGCACTTCGTCGAGCACCGCGGCGACATCGCTCTGTTCTTCGATGGCGAAGGCGTAGCCCGTCTGCTCTCGGAGAGGGACTGGCTCGCCGGCGATGCCACCACCCGCGACCTGAAGGTCGCGGCTCCGCACCATGGCGTCGCCGCCCCGGTGGGCGAGTACACGCTGATCTCACGCCCGAACATCGCGGATCCCACGGCGCTGCCGGTCGGCATCGACGTCTATGGCGCCGATGGCGCCGCCATCGGCGATCTCCAAGCCTGCCCGGAGCTGCACGGTGAAGCCAGTTCCGGCGACACCCTCGCCATCGCCTGCGCTGCCGGACTGCTGCTGGTGCGCGAGGCCAAGGACGGTCCGAAGCTCGAGGTGCTGGCCTACCCGGCCAGCCTGCCCGAGGGCAAATCCACGACGTTGCTCGGCGGCGTCGCCATGCAGTATTGGCTCGGCAACTATGGCGCCGACCGCGTCGTCATCATCGACCCTTCGGCGGCCGAGCCGTTCCGGCTCGTCGACCTGCCGAGCCGCCGCGTCCACTTCGCCATCGACCCGCAGCGGGTGAAATACGCCTACCTCTTCACCGAAGATGGGGCGCTGCACCGGCTCGATGTCGTCTCCGGTGCCATAGACAGGACGCTGCCGCTCACCCGGCCCTATTCGATGGATGGCGAGTGGAGCCTGCCGCGGCCCCGTCTTGCTGTCGCGGGTGACCATATCGCCGTCACCGACCCGCTTGCCGGCACTATCCACCTTGTCGATGCCGAAACCTTCGCGCCGGCCCGCGACATCCCTGTCACCGGCACCCCTTACAACATCGTCGCGGTCGGCGGCTCCGGCGCGACGCACGAGTAATGCACTGCGCCGGCGAGGAACATCTCGCCGCCGGCGCCATTCCCTCTGCCAACAGGACCGATCAGATGTACGACGTCATCATCATCGGCGGCGGCTTTGCCGGCCTCGCTGCCGCCACGCAACTGGGCCGGGCCCGCCGCAACGTTCTGGTGCTCGATACCGGCAAGCCACGCAACCGCTTCGCCGCCCACGCGCACGGATTTCTCTCCCGGGATGGCGCCGCACCGAGCGAGCTTTTGGCCGAAGCCCGGCGCCAGCTCGAGACTTACGGCACCGTCGAAATCCGCAACGCCGAAGCCATCGCGGCGTCGGGCGAGCGCGACGTCTTCAGCATCGAGCTTGCCTCGCACCAGCAACTCGCTGCGCGCCGGCTGATCATCGCGCACGGCGTCACCGACGATACCGGCGGCATACCCGGGATGGCCGAATGCTGGGGCAGGACTGTGCTGCACTGCCCCTATTGCCATGGCTACGAGGTCGCCGACCGCCGCCTTGGCCTGATGCTGCGCGAGGGCGACATTCCGCACTTGGCTCGCTTCTTTTCGGAATGGACCCATGACCTGACGCTGTTCGCCAACGGCGCTCCGGTCGATCCGGTTGTCCGCGCCGCGCTCACGGACATGAAGGTGAAGCTGGTGGAAGAGGCCCTGGTGCGCTTCGATCACCGTGACGGCGTGCTGCAATCGGTGGTCACCACCGCCGGGTCAACGCCGCTCGACGCCATCTTCGTCCACGCCCCGATCCAGCTGGCGAGCAACATCGGCATCCAGCTCGGCTGCGAGACAAAGGCCGGCATGGCCGGCGACTTCCTGCTGGTCGATCACCTGCAGCAGACCAGCATCGCGGGCGTCTATGCCGCCGGCGACGCGGCGCGGCCGATGCACAACATCAGCTTCGCGGTGGCCGATGGGGCAGGGGCGGGCGTCTTCGCCCACCAGTCGCTGGTGCCTACTTCAGCGGCCCCCGGAAGATGAAGAACGCTCCGGCAAAGATCAGCCCGAAGCCGACGGCATGGTTCCAGGTGAGCTTTTCACCGAGGACGAACACCGCGAAGCCGGCGAACACCGTGAGGCTGATCACCTCCTGGATGGTCTTGAGCTCCGCCGCCGTGTAGGCGCCATAGCCGATGCGGTTGGCGGGCACCGCCAGCCAATACTCGACCAGGGCGATGCCCCAGCTGACCATCACCGCCACCCACATCGCCATGTGCGGGAACTTGAGGTGCCCGTACCAGGCGACGGTCATGAACACGTTGGAGCCGATCAGTAAGAGGATCGGCATCACCGTCTGAAAGGTGAAGGGCATCGGGGGACCGGGCGCGAATCAGTTGATCTTGTCCATTGATCGCGCCGCCTCGTGTTCATCGCAAGGCTCAGTTGGGCTTGATCAGCGGCGTGTCGTCGGCGCGGAAGGCGAACAGGTGCTCCTGCGCCTTCTGCCCGAGCGGCACGAACAGCGGCAGCACCAGGTCGCGCATCCGCCGCGCCAGCCAGCTCTGTGCCTTCTTGGGTGTGCCGCCCTGCCGGCCGAGGCGTACGGCCGCCTCCACCTGATCGCGTCGCAGGCCCTCGAAGCGGCTGAAAGCCCCCTCGGGCGTTGCCTCTGCTTCGAGACAGGCGGCCAGCACCAGGGCGTCCTCGAGCGCCATCGATGCGCCCTGGCCCGAGTGCGGGGTGACCGCATGGGCCGCGTCGCCGATCAGCACCACGCGTCCCTTCGACCAGTATGGGAGGCTCGGCACGTCGTAATCGGGATAGATGCGGCTCACCTGCGGCGCGGCACCCGCAATGATCCGCCGGTTGACGGCCGGATCGCTGCGATGCAGCGCCTCGAAATAGCCGGGTGCCGCCTTGCGGTCGATCAGCTGTGCCTGCTTCTCGTCGGCGGGGAAGGTGTTGAACCAATAGACCGGGCCACCCGGATCCTTGATGTAGCCGAAAAAGGCCCGCTGTCCGAACGTCATCAGCATCCGCCCGTCGGTGGGCGGCACATCCGCCACGTCCACGATGCCGCCGCTGCCCAACAGGCCGTTGTAGACCGGCGACGGCAGCCCGGGCAGGGCCAGGCTGCGCACGCTGGAGCGCAGGCCATCGGCGCCCACCAGCACATCGAAGCCATGCGTGACCCCGTCGCCGGTCGTCACCGCCACTTCGGTATCGAGGTTGGCCACCGCTCTCACCGGCATGTCGAAATGGATACGCATCCCTGCGGCGCGGGCCGCTTCGAGCAGGATGGCCCCCAGCGCACCGCGTCGGAGCGTCACCGAGGGCGCGCCGAACTGCGCCGTGTGGCGGGCGTAGTCGATCGTGCCGAGGGCTTTGCCGTGTTCGTTGTGGAGCACGATGGCGCGGGTCTCGACGCCGCGTCGCAGCGCCTCTGCCGCGAGGCCCAGCCCGCGCAGCGCATTGATGCCGTTGGGCGCGAGGGTCAGGAAGATCCCTTCATCGATCACCTGCTGCTCGCTGCGCCTCTCGAACACCACGGGGGAGAAACCCCGCTTGACCAACGACAGGGCCAGGCCAAGTCCCGCCGAGCCTGCACCAACGATTCCGATACGAAGTTTCATTCTTGCCTCACGCTGGACACGCCGCATATCATGCGTTCGTCTTATTATTCGATGGACATATAATTAGATGGTCGAAGTATATTCGTCAAGCGACGACAAGGCGGAACTCGTTCAGCGCCTGGGCACGCTCATCGTGCGCTGGCAGGAGGCGACGCAGCGCTATGACGAGGAGGTGGGCGCCATCTTCCAGCTCGGCCCGGCCGAGCGGCTCTGCCTGAGCTTTCTGACCAGCGGCCCGCAGACCGCCAGTGCCATCGCGCGCGCTACCCGCCTGACCCCGGCGGCGGTCACCTCACTGGTCGACCGGCTCGAGGCTAGGGGTTACGTGCGGCGCAAGCCGGATCCGCTCGACCGACGGAAGGTTCTGGTGGAAGCGGCGGAGGCAAGCTTCGCCCTCATCGAAAAGGCCTATGCGCCTCTGGCGGCCGCCGGCGCCGAGGTTCTGTCGAAGCGCAGCTTGGAGCAGTTGCACCTGCTTACAGAGGTGATCGAAGAGGTTCTCGCCATCCAGAACCGGATGACTAAACAGCTCCAATCGGGGCCCTGACGGTGTCCACCGGCGCCCAGCTTCTGCCGCAAGGCCTGCCCAGACTCAGCGCGTTCCGCTAGATTCGATGGAGCAACGGAGGTCGACGATGCGCGTACTGGTCCTGTTTCCCCTGCTGCTGCTGGCGGCCCCGGCGCTGGCCGCCGATATCGTCTGCGAGGGACCTTTCGCAGCCGACAGTTCGGAGGCCCGGCTGATCGAAGCCTTCGGCAAGGACAACGTGGTGACCGGCGACGTGCCCGGCCCGGAGGGTTCGACCGTGCTGGCCACCACCATCTTCCCCAACGACCCCGCCAAGACCATCGAGGTCGGCTGGTGGGATGAGGAAAAGCACGAGCGCATCGCCTATTTCACCGTGCCGCCTGGTGACACCGCGCCGGGGGGCCTCAGGAAGGGGTTGACGGTCAAGCAAGTCGAGGCATTGAACGGCGGTCCGTTCCAGCTCTACGGCTTCTTCTGGGATTATGGCGGCGCCGCCAACTTCGAAGGCGGCAAGCTTGCCCCGCCAGAGGATGGCTGCTCGGTCAGCGTCCGCTTTGCCGTCGGCGATTATCCGGCCGATCTCAACGTCGACGCCATTTCCGGTGACATGCAGATCTCCTCGAGCGAGCCGCTGCTCGAACAGGTCGATGCGCGCGTCGACACCGTCACCGTCGGCTATCCCGACGCCGACGCGGTGGAAGATTGACCGCGCCCCCTCGTCCGGCGTAACCATAGCCCCACGTTGGTTCCTCGGACCCGTGTGGGCGAGGGGATCAAAAGGGAACACGGTGCGGCGTACCCATCAGGGACCAAATCCGTGGCTGCCCCCGCAACTGTAAGCGGCGAGTGCCTCCGACTAAGCCACTGACTTCCCCGGGAAGTTGGGAAGGCCGGAGACCATGACGACCCGTGAGCCAGGAGACCTGCCAGCGTGCAACCGGGCGAGAGCCCACTTTCATCCGCACGGAGGGTGCAGGCTTATGAATACTCAGGTCCGGACGGCGTCGGTCGTCCGTCTTTCTGTCTCGCAGCGGCTCATCGCAGGCGTTTTGGCATTGTTTCTCGGCCTCGTCCTCGTCGGCGGCGTCGGCTTTGCCAGCGACATGGCCATCCACAATGGCGCGCATGACACGCGCCATGCGCTTGGCTTCCCCTGCCACTAAGCACCCCCCGCGAGACATCGATGAAACTCTTCCAGCGAATCTTCTTCGCTGCGGTCCTTGCTGGACTCGCAGCCGGCCTGGCCATGAGCGCCGTACAGCAATGGCGCGTCGCGCCGCTGATCCTCGCCGCCGAGGTGTTTGAAAGCGCCGCTCCTGAGGCACCGGCTGTCGCCGAGCACAGCCACGAAGTTGGCACGCCAGAACATGTCCATGAGGCCGCGGCGCCCGCGCATGAGCACGACGAGGACGCCTGGGCACCGCAGGATGGCGCCGAGCGCATCTTCTACACGGTGCTCGCCAACCTCCTCGGCTCTATCGGTTTTGCCTTCGTACTGGCCGCCGTGTCGGTGCTTTCCGGCATCGAGATCACCGCCCGTAACGGCGTGATCTGGGGTATTGGCGGCTTTGTGGCCCTGCAGCTCGCGCCGGCCCTGGGCTTGCCACCTGAGCTCCCCGGCATGCCCGCCGCCGACCTGGTCGCCCGCCAGGTCTGGTGGATCGGCACGGCGCTCGCCACCGGCGCCGGCATGCTCGTCATTGCCAAGCTGCGCAACTGGACCGGCATCGTCCTTGCTGCGGTGCTGATCCTCGCGCCGCACGTCATTGGCGCGCCGCAACTCGCCGGTGACCACGCCAGCGCCGTTCCTGCCAACCTCGCCACCAGCTTTGCTGCGGCGTCTCTCGCCACCGGTGCGCTGTTCTGGCTGATCGTCGGGCCGCTGTTCGGCTGGCTCAACCAGCGCTTCGCCAGCTCCTCCGCCTTCGCCCTGAAAGGTGCCCACGCATGACCGAACTCGCCAGTTCCAAAATCCCTGTCACCGTCATTACCGGCTTCCTCGGCGCCGGTAAGACCACGCTGGTTCGGCACCTGCTCGCCCATGCCAAGGGCAAGCGCATCGCGCTGATCATCAACGAGTTCGGCGAACTCGGCGTCGACAAGGAAATCCTCGCCGGCTGCGGCGACGAGACCTGCCGCGAAGAGGACATGATCGAGCTGAGCAACGGCTGTATCTGCTGCACCGTTGCCGACGAGTTCATTCCCACCATGCAGGCGCTGCTTGAGCGCGAGGATCGGCCCGACCACATCGTCATCGAGACCTCCGGCCTGGCTTTGCCGCAGCCCCTGATCCGCGCCTTCAACTGGCCCGAGATCAAGTCCGAGGTGACCATCGACGGCGTCGTCACCGTTGCCGACGCCGCCGCGCTCAGCGAGGGCCGCTTCGCCAGTGACGAACAGGCAGTCGATGCACTGCGCTCGGCCGACGCCATGCTCGACCACGAAACCCCGCTCGGCGAGCTGTTCGAGGATCAGCTGATCGCCGCCGATATGGTGATCCTCAACAAGGCCGATCTCGTCACCGAAACCCAGCTCGACACCATCGAAACCCATCTCAAGGCCGAGATGCGCCCCGGCACCGGTGTCGTCCGGGCCCGCAACGGCCATGTCGACGTCGCGGCGCTGCTCGGCATGGGGCTCTCGACCGAAGACAATCTCGCCGGCCGCGAGAGCCATCACGAGCTCGAGCATGGCGGCGAGGGCCACGAGCACGACGATTTCGACTCGTTCTCGGTCACGCTCGATGGCGTCAGCGGCAAGGATCACCTGCTCTCGACCATCGAACAGACGATCCGCGCCCATGATGTCCTCCGGCTCAAGGGCTTTGCCGCGCTGCCGGGTGCCCCGGCCCGCCTCGCCATCCAGGCGGTCGGCCCGCGCGTCACCGCCTATTTCGATCGGCCCTGGAAGCCGGGCGAAGCCCGCCAGACCGCGCTGGTGGTGATCGGCGAAAGCCCGCTCGACCGCGCCGCCATCGCCGCAAGCCTCGAGCAGGCGGCGGCTGCGGCTTAGCCGAAGCCATTCCCTTCCCCCTCTCCCCATGGGGAGAGGGCTGAGGCAAGGGGCGGGAGAGACCAGATGCACCTTCTCGCCGCGCAGGCCGGAGCGCTGCAGCAGGAGGGCGAGGCCATCGACCTCGCCCAGACGCCCGGCGACATCGTCTTCGCGTCGGCCGCCGACAGCGAGCTGATGATGCTGGCCGCCGCGGCCGATCGGGCCGGAACGATCCAGGCGCGCGACAGCGGCCGAAACGCAACAGACCTGCGCCTCGCCAACCTCCTGCGGCTCAGCCACAACCTCTCGGTCGACCTCTGGCTCGACCAGACGGTGCAGCATGCGCAACTGGTAGTGGTCCGGCTGCTCGGCGGCCCGGCCTACTGGCAGTACGGCGTTGACGAACTGACGGCGCTGGCGTTGAGCGGCAGGATCCGGCTGGCGCTGCTTCCCGGCGATGCCAACCCGGACCCGATCCTCCAGCAACGCTCGACGATTCACCCCGAGGATTGGACCAGGCTGCACAGGCTGTTCACCGCCGGCGGCCCGGAAAACGCCGATGCGCTGCTGGCGGCCTTCACACAGATGGCGCAGTCGTCACCCTCCCCCTCGCGGGGAGGGTTCAAGGGTGGGGGGAGCCCCGCGCTCGAGCCCCGCATGTCAACGCCTAAACCCTTCCATCGTTTCGGCCTCTGGCACCCCGCGCAGGGCATGCTGGACGCACTCCCTGCCTCGCCCCATCCGCACGTGCCGATCCTGTTCTACCGGGCCGCGCTCGAGGGCGCCGGCACTGCCACACTCGAAGCCCTGATCGCCGAGCTCGAGGCCCAGTCCCTCAACCCCGTCCCGATCGTCGTATCGACGCTGAAGGAAGGCGCCTGCATCCGTTTCGTGCAGTCGGCCTTCGCCCAATACCCGCCCAGCGTCATCCTCAACCTCACCGGTTTCGCTCTCGGGCTCGACGGGCTCGACGACAAGCAGAACCCGTTTGTCGGCACCGATGCGCCGGTGATCCAGCTGCTGCAGGGCGGACGTCCCGAGGCGCAATGGGCCGCCGATGTCCAGGGGCTGACGGCAAAAGACCTCGCCATGCAGGTGGTGCTCCCCGAGCTCGATGGACGCATCGGCATGCTGCTGGTCGGCCACAAGCACGACGCCGTCTGGCACGAACGCACCCAGTGCCCCCTCTCCGCCTACGCTCCCGACCACGACGGTATCCGCCGCGCGGTCACCCTGGCGAAGAACTGGACCGTCCTGCGCTTGACCGTGCGCGCCGAGCGCCGCGTCGCACTGGTTCTCGCCAACTATCCGATCCGTGACGGACGGCTGGCGAACGGGGTCGGCTATGATGCGCCGCAGTCGACGGTGGAGATTCTCAGGGCCATGGAGGGGGCGGGGTATCGCTTCGGCCCCTCACCCGGCGCTGCGCGCCACCCTCTCCCTCAAGGGGAGAGGGACGATGTGGCCCGATCTAGCCCCGGCCTTCCCTCTCCCCTTGAGGGAGAGGGTGCCTCGCGTAGCGAGGCGGGTGAGGGGCAGTTTCCCCGCACCGGCAACGACCTGATTGCCCTGCTCCAATCCGGCCCCACCAACGCCCATCCCGAGCGCGGCGAGGGCATCCCGTTTCCCGTCAAGCGCTACCGCGAGCTCTTCGCCGCGCTCCCGGGCAGCATCCAGGCCGAGGTCACTGCCCGCTGGGGCGACCCCGCTGCCGACCCATTCGTGCGCGGAGATCACTTCCATCTTCCGGCCGTCCGCTTCGGCAATGCCGCCATCCTCGTCCAGCCGGCGCGCGGCTATCATCTCGACGAAACCGCCAGCTATCACGATCCGGATCTGGTGCCGCCGCACGGCTATCTCGCCGCCTATCTGTGGCTGCGGCACGACTTCGCTGCCCATGCGCTGATCCACAACGGCAAGCACGGCAATCTCGAATGGCTGCCGGGCAAGGCCACGGCGCTGGATGCCGCGTCCTATCCGGCGGCGCTCTGGGCCGAGCTGCCGCAGCTCTATCCGTTCATCGTCAACGACCCGGGCGAGGGCACGCAGGCCAAGCGCCGCACCGGCGCGGTGATCATCGACCACCTGGTGCCGCCGCTGACCCGGGCCGAAACCTACGGCGCGCTGAAGGACCTCGAGGCGCTGCTCGACGAATATTATGCCGCTTCCGGCATGGATCGCCGCCGCCTGGCGGGCCTGCGCAGACGCATTCTCGATTTCACCCGCGATATCAGGCTCGACCGCGACATCGGCCTCGTCGCCGACGAGTTTGAAACGCTCCGGCGCATCGACACCTTCCTCTGCGATCTCAAGGAAGCCCAGATTCGCGACGGCTTGCATGTGTTCGGCCAATCCCCCTCCGGCCGGCTGGAACGCGACCTGATCGTCGCGCTTGCCCGCGTGCCGCGCGGCGAGGGAGCCGGGGACGCGTCGCTGATCCGCGCCTTGGCCGACGATCTGAAACTGGGGTTCGATCCGCTGACGGCGGACCTCGGCGCGCCGTGGACCGGGCCTCTGCTTCCCTCCCTTCAAGGGGGAGGGGGGCTCGTCCGCACCGTCGGCGACGTGGTCGAGCATCTCGAGGGCCTCGCGGCAGAGCTTGTCGACGGCCGTCCACCCGATCCCGATTGGCACGCCACTGCCGCCGTTCTCTCGACGATCGAGACCACTATCCGCCCCCGCCTCGCTGCATCCGGCCCCAACGAGATTGCATCGCTGCTCGTCGGCCTCGACGGCAAGTTCGTGCTACCCGGTCCGTCCGGCGCGCCGTCGCGCGGCCGGCTCGATGTGCTCCCGACCGGGCGCAACTTCTATTCGGTCGACATCCGCGCCGTGCCCACCCCGACGGCCTGGGAGCTTGGCCGGAAATCCGCCGAGAACCTGCTGGTCCGGCATTTTCAGGATCACGGCGCGCCGCTGCGCTCCCTGGCGCTCTCGGTCTGGGGTACCGCCAATATGCGCACCGGTGGCGACGACATCGCCCAGGCCCTCGCCTTCATCGGCGCCAGGCCGACCTGGGATCCATCCTCGCTTCGCATTTCCGGCTACGAGATCATCCCGTTGGCGAGGCTCGGTCGTCCGCGCGTCGACGTGACCCTGCGCATCTCGGGGTTCTTCCGCGACGCCTTCCCGGCGCAGATCTCCCTGTTCGACAAGGCGGTCCGCGCCATCGGGGCGCTCGATGAACCCGAGGAGCAGAACCCGATCGCCGCGCGCATGCGCACCGATGCGCTGGAGCTGATGAAGGCCGGCGCCGATGAGCGCACCGCGGCGCTGGGCGCCGGCCATCGTGTCTTCGGCTCCAAGCCTGGTGCCTACGGCGCGGGCCTCCAGGGCCTGATCGATTCAGGCAACTGGGAGAGCAAGGCGAACCTCGCCGAAGCCTTCCTCAACTGGGGCCAATACGCCTATGGCGCCAATGCTGACGGCACGCCGGAGCGCGATCGCTTCGCCGCCCGCCTCTCCGACATCGAGGCGGTGGTCCACAACCAGGACAATCGCGAGCACGACCTGCTCGACAGCGACGACTACTACCAGTTCGAGGGTGGCCTCGCCGTCACCGCCGAAGCCTTGGCAGGTCGCGTCCCCGCCACCTATCACAACGACCACTCCCGTCCCGAGCGCCCGCTGGCTCGCACGCTGACCGAAGAGATTTCGAAGGTCGTCCGCTCCCGGGTCGTCAACCCGAAGTGGATCGATGGGGTGAAGCGCCATGGCTACAAGGGCGCCTTCGAGATCATTGCCACGGTCGACTACATGTTCGCCTTCGCCGCCACCACTGGCGCAGTGGCGACGCACCATTTCGATCTCGCCTTCGAGGCCTTTGTCGAGGACGATGCGACGCGGCAGTTCATTCAATCGAACAACCGCTTCGGCTATGACGAGCTGATCGCCAAATTCAACGAAGCCCGTCGCCGCGGCTTCTGGACGCCGCGCTCCAATTCCGCCTTCGCGTATCTCGAGGATACTTGATGACCGACAAAGCCCCGAAAAAGACCGACCTGATGACCGAGGCCGAGCGCGACGCCTACCATGCCGAAAAGATGCGGAAGAAAAAGGAGGCGCGGAACAAGATCCTCGCCACCAAGACCGAGGAGCGCGGCCTCGTCATCGTCCACACCGGCAAGGGCAAGGGCAAATCCACCGCTGCGTTCGGCATGGTGTTCCGCGCCATCGGCCACGGTTTCAAAGTCGGCGTGGTGCAGTTCGTCAAGGGCGCCTGGTCGACCGGCGAGCGCGACGTGCTCGACAGGTTTCCCGAGCAGGTGACCATCAAGGCGATGGGCGAGGGGTTCACCTGGGACACCCAGGACCGCCAGCGCGACCTCGCCGCCGCCCGCGGCGCCTGGGAGATGGCCAAGGCGCTGATCGCCGACGAGAGCTACAAGCTGATCCTGCTCGATGAGCTCAACATCGTGCTGCGCTACGACTACCTGCCGCTCGACGAGGTGCTCGAGGTGCTCAGGAACAAGCCGCGCGACACCCACGTCATCGTCACCGGCCGCAACGCCAAGGACGAGCTCATCGAATTGGCCGACCTCGTCACCGAGATGACCGAGATCAAGCACCCGTTCCGCTCGGGCGTGAAGGCGCAGGCCGGGATCGAGTTTTAGCGGCCGCGGAGGACCTGGGAGGAACGAAGTTCCCGCGCCCACCGCGTGCCATCCAAGCGAAAGCGGACCCATTTATCCGCTGGTACCGGCTGCGAGTTGGGGCCCAACTTTCGTTGGGATGACAGCCGGTGGAGGGGGAAAGGGAGTGTCTCCCATTCCCAACCCCGCACCCCCGCCGAGAAAAGATGCCCCTCTACTCCAGCCAATGCGTCTCGAACTTCGGGCTGGCATGGATGTGGATGCTCTTCATCGGTCCCAGCGTCTTGAACTTGTGCGGCGTGTTCGGCGGCACTACCAGGATCTGGCCGGGGCCCGCCTCGATCTCCTCGTCGCCCACGGTGAACACTGCACGCCCCGCCTCGATGATGAATGTTTCGGGGTAGGGGTGGGTATGGAGCCGCGGCCCGGAGCCGGCCTCGACGCTGTCATGCAGGATCAGCGTGACGTTGGCCTCGCCCCCCTCCCATTCGCCCGATTGCCGCGTCGGGTGCGTGGCCCAGTCTTGCCGCCGATAAACCCGCGCCATCAGCACCCTCCCTTGAGGCTTCGCACCAGTCGCTCCACCACCGAATCCAGCTTGCCCAGATCGATCGCCGAGTATTCCAGACGGAACGCTGCATAGGCGCCATCGCATAGCGCGACCATCCGCTGGTAGAGGATGCGCCTGCCCCGGGCGCCGGAAAAGCTGGCCCAGCTCGGCGTCACCGCCTGGTAGCTTATGGCCCAGCCGTCGGTCTCGACAAAGTCCATCGCTGCGGCGACCTCGCCCTCGAAACCGGGTTCCATGACATTGCCGCCCCAGACCACCAACTTGGTCGCCCCCTCACGGAACGTCCGACCATCGCCGTTGTCGGCCTCCGGTCCCCATTCGAAGCCGGGTGGAACGTCGATGGTGTAGCCGAAACGGGCATTGTCATACTGCCCCCAATCGGCGGCGAATGCCGGGGCGGCGAGGGCGATCAGCATCAGACAAATCAAAGCGCGCATGGCAGCGAGGATCGCCCGCCATGCGCCAGCCTGCAACCTCAAACGCCGAAGCGCTATGCAGAGGCGTCAGGCGCCCTTCATCATCACTGCCGCCGCGAGCACGATGAACGCGACGATCAGGATCCAGAAGGCGTAGGCACTGACGAACGGTATCGAGACGATGGCGCCGAGCAACGCGATGACCGCGATGACGACGGCGACGATGAACATGGTCTGGCTAGGCGCATTGAGAGTCATGGAAGATCTCCTGGGTCATGCACACGGCAAGAGTTTAGGCGCGCCGTTGAATCGCGGCCATGCCGGCACCTGTGCTATGCACAGCTTGTGCGGTGGCCCCGCACTTCCGCTTGCTGGTAGTAAGTACTCGCCGGCGAAAGTCGATTGTCATTGTCAGGCTAACAATTCGGCGACAATACTCGATTAAGGGTGGTGCCGCCTTGGGGGCCTCGCAGTGACCACACCCAGCTTGGAGCGGTTCGTCCGCGCCATAACCCGTTTTGCCATAGGCTGCCTGCTGGCGGTCTCGGTAGTCTCGTCGGCGTCGCCGGCCATGGCGCAATCGTCCGCCATAGCCCGCATCCAGGCGGCCGGCAAACTCACCGTCGCGGTGTTCTTCGAGGATGTGGTGCCGTTCTTCTATGCCGGGCCGGACGGCAAGCTGATCGGCGTCGATCCGGCGATCGCCGAGGATATTGCCCAAAAGCTCGGGGTGACGCTGGAGTACAATCGCGCTGCCACCACCTTCGACGGCCTCGTCGACGAGGTCATCGAAGGCCGCGCCGACATGGCGATCAGTCTGCTCAGCGACACGCTCGAGCGCGCCGCGCGCGCCAGCTTTTCGCAAAGCTATGTGAGCGTGCGCCAGTTCCTGTTGATCAACCGCCTCGAACTCGGGCGTCTGGTCGCGGCCGATCCCGACCGCGCCAACGACATTCCGGCGCTGCTCAACAGCCCGCAATCGCGCATCGGCGTCATCGGCGGCACCTCCTATGTCGGCTTCGTCGCCGAGGATTTTCCCCGCGCGCAAAGCGTTGCCTTCGAGGCCTGGCCTCAGATGCTGGCGGCGGTGAAATCCGGCGACCTGGTGGCGCTGATGTACGACGAGATCGAGATCGGCAACTGGCGCCTCGCCGATTCCGCCGGTGCGGTCGAACTGCGGCCCTACCACCTGGCCGGCCACCCCGACACGATCGCCATCGCCATGTCGCCGGGCGATGCCGACCTCAAGGCCTGGGTCGATCTCTATCTCACCAAGGCCAAGGGCAACGGCTTCCTCGACGGCGTGCTCAATCAATACCTCTATTCCAAGGACAGGGCGTTGATCGATGACTGAGGCACGAAAGACCGGCCTCGGCCGGCTGCTGCTCCATCCGGTCGCGATCTTTTCGGGGCTGATCGCCGGCGGCGTGCTGGGCTGGCTCGACAAGGGGCAGTTGCCGCTCATCGGCACGCTGGGCGAGATCTACATCCGCCTGTTACAGATGTGCGTCATCCCGCTGCTGTTTACCGCGGTCGCCACCAGCCTCAGCCGGCTGTTCCTCGATGGCGCAGCCAATCGCTACGTTACCCGCCTGGTCCTGCTGGTCATCGGCGGGCTGGCTAGTGCCGGCGCACTCGGCGTTGCGTTGGGCTATTGGGGCCAGCCCGGCAGTGAACTGCAGCTCGCCGCCCGCGAGGTGATCGGCAAGGTGATCTTTACCGCCGAAGCATCCGGCGCCGCGGCCGATCCGGCGCATAATCCCGGGGTGTTCGCCGACCTGGTGGTCGGCATGTTCCCCGAGAATATCTTCGGGGCGCTCACCACCGGCAACAAGATCGCCATCCTGATGTTCGCGGTGCTGTTCGGCGTGGCGCTCGGCTCGATCGCCCGGGAGAAATCCGAGCGCGCCACGGCGCTGCTCGAGGCCTTCTACGACACCTTCATCAAGATCATCGAATGGCTGATGTACGTGCTGCCGTTCGGGCTGTTCTGCCTTGCCTACAGCCAGGTCTCGGCCGTGGGGATCGATGTTCTGTTCGCCATGACCAAGCTCGTGGTGCTGGTCTATGCCGGCGCCATCCTGCTGATCGCCTTCTACTCGGTGCTGATCTGGCTGCGCGTCGGCGGAAGCTATCTCGCAACGCTGGGCGCGCTGCGCGAAACGGTGGTTGTCGCCTTCGGCACCTCGAGCAGCTATGCCTCGATCCCCTCGGCGCTGCGCGGCCTCAAGGAAGGCCTGGGGCTCGATCGGCGCGTTGTCGACCTGGCGCTGCCGCTCGGCATCACCCTCAATCCGCCCGGCTCCACGTTCCATTTCGCGCTGGCGACGCTCTTCCTCGCCAACCTCTATGGGCTGGCGCTCGATCCCGGACAGATGGTGTTCGTGCTGTTCGGCGCCATGCTGGCCGGCGCCGCCGCCACCGGCGCCCCGGGCGTCGCGGCTTTGTCGATGATCTCGATCATCCTCGTGCCGCTCGGCCTGCCGGTCGAAGTGGCGATCATCCTGCTGGGCTGGCGTCGGGGGAGTTGGCGAAGAGGTGAATTGTGAGTGGTGAATGGATGAGTGTGGTCCGTTTCCATTCACCATCCACCATTCACACCTCAAACCACCACGATTCCCGAATGTTTGGCCTTGTTCTCGGGCTCGACATGGATGGTGATCTGCGCCCGCTCCACCGCTTCGCGGAGCTTGGCCTCGATGCCGTCGCAGATCGCATGCGCCGCCTCGACGCTCATCGCGCCGGGCACCACCAGGTGGAAATCGATGAAAGTCATGGCGCCGGCCTGCCTGGTGCGGATGTCGTGCGCCTCGATCGCCCCTTCGGCATTGGCCGAGATGATCTCGCGGATCTGGTTGAGGAGCCTGGGCTCCACTGCCACGTCCATCAGCCCGATGACGCTCTGCTTGATCAGCTCCCAGCCTGACCACAGGATGGCGACGCCGACCAGCGCGGCAAGGATCGCGTCGAGCTGCACGAAGCCGGTGGCCGCCGCCAGCAACACACCGATCAGCACCCCCAGCGTCGAGATTACGTCGGTCCACAGATGCTTGCCGTCGGCCACCAGCGCCGGCGATTGCTCCTCGCGCCCGCGGCGCGACAGCCACCAGGCCCATCCGGCATTGATGCCGGTCGCCAGTACGCTGACGCTCAGGCCCAGCGGATCGAGGGTGAAGCCCTTGGGCGCGATGAAGCCGTAATAGGCCTCGCGGAAGATCAAGAGCGCCGCCACCGCAATGAAGATGCCGATCACCACGGCCGAGAAATACTCGGCCTTGTAATAGCCATAGGGCAGGGTGGCGTCGGCGGGACGCGCCGCGAGGCGCACCGCGATCAGCGCCACGATCGCCGTCACTACATTGACGACGCTTTCGAGCGCATCGGAGAACAGTGCGATCGAACCGGTCGCCCAGGCGGCAAAACCCTTCAGCGCCAGCACCAGGATGCCGACCACCAGACTGCCATAAGCGATGCGCACCGCCAGATTTGAAGAACCGCTTGCCATCAGCGGCCAATAGCCGAGCCCCCTCGTGCTGGCAAGTCACTGAATTTGCGTGTGATTTTGAGAAGCGTTCGCATCTGGGCGGGAATCGTTTGACGCCGACACGGGCCCCTCACTACAACCCATTGATAGCGCAGCGTTCCTTGATGGACTGAAACTCACGCCCGGTGCGGTCGACCCAAATCGGGGACCAAGTCCGGGGCTGCTGGTTGGTCGAAAAGCGAACTCTGCCTTTGTGCAAAACAGAGGCGAGAATGGAAAAATCCCTGATCCTGCCGGCGGACACTGCCGTGATGCTCTGCGGGCACGGCAGCCGCAACCAGCTCGCCGTGGGCGAGTTCGCCGTGCTGGCCGAGCGGCTGCGCGAACGCCTGCCCGGCGTGCCGGTGGAGTATGGCTATCTCGAATTCGCCAACCCGGTGATCCACCAGGGGCTCGACAAATTGCGGGCCGCCGGTGCCAGGCGCGTCCTCGCCGTACCCGGCATGCTGTTCGCCGCCGGCCATGCCAAGAATGACATCCCCTCGGTGCTCAACACCTATGCCGCCGGCAAGGATGTCGAAATCACCTATGGCCGCGAACTCGGCGTCGACCTCAAGATGCTGCGCGCCGCCGGCGACCGCATCCAGCAGGCGATCGATGCCTCGCCGATTGAGGTGCCGCGGCACGAGACGCTGCTGGTGGTGGTCGGCCGCGGCGCGTCCGATCCCGATGCCAATTCCAACGTCGCCAAGGTGATGCGCCTGCTCTGGGAGGGCATGGGCTTTGGCTGGGGCGAGGTCGCCTATTCCGGCGTCACCTTCCCTTTGGTCGCCCCGGCGCTCGACCACGCAGCGAGGCTCGGCTATCGCCGCATCATCGTCTTTCCGTACTTTCTGTTCACCGGGGTGCTGGTCAAACGCATCTACGACGCCGCCGACGAGGCGGCGGTGAAGTATCCCGATATCGAGTTCCTCAACGCGCCCTATCTCAACGACCACCCGCTGGTGGTCGACACCTTCCTCGATCGCATCCAGGAGATGCTGGTCGGGCAGAACCTGATGAACTGCGCCATGTGCAAGTATCGCGAGCAGGTGCTGGGCTTCGAGGCCGAGGTCGGGCTGAAGCAGGAAAGCCACCACCACCATGTCGAGGGCATCGGCGGCGGGCTGGAGAACTGCCCCTGCAAGGGCGATTGCGACTCCTCATGCCGCGACGAGGCCTTCTGCCTGAAGCATGGCCTGCCCTGGACGCCGCTCCATACGCACGACCACGCTCACGCTCACAGCCATCCACATCCGCACACCCACGCCCCGGCCCGGCATGCGCTGGTCGCCAATCCGGCCTTTCCGGTGATCCGGCTCGGCGGCAGCCACGACCATGGCTATCCAGAGGATCACGGCCACCACCATGGCGACGGCGCGCACCATCACCACGATCATGCCCATCACCACCATCACCCCTATCCGCACGCCGACCATCCGCTCGGTCCCGTGACCCTGCCGAAAATCCCCGGTCGGCTCGCCCGTGAGGATAGCGAGACCTGATGCCGCTGTTCGATCGCTACATCGCGGTGGACTGGTCGGCGGCCAATAGCCCGAAACGCGGCAAGGATTCGATCTGGATCGGCGAGTTCGGACCCGAGGGCCGGGTGCCGAGCGTGAATCCGCCGACCCGCCAGGCCGCGATGGAGGCGATCACCGCGCGACTGCTCGGCGCCCGCCGACGCGGCGAGCGCCTCATGCTCGGCTTCGACTTCGTCTTCGGCTACCCGCGTGGCGCGGCTGCTGCCATTGCGGCCACCGGCTTATCCCTCCCGCTCGCGGGGGAGCGGGATCATCCGGATAGCTCAGTGCGAGAAGAGTACCCCCCACCCTGTCCCTCCCCCGCAAGGGGGACGACAAGAGGTCGCCCCGAGGGGGAGGAGATCAAAACACCGGCGCCGGAGTGGGCGTCTCCCTCCCCCATGCGGGGAGGGGACAGGGGTGGGGGTACGTTTCCCGCACCGGCCCCTCAGCCAGGTGATCAGCCACCCTGGCTGCAGCTTTGGTCTACGCTGGCGCGCCTCGTCGCTGACGCCCCCGACAACCGCTCCAACCGTTTCCAGCTCGCCGAAGCGATCAATCAGCGGCTCGCCGACGGCCCGCATTTCTGGGGCCATCCGCATCAGCACAGCTACGCGGCGTTGCAGCCGAAACGCCCGACCGAGGCCTACGCCAAGATCCCCGAGCGCCGCGTGGCCGAACGCTACGTCCGCGGCGCCCAGCCGGTATGGAAGCTCACCGGCGTCGGCTCGGTCGGCAGCCAGGCCATGCTCGGCATCGCCCGACTGGCGGCGTTGCGAAGCGACCCGCGCCTCGCCGCCGATATTGCCGTCTGGCCGTTCGAAACCGGCTTTGCCGACGACCTTGGCAAGCCGATCATCGTCACCGAGATCTATCCCTCGCTGTTTCCTGTCACTGCAGCCGATGGCCTGCCGCGCGACCGCGCCCAGGTCGAGGTGACCACCACCCGCTTCGCCGAACTCGACCGCACCGGCCTGCTCGCCACCTTCCTCAGTGCACCCGCCGGGCTCACTGCCGATGAGCGTGCGATCCTCATTGCCGAAGAGGGCTGGATCGCCGGCGCCGGCCACGATGCCCTGCTGGCCCAGCTGTCCGAGGCCGCATGAGCTACCTGCGCGACCCCGCCGCCATCTATGCGCAGAGCTTCGCCACTATCGAAGCGGAAGCGAATCTGTCGGCCTTGCCGGCCGAACTGCACCCCGCCGCCATCCGCATGATCCACGCCTGCGGCATGGTCGATCTTGCAGCCGACATCGTCGGCGACCCCGCCGTTGCCATGGCCGTTCGCGATGCCCTCCGGGCCGGCGCGCCGGTGCTGTGCGACTGCGAAATGGTCCGCTCCGGCATCATCCGCCGCCACCTGCCCGTGGCCACTGAGCTCATCCTAACCCTTAACGATCCGACCGTGCCGGCGCTGGCGAGCTCGCTCGGCACCACCCGGTCGGCTGCCGCCGTCGAACTCTGGCGCCCGCGCCTCTCGGGCGCCGTGGTGCTGATCGGCAATGCCCCGACGGCGCTGTTTCACCTGATCGAACTGATCGAGGCCGGCGGGCCCAGGCCAGCCGCCATCATCGCCGCGCCGGTGGGTTTCGTGGGGGCGGCCGAAAGCAAGGCCTTGCTCGCCTCCAATGCGCTTTCTATGCCATTCCTCACGGTGCGCGGGCGCCGTGGTGGCTCGGCCATCGCCAGCGCTGCCTTCAACGCCATTTCGAAAGACCTCGCATGACCGCGTGGCTGCACATCATCGGGGTAGGGGAGCGGGGACCGAGCGAACTGCCAGCTTCGTACAAGCTGCTGCTCAGCTATGCCGACACGGTCATCGGCCCGGCCCGCTTCCTCGCCGATCTCGAACCGGTGACGCGTCCCAATGCGAGCGCCGACCTATTCAATCCGGAATTCGTCACCAAGCGCAGCTTCGAGGCCGTGGCGCGCGCTCTCGCCGGCGAAGAGCCCGACCATTCGCCGGCCGCTACCTATGCCGATGGTCGTACGCTGATCGAGTGGGAGCCGCCGCTCGACAGCATGATCGAGCAGGTGATGGCGCTGCGCGAGACGCCGACCGTCATCCTCGCCTCGGGCGATCCGATGTGGTTCGGCATCGGCGCGACGCTGACCCGCTACCTGCTGCCCTCCGAGTTCGTCATCCACGCCCATCCGTCGGCTTTCCAGCTGGCCGCGGCGCGGCTGCACTGGCCGCTGCAGTCGGTCGCCACCCTGTCGCTGCACGGCCGGGCGGTGGAAGCGCTGCACCCGCAACTGCTGCCCGGCAACCGCATCCTGGCATTGACCTCCGATCACACCACCGTCGATCTCGCCATCGAGCTGCTGGTCGACCGCGGCTATGGGCGCAGCCTCGTCACCACGCTCGAAAACCTCGGCGGCCCCGACGAGAAGATCACCGCCGACGAGGCCGAGAACTTCAACAGTCGTGAGGTCGAGGATTTCTACGTCCTTGCCATCGACTGCGTGCCCGATTTCACCGCGCCGCTGTTGCCACCGCTCCCCGGGCTGCCCGACGAGGTGTTCGTCACCGATGGGCAGCTGACCAAGCGCGAGGTGCGCGCAGCGACGCTCGCCAAGCTGGCGCCATTCCCCGGTGCGCTGCTCTGGGACGTGGGCGCCGGATCGGGCTCCATCGCCATCGAGTGGATGCGCGCCGCCCGCGATGCCAAGGCGGTGGCCTTCGAGCGTGAGGGCGAGCGGCTGCAGATGATCGCCGTCAATGCGGCGGCGCTGGGCGTTCCCGGCCTCGAGATCGTCAGCGGCGAGGCGCCCGGCACCTTTGGCCGCAAGGCGCCGCCCGACGCCATCTTCATGGGCGGCGATGTCGGCAATGACGATTTGTTCGATGCCTGCTGGAGCGCACTGAAGCCCGGTGGCCGGCTGGTCGCCAACGCCGTGACGCTCGACGCCGAGCACGCGCTCTACTCGCGCCACCTGCAACTCGGCGGCGAGCTGACCCGCATCGAGATCTCTGCCCTCGATCGCGTCGGCGGCCACCGAGCCTTCAAGCCGCGCCTGGCTGTGACGCAGTGGCTGGTGACCAAGGCCATGCATGGCCTCGTGGTGACGCCGTGACGGCGCATCAGCGCACCGGCACGCTGCATCTCGTCGGGGTAGGGCCGGGCGACCCGGAGCTGCTGACCCTCAAGGCCGTGCGGCTGCTCGGCCGCGTCGCTGTCATCGCCTATCCCACTACGGGTGAAGATGCGGCACTGGCGTTCGAGATCGCGTCCCCCCACCTCAACGCTGCCGCCGAGCGCCTGTCGGTCGCCATTCCCATGGCCATCGAGCGGTGGCCTGCCCAGGCCGCCTATGATGGCGCGGCCGAGGCCATCCTTGGCCACCTCCGCGCCGGACGCGACGTTGCCTGGCTCTGCGAGGGCGATCCGCTGTTCTATGGCTCGGCCATGTACCTGGTTGCCCGCGTCGGTCCCCATGCGCCGGTCGAGATCGTCCCCGGCATCACCTCGCTCACCGCCGCTGCGGCGGTTGCCGGCCGGCCGCTCGCGGCCCGCAACGAAATGCTGAAGGTGCTGCCGGCGCCGCTCGACGATGCGACGCTCCGCACCGAGCTCGCCGCCACCCCGGTGGCCGCCATCATCAAGGTGGGCCGGCACTTCGATCGCATCCGCGCGCTGCTCGCCGAGACCGGCCATGCCGACGGCGCCGTGGTGGTCGAACACGCGACCACGGCGCGCCAGCGCATTACCCGTCTCGCCGACTTCGCCCATGACGAGCGACCCTACTTCTCGACCATCCTGTGCTATCGCGGCGCCGAGGCCTGGGGCGAAACTGCCGGAGCCGACCGATGACCACGCCCGCCATCATCATCTTCGCCGATACCGGGCTCGATACCGCCACTCGCATCGCCGAGGCCACCGGCGGCGAGATCTACACCTGCGGTCAGGGCGGCGCCGATGCGCTGAAGCTGTTGCCGCGACTGTTCGCCGAAGGGCGGCCGATCATCGGCGTCTGCGCCGCCGGCATCCTGATCCGGTTGCTCGCCTCGAGCCTCGAGAACAAGCAGAAGGAACCGCCGGTGCTCGCCGTCTCGCTCGGCGGCGCCAGCATCGTGCCGCTGCTCGGCGGCCACCGCGGCGCCAACCGGCTGGCGCGCGAACTCGCCGACGAGTTGGGCGGCCATCCCGCCATTACCACGGCGTCCGACAGCAAGTTCCTCCACAGCCTCGACGAGCCGCCGCCGGGCTGGGTGCTCGGCACCCCGCAGGATGCCAAGCCCGCCATGATGGCGCTGCTGCTCGGCGCCAAGTTGCAGGTGGAGGGCGAGGCGCCGTTCCTCGCCGAAGCCGGTTACCCGGTATCCTCGATGGGCGCCGTCAAGGTGCTGGTTTCCGAGCAGAAACTGAGGATCGAGCGCGGCATCGTCTATCACCCCAAAACCCTGGTCGCCGGTGTTGGCTGCGAACGTGGCGCCGATGCCGAGGAGGTCATCGGCCTCATCGATTTCGCGCTTCGGCAGCAGAACCTCGCGCCCCAGAGCCTTGCTGCCATCGCCTCGATCGACATCAAGGCCGATGAGCCGGCGCTGCTCGAGGCGGCACGCCATTTCAAGGTGCCGTTGCGCCTGTTCTCGGCCGCCGAACTCAGCCAGGAGCGCTATCGCCTGCGCGCGCCGTCCGACTATGTCGACCAGACCGTCGGCACCCCCAGCGTTGCGGAAGCGGCGGCGCTGAAGGCCGGGCCACTGGTGGTCGAGAAGTTGAAATCGGATCGCGCCACCTGCGCCATCGGCAAGGCGCCGCGCCCCATCGATGCCGAAAGCTTCGGCCGCCGTCCCGGCGTGCTGCACCTTGTCGGCATCGGGCCGGGCGAGGCCATCTCGCGCACTGCCGCTGCGGTCAATGCGCTCGAACAGAGCACCGACTGGGTCGGCTACGAACTCTATCTCGATCTCGTCGCCGACCTGCGCCGCGGCCAGGTCGAGCACCGCTACGGCCTCGGCGAGGAAGAGAGCCGCGTGCGCCAAGCGCTCGAACTCGCGGCCGAGGGCAAGGTCGTATCGCTGGTCTGCTCCGGCGACGCGCAGATCTATGCCATGGCGGCGCTCGCCTACGAGCTGCTCGACGCTACCGGCGCGCGGGCCGTCTCCGACGTGGCGCGTCGCGTCAACCTCGAGACCCACCCCGGCGTCTCCGCCTTCCAGGCGGCTTCTGCCGCCGCGGGCGCGCTGATCGGCCACGACTTCTGCTGCATCTCGCTATCCGACCTGCTCACGCCGCGGGCCGATATCCTCAAGCGGCTCGATGGCGCTGCCCGCGCCGACTTCGTCACCGCGCTCTACAACCCG
The DNA here is from genome assembly GCF_001402915.1 of Devosia sp. A16. GTDB lineage: Bacteria > Pseudomonadota > Alphaproteobacteria > Rhizobiales > Devosiaceae > Devosia_A. The sequence continues at coordinate 2,967,521 of NZ_CP012945.1, forward strand.
CGTTCGCAACGCCGGACCGACCTGATCGAAGAGACCAAGCGGATTTTCCTCGAGCATCGCCCGCCCTCGACCCCGGTCATCATCGGCTCCAATCTAGGTCGCCCCACCGAGAAGGTCCGCGTCGTCACTTTGGCCGATTTCGATCCCACCGAGATCGACATGCTGACCATCGTGCTGATCGGCTCCAGCACCTCCCGCACCTTCCAGCGCGGCTCCGGCACGGTCGCCTACACGCCGCGCGGTTATGCAGCCAAGGGGGCTGGCGATGGGCAGTAGCTGCCGGGTCCTGCCCCTCACCCGTCTCGCTTCGCTCGCCACCCTCTCCCTCAAGGGGAGAGGGAACACAGCCGCCCGCTCTGGGCCCCTTCTTCCCTCTCCCCTTGAGGGAGAGGGTGCCCTGCGCAGCAGGGCGGGTGAGGGGCAGTTCATCCGAGTCCACTATCCATGACCGTCTACTTTATCGGCGCCGGCCCCGGCGCGCCTGATCTCATCACCCTGCGCGGCCAGCGTCTGATCGAACGGTGCGAGGTCTGCCTCTATGCCGGCTCGCTGGTTCCGGCCGAAATCGTCGCCGCCGCTCCTGCGGGCGCGCTGGTGCGCGACACCGCGCCGATGCACCTCGACGAGATCATTGACGAAATCATCAAGGCCAATGACGCCGGCAAGGATGTGTCGCGCGTGCATTCCGGCGACCCGTCGATCTATGGTGCAGTCGCCGAGCAGATGCGCCGCCTCGATGCGCTTGGCATCCCATATGAGGTGGTCCCCGGGGTGCCGGCCTTTGCCGGCGCCGCCGCCCGCATCGCCGCCGAACTGACGCTGCCGGAAATCTCGCAGACCATCATCCTCACCCGCACTTCCGGCAAGGCCTCGGCCATGCCGGAGTCGGAAAGCCTCGAGGTGCTGGGGCAGAGCAAGGCGACGCTCTGCATCCACCTGTCGATCCGCAACCTGGGCTACGTCGAAACCGCGCTCACCCCCAATTACGGGGCCGATTGCCCGGTGGTGATCATCTATCGCGCCACCTGGCCGGACGAGGAGGTGATCTTCACCACCCTCGCCGAGATGAAGGCGCGGGTGCGCGAGGAAAAGATCACCCGCACCGCACTGATCCTCGTCGGCCGCGTCCTCGGCGAAACCCGCTTCCGCGAGTCGAAGCTCTATGACGAGAGCTTTGCCCACGTGCTGCGCAACGCAGGCAAGAAGAAGCTGAGGGCGGGGGGATGATGGCTAGGCCGGTGCGTGCCGCCCCCCACCCCTGTCCCCTCCCCGCAGGGGGGAGGGGGACGCCAGGCACCGCCATCAGAGTGAGGGTCACCCTCCCCCTTGCGGGGAGGGGACAGGGGTGGAGGTCCACAGCCACCGGCCTTTCGACAGGCTCAGACGAGCTTCAGCGCGGCGATCGCCTGCCCCACCGTCGGCACGTCGTGCGCGGGTGGCAGCGGCGGCCGGGCGATCATGAAAACCGGCAATCGCAGTCGCAGCGCCGCCTGCAGCTTGGCCTCGGTCTGCGCCCCGCCGGAATTCTTGCAGATCAGGTGGGTGATCCCCTGTTCCTGCATCATCTGGAACTCGCCGTTGAAAAAGAACGGCGGCCGCGCCAGCAGCGACGTGGCGTTGACCGGCAGTTCCTTTTCCGGCGGCTCGATCGAGCGCACCACAAAGCTGCAATCGGTGCGCTTCAAATAGGTGTCGAGGTGGGTGTGCCCCACCGTCAGCAGCGCCCGCGCCCCCTTGGGCAGGCTTGCGGCGGCTTCTTCGGCGTTGGCGACGTGTTTCCAGAACGCGTATTGCGGTTCGCTCCAGGCCGGCCGGGTCAGTCGCACCAGCCGCAGTTCCGCCAACTCCGCTGCCCGCACCGCGTTGCGCTTGATCTCCTCGGCATAGGGATGAGTGGCGTCGACCAGCCGGTCGAACCGTTCACTAAGGATGTAGTTGCCCAATCCGTCGCCGCCGCCAAAGCCCCCAATACGCACTTCGCCTACCGGCAGCAGCGGCTCGCTGGTCCGCCCGGCCAGCGACGTGGTCACCTGATGGCCCATCTTGGTCAGTTGCGCGGCGAGTTGACGAGCCTCTTCGGTCCCGCCGAGGATCAGGATCTTCATTTGTTCGTTTTCCCCAAGTCCGGCGTCCCGATGGACCGCCGCGGCGCTTCCAGTACCCCCCGGTCCGGTTGCGCTAACTCTATCTTAACCGCTAGCCCCAAGATTTTGCAGCGTAATTTTCGGGTGGTTGGATGAACGGCCTGGTCGTCGCCGCTCCGCGCTCCGGCTCGGGCAAGACCACCCTCACGCTCGGCCTGCTTGCTGCGCTCGCCCACCGTGGATTGAACGTTGCGCCGGCCAAGACCGGCCCCGACTATATCGACACCACTATTCTCGCACGCGCCGCGGGCCGGCCGGCGATCAACCTCGACCCGTGGGCGATGTCGCCCGCTCGCCTGCGGACCCTCGCTTCAAGCCACATGGCGGGGGCCGATCTGTTCCTCGTCGAAGGCGTCATGGGCCTCTTCGATGGCGCTGCCGATGGCCGTGGCTCCACCGGCGACCTCGCCGCAACGCTCGACCTGCCGGTGATCCTGGTGCTCGATGCCGAACGCCAGTCGCAGTCGATCGCCGCCCTGGCGCATGGCTTTGCCACCTGGCGTCCGGAGGTGAAGGTGGCCGGCCTGATCGTCAACCGCGCCGCCTCCACCCGCCACGAACTGATGCTGCGTGCCGCCCTCTCCGCAGTGGAAATCCCGCTGCTCGGCGTCATCCCCAAACGCGAGGCCCTGGGGCTCCCCGACCGCCACCTCGGGCTGGTCCTCCCCGACGAAATCACCGGCTTCGACAAGGTGGTCGCCACTGCGGCTGAAGCGATGGAGGACTATGTCGATCTCAACCAGTTGCTGGCCATGTCCTCGCCACTTGCACTGGCGGGCACCTCCCCCCTCGCGGGGGAGGTTGGGAGGGGGGGAGCCAGATACTCGATTTCGGGGTTGCTCCCACCCCTCGGTCAGCACATCGCCATCGCCCGCGACGATGCCTTCGCCTTCCTCTATCCGCACTGGCTCGCCGACTGGCACGCCGCCGGTGCCAGCCTCAGCTTCTTCTCGCCGCTGGCCGACGAAGCACCCGATACCGCGGCGGATGCCGTCTTTCTCCCTGGCGGCTACCCCGAGCTGCACGCCGCCCGTCTCGCTGCCTCAGCGACCTTTATGCGCGGCCTGCGCGCCGCTGCCGACAGGTCGGCGCTGATCTATGGCGAGTGCGGAGGTTTCATGGTGCTCGGCGCCACCCTGACCGACAAGGCCGGTGCGACTTACCCGATGTCGGGCCTCCTGCCGCACGAGACCCGCATCGACCGTCCCAAGCGCGTGCTCGGCTACCGGCGGCTCAGCCACCAGGGCCCGCTGCCCTTCCCGTCATCGCTCAACGGCCACGAGTTCCACTACTCGTCCGCGCGCAAGACCCGGGGCACGCCCCTGTTCGAGGCCACTGATGCACTGGGGGAAGCGTTGCCGCCGATGGGCCTGGTCGAGGGGCGCGTCATGGGCTCGTACGCGCATGTGATCGACGTGGCGTTAGAGCCGTAGCCGGCGCGGGCTGACCCCCACCCCCGTCCCCTCCCCGCAAGGGGGAGGGAGACCCCAACACGGCGATCTCAATCTGCGTCTCCCTCCCCCTTGCGGGGAGGGATTAAGGGTGGGGGCCACAGCCACCGGCAGCGCGACAGGAGTCAGCCCTTTTCCGGCTTCCTGATCATGTACGTGTCCATGATCCAGCCATGGCGCGCCTGCGCCTCGCGCCGCTTCACGTCGATCTCGTCCATCACCTCCGAGACCTTGCCCGCGACCAGCAGCTCGTCGGCCGTGCCGAGATAGGCGCCCCAGAAGATTTCCGCCTCGTCCGCGGCAAAGCGCCGGAACACCTGGTGATTGTCCAGCATCACCACGGCACTGCTGAGCCCGTCGGCCTCGCCTTCGCCGACCCGGCGTCCGGTGGTGATGGTCACTGCCTCCCCCACCCGGTTGAGCGTCACCTGGTGCTGCGCCGCCAGCGCCTGCGGCGCCGAAATACCGGGAATCACCTCGATGGTGATCTCCCATCCGGCGGCCTGCATGTCCCTGAGGATGCGCAGCGTCCCGTCATAGAGCGCCGGGTCGCCCCAGACCAGGAACGCGCCAACTGCTCCGTCCGGCAGCTCTGCGAACATCTGCCGGTAGGCCTGCTCCAGCTTGTTTCGCCACTCCTCGACGCTCTCCCGATAGTCCGGCGTGGTCGCCTGTCGCCGCGACGGGATGGCAAAATCCACCAATCGATAGCGCGGCTCGCTGACGAACTGCTCGAGCATCCCGAGGCGGATGGCGTTGAGCCCGGCCTTCTCCTCGCCCTTGTCGGGCATGAAGAACACCTCGGCCCGGTTCATCGCCTTGATCGCCTGGAGCGTGAGGTAGTCCGGGTTGCCGGCCCCGATGCCGATGACGAGGATGGTGCGCATCCGTCCTCCCTATCGGATCGCCGCGTCAGCCGCTAGAACGGCCCCATGGCGAAATCCCTCATGTTCATGGGCACCGGGTCCGATGTCGGCAAGTCGCTGCTGGTCGCCGGCCTGTGCCGCGCCTATGCCAATCGCGGGCTGCGCGTGGCGCCGTTCAAGCCGCAGAACATGTCGAACAATGCCGCCGTCACCGCCGATGGCGGGGAGATCGGTCGGGCCCAGGCATTGCAGGCACGCGCCGCGCGCCGCGCATCCGTCACCGCCATGAACCCGGTGCTGCTGAAGCCTGAGGGCGAGACCGGCTCGCAACTGGTGCTGCGCGGCCAGCGCATCGGCAGCTTTGCGGCCCGCGAATACTGGAAGAAACGCGGCGAACTGCTGCCGCAGGTGCTGGCCGCCCATGCCGAGCTCGCGGCCGAGGTCGACCTGATCCTGGTCGAGGGCGCCGGCAGCGCTTCGGAGGTGAATCTCCGTGCCAACGACATTGCCAATTTCGGTTTCGCCCGCGCCGCCGCGCTCAAGGTCATCCTCGCCGGGGACATCCAGCGCGGCGGCGTCATCGCGGCTCTGGTCGGCACCTTCGCGGTGATCGATCCCGACGACGCGGCGTTGATCGCTGCGACGCTCGTCAACAAGTTCCAGGGCGATCCGGCCCTGTTCGAGGACGGCAAGCGCTTCATCGCCGAGCGCACCGGCGTGCCGTGCCTCGGGCCGATCCCCTGGTTCGCCGATGCCGGCAAGCTTCCCGCCGAGGATGCGCTGGCGCTCGAAGCGCAGCAGACGCCGGGGCAGGGGCCCTATCGCATCATCGTGCCGCGCCTGCCGCGCATCTCGAATTTCGACGATCTCGATCCGCTGCGGCTCGAGCCCGGCGTCAGCCTCGAGATCATCCAGCCCGGCCGGCCGCTGCCTTATGGCGAGTTGATCATCCTCCCCGGCTCGAAGGCGACTCGCAGCGATCTGGCGGCGCTGCGCGAATATGGCTGGGATATCGACATTCTCGCCCATCACCGCGCCGGCGCCCGGGTGCTCGGCCTTTGCGGCGGCTTTCAGATGCTGGGCCATACCGTGTTCGACCCCGAGGGGATCGAGGGGGCCGTCGGCACTTCGGCTGGCCTCAATCTCCTCGATCTTGACACCGTGCTCGAGCCGACAAAGCAACTGCGCGTCGAGCAGGCGACCTCGACGCTCACCGGCGACCCGCTGGTGGGCTACCATATGCATATGGGCGTCACCCGGGGCCGCGGGCTCGAACGCCCCTTCGCCCGCATCGGCGACATGACCGACGGCGCGGTAAGCCCCGATGGTACGGTCATGGGCACCTACCTCCACGGCCTCTTCGCCGCCGACGCCTTCCGCCGCAACTTTGTCGGTTCGGCTGCCGCGACCTCGAGCCTGGCGTATGAGGCGACCATCGACGCGACCCTCGACGAACTGGCCGGGCATCTCGAACGACATCTCGATCTTGATCAACTGCTGGAGTTTGCCCGATGAGCGGAACTGGCAGTCGGGTTCCCTCTCCCGTTTACGGGGGAGGGGGGACCAGCCGACAGGCTGGTGGGAGGGGGGTGCCACAAGCACCGACCCAACCCCGTCCGCCCACCATTCGTGCGTGGGGCACCCCCCTCCCACCACGCTTTCGCGTGGTCCCCCCTCCCCCGCAAGCGGGAGAGGGATTCCCGACTGCGGACCTCGGTGGCCTCTGATGCAGGCACTGCTCGCTCCCCTGGCGCTGCTGCTCGAGCGGCTCGTCGGCTACCCCAACGGCCTCGCCGCCCGCATCGGTCACCCTGTGATGTGGATCGGCAAGCTGATCTCGCGGCTCGACCTCGGGCTGAACCGTGGCGCCAACCGGCGCGGCAAGGGCGTGATGGCGCTCGTCATCCTGCTCGCGGTCATCGGCCTCATCACTGCCGCCATCGCCTGGCTCTTCCGGCTCATCCCCTATGGCTTCATCCTCGAAGCGGTCCTCGCCTCGACCTTCCTCGCGCAGAAGGCGCTGGGCGACGCGGTGCGCTTCGTTGCCGCCGCGCTGCGCCGCAGCCTTCCGGAGGGGCGCACCGCGGTCAGCCACATCGTCGGCCGCGATCCGCAGTCGCTCGACGAGCCCGGCGTCGCCCGCGCGGCGATCGAATCGCTGGCCGAATCCACATCCGACGCCGTGGTGGCGCCGCTGTTCTGGCTGCTGCTGCTCGGGCTCCCCGGCATCGCTCTCTACAAGGCGGTGAACACCGCCGACTCGATGATCGGCCACAAGACCGAGAGGCACCTCGAGTTCGGCTGGGCCAGCGCCCGCTTCGACGACCTGCTCAACCTGATCCCGGCCCGCCTCACCGCGCTGCTGATCGCCGGCGGCGCGTTCTTCCTCAAGGGCGCGCATCCGGAGCAGGCCTGGTCTACAGCGCTGCGCGACGCGAAAAAGCACGAAAGCCCCAACGCCGGCTGGCCCGAGGCCGCAATGGCCGGCGCCCTCGGCTTTCGCCTCGGCGGCCCGCGCAGCTATGACGGCGAAGTGGTGGACTTGCCGAGCTTCGGCGATGGTCGGCCGGACCTGGGGCCCGATGACATCGACCGCTCGCTGAAGCTCTACGCGGTGACCCTGAACCTGACGCTGGCAGTGACGGTGCTGGTGGCGCTGGTGCTCTGGCGGCTAGGTTAGCTGAGAGAGACGGCCCCCTCCCATCCTCCCCACAAGGGGGAGGTGCCCCGCTGGTTCCCCTGGTACGATCGATGACGGAGCCTCGACTCTTCACCTCCCCCCTTGTGGGGGGCCGGGAGGGAGCCGTCTGCTCCAGTCAGCCCTCAAGCCTCATGCACCCGCCGCTGCAGCACCTCCGCCTCCGGGGCCGAGCCCTTCAGCACCAGCGGCAGGCCCGCCACCACGAAATAGGCGTCGTCGCAGATCTCGGCGATCCGCTGGTGCGCCGAACCGGCGAGGTCGCGGAACATCCGCGCCATCGCATTGTCGGGCACGATTCCGAGCCCGACTTCGTTCGAGACCAGGATCACCCGGGCAGCTGTCGTTGCGCTCAGCGTCGCCAGCAATTCGTCCACCGCCGTAGCGACGTTTTCGTTGGCGACGATCAGGTTGGTGATCCACAGCGTCAGACAGTCGACCAGGATCGCATCATGCGATTTCGCCGCCCGGGCGATGGCAGCGCTGAGCCGCAGTGGCTCCTCGATGGTGGCGAAAACCTGGGCCCGCTGCTGCTTGTGGCTTTCCACCCGTTCGCGCATTTCGGCGTCGAGCGCCTGCGCAGTGGCGAGGTAGGCCGGCCGCGCTCCTGCGCGCATGGTCAGCCGCTCGGCGAAGCCGGTCTTGCCCGAGCGCGCCCCGCCCAGCACCAGAATGTGACCCATGGTCGGCCTCCTTGCCGTCTGTCACCGCTCTGACGCAATGCGTCGCGCGGCGCTTCGATCCCTTGGCGGCGGACTTTGGCCGCATGCGAGCCATGCGGCAAGCGACCTTTCTAGCCGCCTTCCTTTGCTTATTCTACTTTCGTCTAGAAACCTTTGGCATTAAGGTCCGCGCCGGACTCGGGGGGCTCCTGGGTCGGCAAGCCATGAGTTGTCGCGAAGGAGTGCGCGTTCGGTGCCTAGGTACTATCTCGGGGTGGATGGTGGCGGCACCAACTGCCGCATCCGCCTCGCCAATGAGAACCTCGAAACCCTGGCCGACGCCGCCGGTGGTCGCTCGAACCTGCAGATCGAAGCCGGCGAACCGGCCTACCGCTCGATCACCGAAGGTACCAAAGAGGTCTTCTTGAAGGCCGGCATCGATATTGCCGAGGCGAAGAACACCTATGCCTGTTTCGGCATGGCCGGCGGTCGGCTGCCCTCGGCGCGCGATGCCTTCGAGCAACGCCCCTGGCCCTTCGCCAAGGTGCGCGTCTATGACGACATCGATATCGCCCGCGCCGGCGCCCATGGGGGCGAAGACGGCGCGGTGATCATTGTCGGCACCGGCTCGGCGGCGCTCGCCATGGTCAATGGCCAGCGTCACCAGTGCGGCGGCTGGGGCTTCCAGATCGGCGACCAGATGAGTGGCGCCATTCTCGGCCGCGAGCTGGTGCGCCGCTCGGTGGAAGGCGCCGACGGCCTGCTGTCGGCCTCGCCGCTCACCCAGGCCGTGATCGACAAGCTCGGCGGCTCGATCGATGCGGTGATGGATTGGTCCTTCCCGAGGGATCCGCGCGGCCCGATGCCATCAGGCAATGGTGCGCCCTCGACCCTGCTCGGTCGCGCTCCCGCCGAGTTCGGCGCGCTGATCCCGCTGTTCTTCGACTACTACGAACAGGGCGATCCGGTGGCCAAGGAACTGATGGAGCTCGAGCTGAGCTACATCGACAATTACGTGCGCTGGTTCAAGGCGCGCGGGGTGACCCGCATGGCCGCCGTCGGCGGCTTCGGCACCCGGCTTTACCCGCTGATGATGGAGCGCTACGGCGACTTCATCGTCCGCCCCGTCGACGAGCCGCTGCACGGCGCCGTCATCCTTGCCAAGCAGAATTTTGCCTGAGCAAAACTTCGACTGAGAATTGAGTTGCCATGAACTACCTCGACAGGAGCTTGAAGAGCGTGTCCAGCCGTATCATCCCGGTTCAGCCCTTCGATTACGTGGTGTTCGGCGCGACGGGCGACCTCACCAAACGCAAGCTGATCCCCGCGCTCTATCATCGCTTCAAGGATGGCCAGTTCGATGAGCAGAGCCGCATCATCGGGGTGTCGCGCACCAAGTTGAGCGATGAGGAGTTCCAGAAGCTCGCGCGCGAGTCGATCGAAACCTTTGTCGAGAAGTCCTACCAGGACAAGAAGACCATCGATCGCTTCATCGGCACGTTCTCCTATGTGGCCAACGACGTGACCGACGAGGCGCACTGGGGCGACCTCAGCAAGAATCTGCGCGAGGATCCCAAGGTGGTCCGGGCCTTCTACCTCGCCATCGCGCCGGACCTGTTCGGGCCGACCTGCGAGTACATCCTCAAGAAGGGCTATTATCGGCGCGACGCTCGCGTGGTGATCGAAAAGCCGCTGGGCCACGACCTCGCATCCTCGATCGAGATCAACGACGAGGTGTCGCGGATTTTCAAGGAAGATCAGGTCTACCGCATCGACCACTACCTGGGCAAAGAGACGGTGCAGAACCTTCTGGCCCTGCGGTTCGCCAATATCCTGTTCGAGCCGATCTGGAACTCCGCCCATATCGACCACGTGCAGATCACCGTGGCCGAGTCGGTCGGCGCCGGCACCCGTGGCTATTACGACGAATCCGGCGCGCTGCGCGACATGGTGCAGAACCACATCATCCAGCTGCTCTGCCTCGTTGCCATGGAGCCCCCGGCCTCCGATGGCGCCAATGCGCTGCGCGACGAAAAGCTCAAGGTGCTGCGCTCGCTGAAGCCGATCACCGGCGCCGATGTCGGTCGCGCCACGGTACGCGGCCAGTATCGCGGCGGCAGCGTCGACGGCAGTGCGGTGGCGAGCTACCAGGACGAATTGCCCGAGGACAAGAAGGGCTCGCGCACCGAGACCTTCGTCGCCATCAAGGCCGAGATCGAGAACTGGCGCTGGTCGGGCGTGCCGTTCTACATCCGCACCGGCAAGCGCCTGGTGTCGCGCGCTTCGGAAATCGTCATCCAGTTCCGCAACATCCCGCACTCGATGTTCGATCACGCCGAAGGGGCGCCCAAGCCCAACCGGCTGGTCATCCGCATCCAGCCCGATGAGGGCGTCAAGCTGTTCCTGATGATCAAGGATCCGGGCCCAGGGGGAATGCGCCTGAGGGAAGTTCCGCTCAACCTCAGCTTCGCCGAGACCTTCGCCGAGCGCACCCCGGAAGCCTATGAGCGCCTGCTGCTCGACGTCATCCGCGGCCAGCAGACGCTGTTCATGCGTCGCGACGAACTGGAGGCGGCCTGGGAATGGGTCGATCCGATCCGCAACGGTTGGGACCAGGCGAGCGACGCGCCGCAGAGCTACACCGCCGGCACCTGGGGCCCGACCGGCGCCATCGCGCTGATCGAGCGCGACGGGCGCACCTGGCACGAGGACGGGCATTGAACGCGACCCGGCGCAGCTTCGGCACCAAGGAAGACCTGGCGCTTGCCCTCGCCGAGACCGTTGCCGAGCACCTGAACGACGGTATTGCTGCCCGCGGGCAGGCGGTGCTCGCCGTCTCCGGCGGCTCGACCCCGGCGCGGTTCTTCGCCGTGCTGGGCCGCCGCAAGGATATCGACTGGTCGAAGGTCACCGTGACCCTGGTCGACGAGCGCTGGGTCGACGAGACCAACGATCGTTCCAACGCCCTGCTGGTCAACGAGCGCCTGCTGCAGGGCCCGGCTGCTTCGGCGCATTTCGTGCCCCTCTACTCGGGCGGCGACGTCCCGACCGACGCCGCCATCGCCCGCACCAACGTTGCGGTCAACGCGCTGCCGACGCCGTTCGACGCGGTGATCCTCGGCATGGGCAATGACGGCCACACCGCATCGTTCTTTCCCGGCGGCGACACCCTCGCCGCGGCGCTGACCGGCGAGGGGCCGGCCATCGCCATCCGGGCGCCCGGGGCAGGGGAGCCCAGGGTGACGCTGGTCCTCAGGCGCCTTCTCGACGCCAAGGGGCTCTATCTGCATATCGAGGGGGAGGAGAAGCTGGCGACGCTGGACAAGGCTGCGTCGGATGGTCCCGTTGAGGACATGCCGATCCGGTCTATTCTCAGGCAAAGCCAGACACCGCTGACTATCTTCTGGAGCCCCTAGACCGTGCGCGGAGCCCGTTCAGGAAAAGTTGCAGACTTTTCCGGTTCGAACGGGCGACCAACCAAGGTTGTGGCGCTCCCCCAAGGAGCATGAAATGTCCGTCGTCAAGATCGTCCAGGAAGTCACCGACCGCATCGCGGCCCGGAGCGCCGGCTCACGCCGCGAATATCTCGATCGCATCGAGGGCGCGCGGGTGGCGGGCGTGCACCGCGCGGCGCTCGCCTGCGGTAACCTGGCGCATGGCTTTGCCGCCTGCTCTCCTTCCGACAAGGCCAAGCTCGCCGGCAGCAAGGCACTGAACCTCGGCATCGTCACCTCCTACAACGACATGCTGAGCGCCCATCAGCCCTACGAGAACTATCCCGAGATCATCAAGGACGCGGCCCGCCAGATCGGCGCCACGGCGCAGGTAGCCGGCGGTGTGCCGGCCATGTGCGACGGCGTCACCCAGGGCCAACCCGGCATGGACCTCAGCTTGTTCAGCCGCGACGTCATCGCCATGGCGACGGCGATTGCGCTGAGCCACAACATGTTCGACGCCGCGGTCTATCTCGGCATCTGCGACAAGATCGTCCCCGGCCTGATGATCGGCGCGCTGACCTTCGGGCACCTGCCGGCGGTGTTCGTTCCTGCCGGCCCGATGCCGACCGGCATTTCCAACGACGAGAAGGCCAAGGTCCGCCAGCTCTATGCCGAGGGCAAGGTCGGCCGCGCGGAACTGCTGGAATCCGAGGCCAAGTCCTACCACTCGCCCGGCACCTGCACGTTTTACGGCACCGCCAACTCCAACCAGATGTTGATGGAGATCATGGGCCTGCACCTGCCGGGCGCCAGCTTCGTCAACCCCAACACGCCGCTGCGCGAGGCGCTGACCCGCGAGGCGACGAAGCGCGCCCTGTCGCTCACCGCCGAGGGCAACGACTATACGCCGATCGGCCACATCGTCGACGAGAAGGCCATCGTCAACGGCCTCGTCGGGCTGCTGGCGACCGGCGGGTCCACCAACCACACCATGCATCTCGTCGCCATTGCCGCCGCGGCCGGCCTCAAGGTGACCTGGGAGGATATGTCGGACCTGTCGGGCGGCGTGCCGCTCCTCGCCCGCGTCTATCCCAACGGCATCGCCGACGTGAATCACTTCCACGCTGCCGGCGGCATGGGCTTTTTGATCCGCGAGCTGCTCGAGGCCGGGTACCTGCACGAAGACGTCAAGACCGTCTGGGGCGCCGGTCTCTCCGGCTACGCCGTCGAAGCCAGGCTCATCGAAGACAAGCTCAGCTTCGAGCCTTCGCCTGTCGTCTCCGGCAACCCCAAGGTGCTGGCGGCGGTGAAGGACGCCTTCTCGGCCAATGGCGGCCTCAAGGTGCTCTCGGGCAATCTCGGCAAGTCGGTGATCAAGGTTTCCGCGGTGAAGCCCGAGAACCGCGTCGTCGAGGCCAGGGCGCGCGTCTTCCACACCCAAGAAGGCCTGCAGGCCGCCTTCAAGAACGGCGAGCTCAATGGCGACGTCATCGCCGTGGTGCGCTTCCAGGGCCCGAAATCGGTGGGCATGCCCGAACTCCACAAGCTCACCCCGCAGCTCGGCATCCTGCAGGATCGTGGCCACAAGGTCGCGCTGGTCACCGACGGGCGCATGTCCGGCGCCTCGGGCAAGATTCCGGCCGCCATCCACATGACCCCGGAGGCCTCCGATGGCGGCGCCATCGCCAAGATCCGCGACGGCGACCTGATCCGTCTCGACGCCAACGAGGGCACGCTCACCTTCATCGGCGACGAGAAGGAGTTCTTCTCCCGCACCCCGGCCACCGAGGATCTCCGCCGCGAGCATTACGGCATGGGCCGCGAACTCTTCGCCGGCTTCCGTGCCTTGGTCGGTACCGCAGACCGGGGCGCCAGCGTCTTCGGCTAGGACATCGTCACCTTGGCCTGGCCGAGAGGGACCGATTGCCGCTCGCTCGGCAGGTCCACCGCTGAAGGTGGGCCACGCGCATCTGCTGTGGATACCATGCCACGCTCGCTGCCGATGTGAACGCACCCGGCCAGAATATTCTTGTCCCAACTTTAATGCGCATGCACTGTCGCGGCATGGGGGCCGGCGCTGATTTGCCCGGCTGTGACGGTTACCGAGGGGTGGCCAGTCGACAGGAGGGAAGCATGTTTGCAAGGCTGGCCGTGGCGGCACTGGCGTCGGTTTCGATGATCTCGGGTGCGTTCGCCTGGGATGGGGCGCGGGCCTATCACCTGCGCCCGGGCGGGGCGAGCGACATCAGCCTGGCGCTCAACATGATCCATATCGAGGACAATATCCCCTTCCTCGGGGACACCACGCTCGATGTCGGTGTCCTGACCCCGACCTATCGCAAGACTTTCGACCTCTCGGGCAATGTCGGCCTGGTGCTGATCGGCCTGCCGGTCGGCGGCATGACCTTCGACTCGTTGGCTCCCACCATCGACACCGGTCTCGCCCAGGGCGACCTGGTGCTCGGCGCGGCCCTCGGACTGGTTGGCATGCCCGCCCTCGCTCCGATGGATTATGCCATGCACAAACCGGGCTTCCAGGCCATGGTCGAGGGCAAGCTGTTTCTCCCCACCGGCGATTACGATCCCAACCGCCTGGTGAACCTGGGGCAGAACCGCTGGTCGTTTCAGGCGAGCCTGCCCATCAGCTACGCGCTGGGCGACAGCATGATCGATCCGGAGCTCACCACTTTTGAAATTCGTCCGGTGGTGCAGATCTTCGGCGATAACGAGGATCCCTTCGTCGGCACCGGCGCCACCGTGATGAGCCAGGCTCCGATCTTCGGAGTCGAGGGGCACATCACCCGCAATTTCGGCAACAGCATCTGGGCTGCCGTCGACGGCTACTACGAGACCGGCGGCGAGATCTCCTTCAATGGCGTTCCGCAGGGCGACGGGCCGGAGACGCTGGCGCTCGGGGCCACCCTCGGTCTGGTGCTCAGCCCGAACGTCGCGACGCGCATGACCTATCGCCAGACGGTTTACTCCAGCGACCCGGACCTCTCCGCGCAGGCCCTCGAGATCACCGCGGCTTATCTGTTCTGATCGCTACTGCGGGGTGACGGCGTAGCGTCCTTGACACCGCCGGTTGCGGCCACCCATGCCGCCTACCGCGCCGGGCACCCCTCCCTTGGGGGGAGAGGTCGGCCCGCAGGGCCGGGTGAGGGGGGCTTTCCACGCTCAGTGTTACGGCAAGGCCCCTCACCCCGACCCTCTCCTCCAAAGGGAGAGGGGGCGCTTGGGCCCGGCCAGTGGAAATGACGACGACATCTCCGCCTTGGATGATCTCGCCGGGCTTCCGTCACCGCGCCAGAGTCTCGCTGGAGGTTGTTGCTCGACAAGGCTCTGAGGGTGACCTCGCCTAGATGAGGGACAGGACGGCCACATCCTGTTCCGCGGTGATTGAAGTGCTTTTCGGGGGCGCGCCGCTCGCCAACCTCAAACCGCTTCCAGCTTCTCCCGCACGCTGTCGCGCATCTTCGCCATGCGCTGCTGCATCTCGACCACCCCGTCGAGATCTTCGCCGCTGGCCAGCGCCAACTCGACCGCCGCCAGCTGGCCGTCGGCCTTGAGCGCACGCCCGGCCTCGGTGATCTCGACGTCGAGCACCCGCTCGTCGTCCCTGTTGCGCGTGCGTTTGACCAGCCCGGCCGCCTCGAGCTTTTTGAGCAGCGGGGTCAGCGTGTTCGACTCCAGCATCACCAGGTCCGTCAGCGCCTTCATCGTGATCTTGCCGTTTTCCCACAGCACCATCATCACCACGAATTGCGGATAGGTGAGCCCGAGCTTGTCCAGCATCGGCCGATAGAACCGGCTGAAGGCGTGGCTCAGCGAATAGGCTGAAAAGCACAGCAGGGCGTCCAGCTTCAGCTGCTCGGCAATCTCTTTCTTGTCCATCGAATGTCTCCAACCGTGCCTTGTAGATAAAGCGTATGCGATAGAATCGCAAGCGATCTGTGCATGTGAGCCATGCATCGACGCGCGTTGTCGGCGATTCAATCGCATGCGATCTAATGTGTCATCGCGATGATGCGACGGACGTTTTCAAACGGGAGATTGAAATGACCACGAACCTCGAGACTGCGGCTGCCTTCGCTGCCGCCAAAGCCACAAACAGCAAGACCGCGCTGTTCATCACCGGCGCGTGGATGCACACCTCCAGCTGGGACAAGCTGCGCTCGGTGTTCGAAGCGGCCGGCTACAAGACCCTGGCTCCGGCCTGGCCCTACCTCGACGGCAACCCGGCCGAGCTTCGCGCCAACCCCGATAAGCGGCTGGGCAGCCTGACCTTCGGCAAGATCGTCGATCACTATGCCAGGATTATCGACGGCCTCGACGAACAGCCGGTGATCATCGGCCATTCGATGGGCGGCCTCATCACCCAGTTGTTGCTCGATCGCGGTTACGGCGTTGCCGGCATCGCCATGGATCCCGGCCCGATCGCCGGCGCCCTGCCCGGGCCGGTCTCGCTGCTCGCCGCCCTGCCGCCGATCTTCGCCGGCCCCGGCACCACCCAGACCATCACCCGCGAAGGCTTTGCGAAGAGTTTCGCCAACACCCTGAATGCGGCCGACCAGAAGGCCGCCTATGACGACTATGTCGTGCCCACCCCGACCAACATCTTCTACCAGGCGGCCGGCATGTTCGGCACCGCGGTGAAGGCAAAGGCGCGCAAGCAGCCCCTGCTGGTGATTGCCGCCGAGCAAGATCGCACCGTCACCCCATATCTCGCCAAGGCGAGCTTCAACATCCAGAAGAGGGCGCCCGCCCGCACCGATTTCCACCAGTTCGCCGACCGCTCGCATTTCCTGGCCGGCGAGAAGGGCTGGGAAGAAGTCGCCCACTACGCCCTCGACTGGGCCAACGAAGTGACGCAGGCTCCTTCGATCCACTGAGCGGCCGGTGGATCCCGCATCCTCCCCGCCTCGCGAGGGAGGATCATCTGCCGGCAGGGCGCCGACGGGGAGAGGCGATGGTGTCCGGATGCGCCTGCACCATTCCCCAGCCCGCGGGAATCTCGTAACCCATCAACAGCGCCTCCGGGGATGAGGTATCGTCCCGAGGGCAGGGGAGGGGAAGTTGAGCCGTCGCACGACCCGGATTGCCGCCGCCATGATCGCGCTTGCGGTTTTGGCCGCCTGTTCCTCGATCCCTATCGGCACCGCCTCGAAACTGCGTGGCCTCGACTACCTCAACGACGACGTCGCCAGCCTGTTGCTGGCCCTCGATCTGCCACCCTCGCTCGAGCCGGTGCAGGGCGCCTCGACCATCGGCTTCGACATCACCACCCCGGCCAACGGAGAACGCCGCATCAAGGCGACGCTGGTCGCCGCCGACGCGGATGAACTCGCCGGCACGCTTCCGCCGCCGGCGGGCGAGCGCAACTACTACCTGTTCGGTTTCTCGGACCCCGACAAGCAGGCGATCCGCGACGCCCAGGCCTGGGCCCGGACGCTGCCGGCCGGGGCAGCCTCCCTCTCGGTATCGCTGGCGCCAAGGCTTTGCCGCACCGAGCCTCTCGACCCGGCCAAGACCACCGTCTCGGCCCTGGTCGCACTCCCCGGCGCTTCTGGCCTTGCGCCGCTGCTGAGCAACCAGCCGCTGTCGAGCGTGCTTGCGAACGCCCCGATCAAGGACGTCCCGCCCTGCGCTGGCCACTCCGGCTAGGGGCTTCGGCGCAGAGGCGCGGTAAGTCCGAGGCGCGCCCTGCCCGCCCTGGCACAGTAGAGGCCCACTGAACTCAGTGCTCGCTATCCCACCATCGACCGCTCGCGCCTGCTGCTCGACAGCGATTGGGACGGCACTTTCAGGCGGGGGCTCGATCTGCTCGACGGCCTCAACCCGGAGTGACGAGCCGTCACTTGACTCAGTTCGACGATTAGCTAATCATCGAATTATGAGCTTGGTGTTCAAGGCCATTGCCGATCCGACCCGCCGCCGTGTGCTGCAGCTGCTGCAGGCCGGGCCGATGAGTGCGGGAGAACTTTCCGGGCACTTCGATGTCTCCAAGCCCACCATGTCGGCGCATTTCGCCGTGCTCAAGGACGCCGACCTGGTGCATGCCGAGAAGGCCGGCAAGTCCGTCATCTACCATCTGAAACTGTCGGTGCTCGAAGAAGCGCTGCTGGGGTTTGCGCACACGTTCGGCATCGGGGCCGAAGTCGCGCCGACGAAGCTGGAGACCGTGCGATGAAAAAGGAAGTTCTTGTGGGGCTGGCTTGGGCCGCCGCCATCGTGCTTGTGGCGCTGGCCGCGCAGTTGGCGCGCGAACATGGCTATATCGATGCGGAGACGACCCAGCGGGTCGTCGCCATGAACGGGCTGGTGATCGCCTATTACGGCAACCGCGCCCCTAAGGCGCTGGCGCCCAGCGCGCTGGCGCGGCAGGTCGCGCGGTTCTCCGGCTGGGTTCTGGCGTTGAGTGGCCTCGTCTACGCCGGCTTCTGGGCCTTTGCCCCGCTCCCGCTGGCCATGACCATCGGAACCGGCGGTCTCGCCGCCGGCGTGATCATGATCATCGGCTATTGTGTCGGGCTCAGGACGAAACTCGGTGGCGACGGAAGTGCTGCTTGAGGGGCGCGCGTACACCACGAACCTGAAGTGGGCGCACGGCCAAGCGCCGCAGGCTCCTCTTCACTTCTCCCCTCAGGGGAGAAGGTGGCGCGAAGCGCCGGATGAGGGGTGAAGCGGTGCAACTCGCGCTCACTGAGAAGCTGAACCCCTCACCCTAGTTCCGCTACGGACCTTCGGTCCTAGCTGCACTACCCTCTCCCCTCAGGGGAGAGGTGAAGAGGGGCGGTCGGCTACACCCCTAAAATCCGCCGCCCGTCTTGAAGCCGCCGCTGGTGCGGTTGCCGCTGGAGCCGGTGCGGGGACGCGAGAAGCCGCCGCCGCCACCGCCGGAACCGCCACCCCCGAAACCGCCGCCGCCCCCGCCGGGGAGCCGCCCCCAGCTGCCGCCGAAGCCGCCATCGCGACGCCCGCCACCAGCGCCGCCGCCAAAGCTCGAGTCCGGCCAGCTGAACCCGCCGCCGCTATTGCTGCCGCCCCATGGCGAATCCTGGCGCCGCTGCGGCTGCACGCCGCCCTGCCAGTTCTGGCTGCGCCGCCACTGGCCCCAATAGTCGGCCGCGGTGATGCCGCCGCGCAGGAAGTCGTTCAGCAGGTCGCCGACCAGCTTGTCTTCGCGGAAGGTCGAGCGTGGGTTGTCGAAATTCTGCTTCTTGAATTCGTACTGGATATCCTCGAGCTCGCGCCGCCGCGCCGCCAGCGTCTTCAGTCGCGCCTTCTGCTCGCGGCTGTCGCCGTCTTCCTCGGTCGCACGCTGCCGGGCCTCGTCGATCTGCTTGACGATGGTGTCGTCCTGCCCGGTCTCGGTGGCGCGCGCTTCGGCGAGCAGCGTCTGGATGTCCTCGCGGCCCAGCGCTTCGGCCAGTCCGCTGACCGCGGCGCTGAATGCCGGGTCGCTCCCCTGCGCCAGCTCACGCTGCGCCCGGGCGCGCTCGTCGCGCTTGTCTTCGGCTGCCACCATCTGCTGGTCGATGGCGGCGATCCTCGCTTCAGCCTTCTCCAGCAAATCGCGGGTCGGCCGTCCGCCAGCCGCGTCCACCGCCGCCTTTTCGAGCTTGGTCACTTCCTCGGCGGCCGCCGCGGCGATCTGCTGCTGGCGCTCGGCATGCTCACGCAGCCTCATCGGGATCTCGTTCAGCATTGCGAAATTCGCCCGCGCCTCCGGAAAGCCCACCAGCCCGGCGATCAGCTCGTCGAGATACTGAATGAGGTTGTTCTCGCGGTAGTTCTTGGTGCCGAAGCCGCGCTCCCACAGATACATGAACAGCGGGTCGTCGCGGTACGGCTTGCCCTTCTGCTCGCGATCGGATTCGGCCTGCTCGGTCTTGCGCAGGCTTTCTTCGGCAATGTGGGCCAGTTGCTCGGCAGCCTGGCGCTTTTGCGCATATTCGGGGTTCTTCACCGCTTCGACCGCCACCCGGTCGGCCAGCAGCTTCAGCTCGGCCTGCGCCTTGTCGGCGATGGCGGCCTGCTCGGTGCGCTCCTTGGCGAACGCCGCGATCTGCTTGTCCAGCTCCTTGAGCTCGCCTTCCGCCGCGCTGAGCTCGGCGCCATGCCGGCTCAGCATCTCGCGCGCCTTGATCTCGGCCTGGCTCAGCCGGCCGGCGAGCGCCGCCTGAGTGGTCGGGTCCAGCCGGATCTCCGCCAGCTGCCGCAGCAACTCGCTCTCGGTCTCCTTGAACTTGGTGACCAGTTCGGCCGAGCGGGCCAGGCGCTTAGCGATCTCGTCCTCCTCGCGGCGGATGTCACGCAGCGCTTCGTCGAGGGAGCGCAGGGCCTCGGGTCCGGAAAGGCTCATGAGAAAACCCGCCTTGCAGTCGATGTCGCGAGGCTCACCACCGTGTCACCGCTCCGCCCAGCACCGGCATGACATAGTCGACGTCGAGGAAGCCGTACTCCTTCAAGCCCAGGATGTTACGCTGCAGGATGCCGTCATCCTTCTTGTCGTTCTCGACGGCGCGATAGGTGCTCTCGGGCACGCGCACGCCCCAGATCGCCACCTTCTCGGTCTGGCCGCTTTCTTCGTTGACGATCGGCAGCGTCAGCGGTTTGCCGTCGGTGCCGATCGCTTCCACCACCACATAATAGTTGGTGGCCGCGGTATTGATCTCGGGGAAGGTCCAGAACCCGGTCTTCTGGCCTTCGCGGTTGACGATCTTCAACTGGTATTCCTGGCGGAGCTGGTCGCGCAGTCCGGTGAGCGCGGCGATCGCCTGTTCGGCGCCGCTGCGGTTGCCTTCGGCGGCGGCGGTCTTGCCGCGGGTCCGCAGCTGCTCGGCCTCGGTCACGGCCTGTTGCACCTTGGTCTCTTCGAAGATGGTCTGGTACAGGCCGTCCATCTCGGCGGGCAGCTTCTCGCTGAGCTCGACCCGGGCACCTTCGACCTGCGCCTGCTGATACGGCCGATAGGCGAAGAAGTAGCCGCCCAGCCCCACCACCAGGATCAACGCGATCGCCAGTGCGGCCGGCCCCCATTTCTTGCGGCCGACATAGAGCCTGGCGAGGCTCACCCCCAGGCTCGGCTTGGGCGGCGTATAGACGAAGCGGCTTTCCTCGAGCGCCTTCACGCCCTCCATCAGCACCGCATCGGTGACCTCGATGCCCTGCTGGTGATAGATTTCGCGCAGCTTGTCGATCAGCTGCTTCTCGCGGGCATCGCCCGCGAGTTCGCGTTCCACCAGGTCCTGCCGGTGACGGAGCGTGTCGACCACGTCCATCGCCAGCATCACCTCGTCGAGCGGGGCCTTGTCGGCAGTCGCCGTCGTCGTGCTCATGTTCGAGCCCGTTCGCGCTCCAAATCAGGCCTTCTTTTCTTCCAGCAGCAGCGCGTTGCCCTCGGCAGCCAGCTGCGCCAGGCGGCGCTTGCCGTCTTCGACCGCATCGCGGATCTCAGCCGAGTTCTTGGTCGCCGCCTCGCGCATCTCGTTGATGATGACGCGCGATTTCTCCTGGAAGGTCACCACCGAGTCGACCAGCTTCTTGACCGCGTCGGCGCGGATCGTCGGGCCGTAACCGGCCTTTACCGCCGCCTCGCCCACCCGGTCGCCGATTTCCGACAGCGTCTCGAGGCTCTTGGACATGCCTTCCTTCATGGCGTTCAGCGTCTCGGTCGATTCATGCAGGCCAAACAGCCCGGTGAACGAGGCGCTGAGCGCGGTGAACACCGTCTCGTTGGTCGAAAAGAACGAAATCGCCTGCTGGTAGACGCGCTCCTTGGCCTGCGTGGTCTGCATCAGCCGCGCCATCACCACTTCGGAAGTGGAGTAGGAGATGGTCAGGTTGTCGCTCAGGTCCTTGGCGATCTGGTAGCGGCGTTCCTCGTTCTGCAGGTCGCGCAGCTTCTCGTCGCGATCCATTTCGAGCTTGGCGCGGTCGGCCGGGGTGCCGGTGGTGAACGCCGCCAGCGCGTCGCCCGCTGCCTTCAGCGTCGCCTTCTTGTCGTCGAGCTTCCTCGTCGCCACGTCCAGCAGCTCCAGCGCCATCACTTCGGACTGCTTCAGTGCGCCGCGGAAATCGCGATAGGCCTCGAGGATGGTATGCTCGCGGTCGACCTGGTTCTTGGTCTCCTTGGAGACGTCGAGATAGGTGTTGCGGATCTTGTCGAAGCGCGAGGCGATATCGCCGCGGCTGACCTTCATCCAGACGTTGGAGACGCGCTCCATCAGGTCGAGCTTGCCGTCGTCGAGCTGGTCGACCATGGCCTTGGCGTCGTCACGGATCGAGTTGAAGCCATTGGTGATGTCTTCGTAGCGCTCGCCGACATTCATCGCCGCCACCTGGCTGCGCACCACCTCGTTGAAGGCGCTCGCCTGCGTCAGCGTGCGGCCGATCAGGATGACCTTGTTCTCGTCGAGGTCGGTGATCTCGTTCAGCAGGCCGGTAATCGGCTGTTCGCCGGCCTGCTCGGGCCAAATGCCGAGCTGCTTGATCGCCCCCATCGCCTTGTCGAGATACTGCAGGGGCTTTTCCATCACTTCAGTGGCCATTTGGATGCGTTTCCCTCTATCGGTCACCTTGGGGTGACATGATTCACGTTCTCGGCGTCACTTGCCAATGTTGCTTATATCGGCGACGCCTGTTTTGCGCGATATGGTGCTTAAAAGCCTCACGAAAAGAGCCGGCCGGGAAGTTTGCGGCAACCGTTGCAGCGTTGCCGCGGTTGTTCATCTGCACGACCCGCACTAGCTTCACCTGACACGGCTCCAACGCGAGGAAATGACGGCATGGAATTCGGCGGCAGGTACCTCGTTTCGGCGCCCAGGCTCGAGGTCTGGCGGGCGCTCAACGACACCCAGGTGCTCAAGGCCGTCATCCCCGGTTGCCGCCGCATCGACTGGACCGGCGAAACCACGCTCGAACTCGAGATCGAGATCAACCTGGGCCTGATGCAGCCGGTGTTCTCCGGCGATCTCGAACTGCGCGATATCGTGCCGGCCGAGAGCTACACCCTCGCCGGCCGGGGGCGCGGCGGCCTGCTCGGCAAGGCTGAAGCGGCGGCGGACATCGTGCTTTCCGATGCCGGCCAGCACACCCGGCTGGTGTTCACCGCCAATGGCGGCGCCGACGGCGGCATCATGAAGCTGGGCAAGTCGTTGATCGGCAACTCCGCCCAGAAGCTCATCGACGGCTTTTTCGAGCGCTTCGGCGAAGCCATGGGCGTCGAGGTCAAGCCGATCGTCGGCTAGCGTATCGTTGAGAGATACACCCGCTTGAAGATGCCGCTAAAGTTCGATCCCCAATCCACTCGGGTGAGATTCTCCGCGAGGAGTTCCTTGTGCGGCTCGGGCTGTCAGCCGGGGTGCTGGCAAAGGCGCTCGGCGTACCGCGCACCCGTATCGAGCGCATCGTCGAGGAACAGATGGGCATCAGTGCCGACACGGCGCCAAGGCTCGCCAAATACTTCGACACAACGCCCAATGTTTGGCTCAATCTCCAGACCAGCTACGATCTGGCGATTGGCGCAGAGGCGCTCAAGGAGCCGCTGGCGGCCATTCAGGCCCGTGCGCCGGGCAATGACAACGAGCGGAGTCCGCCCCGCCGCGCGCGGGCATAAACCTTCCGCGCACGATTTTTGCCCACTTGGTCAAAATCTCTGCTGCCGCCTCTTGCAGAGCGCCGGTTTGCAGGGTTGTATTCGTTCCCAACGCGCCGGGCTGTCAGGGCGGCATGTGCCGTTGCCGGACGCGATACAGGGAGACTGATCCATGAACTACTTTTCGAAGCGCATCACTGCGCTCGCGGCCGGGGTGGCGCTGTCGGTGCTCGCCGCCGGGGCTGCCCTCGCTGATCCGGCGGTGATCTACGATCTGGGCGGCAAGTTCGACAAATCCTTCAACGAGGCGGCCTATAATGGCGCCGAGGCCTGGAAGAAGGCCACCGGCGGCAGCTTCACCGATCTCGAGCTGCAGAACGACGCACAGCGCGAGCAGGCGCTGCGCCGCTTCGCCTCGCAGGGCGCCAACCCGATCGTGATGGCCGGCTTCTCCTGGGGCACCGCGCTCACCACCGTCGCCGCCGAGTTCCCCGATACCCACTTCGTGGTGATCGACGCCGTGGTCGACGCGCCCAACGTGCAGTCGATCATTTTCGACGAGCATACCGGCTCGTTCCTCGTCGGCGCCATCGCGGCGCTGAAGTCGACTACCGGCACGGTCGGGTTCGTCGGCGGCATGGACGTGCCGATCATCCACAAGTTCTACTGCGGCTACGCCCAGGGCGCCAAGGCAGCCAACCCCAACGTCAAGATCATCGAGAACTATACCGGCACTACGCCGGCCGCCTGGAACGATCCGGTGACCGCCGGTGAACTGACCAAGGCGCAGTTCGACGCCGGTGCCGACGTGGTCTTCGCCGCCGCCGGCGGCTCGGGCCTGGGTGTGCTGCAGGCGGCCGCCGATGCGGGCAAGTTCTCGATCGGCGTCGACAGCAACCAGAACTACCTGCACCCCGGTTCGGTGCTGACCTCGATGCAGAAGCGTGTCGACGTGGCCGTCGAGAACGCGCTCACCGATGCCAACTTCAAGCCCGGCCTCACTGTGCTCGGGCTCAAGGAGAACGGCGTCGGCTACGCGCTCGACGACAACAACAAGGCGCTGATCACCGACGACATCAAGACCAAGGTCGACGCCTTCTCGACCGAGATCCAGTCGGGCGCGATCAAGGTCCACGACTACACCGCCGACAATACCTGCCCGGCCTGAGTTCGGCAGTTGTCCAGCGACACCCCCATGGGTGATCCCAATGTGCAGCGGCCCCAAGGGGCCGTTGCATCTTCGGTCGCCGCATCCGATCTGGCGATCGAGCTGATCGGCATCAACAAGCGCTTCGGCGCTGTGCATGCCAACAAGGACATCGACCTCAAGGTCCGGCGCGGCACGGTGCATGGCATCGTCGGCGAGAACGGCGCCGGCAAGTCGACGCTGATGTCCATCCTCTATGGCTTCTATACCGCCGACAGCGGCGAGATCCGCGTCAACGGCACGCCGCATGCCATTACCGACAGCCGCCATGCGCTGGCGCTCGGCATCGGCATGGTGCACCAGCACTTCATGCTGGTCGACAATTTCTCCATCCTCGAGAACGTCGTGCTCGGCGCCGAGGACAGCGCGATGCTCGGCCCCAGCCTTGATCGGGCGCGCAAGGAACTGACCCGCCTCGCCAAGGAGTACCGCCTCGATGTCGATCCCGATGCGATCATCGAGGACGTTTCGGTCGGCACCCAGCAGCGCGTCGAGATTCTGAAGGCGCTCTATCGCGGCGCCGACGTTTTGATCCTCGACGAGCCGACCGGCGTGCTCACCCCGGCCGAGGCCGACGACCTGTTCCGGGTGCTCCGCACCCTGCGCGACCAGGGCAAGACCATCATCCTCATCACCCACAAGCTGCGCGAGATCATGGCGATCACCGACTATGTGTCGGTCATGCGCCAGGGCGCCATGGTGGAAACGCTCAAGACCTCGGAGACCAATCCCGAACAGCTCGCCGAACTGATGGTCGGTCGCCGGGTACTGCTGCGCGTCGAAAAGACCGCCGCCAAACCGGGCGACACCTATCTGTCGGTCGAGAACCTGGTGGTCAAAGACGATCTCGGCGTCACCCGGGTCAAGGATGTGAGCTTCACCGTGCGGGCCGGCGAAATCGTCGGCATCGCCGGGGTCGCCGGCAACGGCCAGTCCGAACTGCTCGAGTCGATCTCCGGCATGCGCGACCAGGCCAGCGGCATCGTGCGCCTGAAGGGCACGCCCCTGTCGCTCGAAGGCGACGACGGCGCGCATCGCGCCCGCCAGGCCGGCCTCGCCCACGTGCCCGAAGACCGCCAGCGGATGGGCCTGATCACCGCCTTCGAGGAGTGGGAAAACGCCATGCTCGGTTACGAGGACGACCCGGCCTATGGCAAGGGCATCCTCCTCGACATTCCGGCGGCGCAGGCGCAGGCCCGCGAGCGGATCAAGAAGTTCGACATCCGCCCCGCCAACGAGCGGCTGAAGACCGCCAATTTCTCCGGCGGCAACCAGCAGAAGATCGTCCTGGCGCGCGAGATGGAGCGCAACCCCGATGTGCTGATCGTCGGGCAGCCGACGCGGGGCGTCGATATCGGCGCCATCGAGTTCATCCACAACCAGATCATCAAGATGCGCGATGCCGGCAAGGCGATCCTCGTCGTCTCGGTCGAGCTCGACGAAATCCGTTCGCTGGCCGACCGCATCCTGGTGATGTTCGACGGCAATATCGTCGGCGAAGCCGATCCGGCCACCGCCACCGAGGGCGAACTGGGGCTGATGATGGCTGGCGTCACCGACAGGCAGGCAGTCGCCGCGGCCCAGGGACAGACGCCATGAGTTCCGCCATCCTCAAGCCGCTGCCGCGCTGGGCCGACGTAGTGCTGCTGCCACTGCTCAACCTGGCGCTGGCCTTCATCGTTTCCGGCCTCGTCGTGCTGGCCATCGGCCAGGATCCGCTGGCGGCGCTCAATGCCATCGTCACCGGCGCCTTCGGCAACGGCTACAATCTCGGCTACACGCTCTACTACTCGACCAACTTCATCTTCACCGGGCTTGCCGTGGCGGTCGCCGCGCATGCCGGGCTGTTCAATATCGGCGGCAACGGCCAGGCCTATATCGCCGGGCTCGGCGTCATCGCCGTGGCGCTGCCGCTGCAGTTGCTGCCCTGGTGGATCACCTTTCCGATCGCCATCCTCGCCGGCGGGGCGGTGGGTGGGCTCTGGGGCTTCATTCCCGGGTGGCTGCAGGCCAAGCGCGGCTCGCACGTCGTCATCACCACCATCATGTTCAACTTCATCGCCGCCGCGGTCATGGTCTACATGGTGGTGAACGTGCTGAAGCCGGCCGGCACGCTGGCGCCCGAGTCGGCGATGATCGCCGCCGAGGGGCGCATGCCCAAGCTAGGCGCCTTCATCCCCTGGTTCAAGAACACCGACGTCAACTTCACCCTGGTGCTGGCGCTCATCTGCCTTGTCGGCGCCTATGTGCTGATCTGGCATACCCGCTTCGGCTTCGCCATGCGCGCCCTGGGCCAGAACCCCACCGCCACCCGCTATGCCGGCATGTCCAACAGCCGCATCATCATGATCGTCATGACCATGTCGGGGGCACTCGCCGGCATGGTGGCGGTCAACCAGGTGGTCGGGGTGCAGTATCGCCTGGTGCTGGACTACGTCGCGGATGCCGGTTTCGTCGGCATCGCGGTGGCGC
The DNA here is from genome assembly GCF_001402915.1 of Devosia sp. A16. Lineage (GTDB taxonomy): Bacteria > Pseudomonadota > Alphaproteobacteria > Rhizobiales > Devosiaceae > Devosia_A. The sequence continues at coordinate 2,994,057 of NZ_CP012945.1, forward strand.
TGATGGGCCGCAACCATCCAATCGGCATCCTGCTCGCCGCACTGCTGTTCGGCGCGCTCTACCAGGGCGGCAACGAGCTGCAATACGTCATTCCCGGGCTGTCGAAGGAAATGGTCGTCGTCATCCAGGCGCTGGTCATCCTGTTCACCGGCGCCATGGAAGGGCTGTTCCGCCCCGGCCTGCAGCGCATCTTCATGACGCTGTCGCCGCAGCAGAAGGCCGCCGCCGTCGAAGCCAACAGCGTCAAGTCGGGGAGCTGAGCCATGGATCTCGGCCTCATACTCTCTACCCTCGACGCCACGCTCCGGCTGTCGACCCCGCTGCTGCTCGCCTGCCTCGCCGGGCTCTATTCCGAGCGGGCCGGCGTGTTCGATATCGGCCTCGAAGGCAAGATGCTGGCCTCGGCCTTCGCTGCGGCGGCGGTTGCCGCGATCACCGCAGATGTCTGGCTCGGTCTGCTCGCCGGGCTCGCCGTCTCGATCACCACCGCGGCGCTCCAGGGGGCGGCCGCCATTACCTTGCGCGGTAATCAGCTGATCGCCGGCGTCGCCATCAACATGCTGGCGGCAGGGCTCACCACCTTCCTCGGCATCCAGTGGTTCGGGCAGGGCGGTCGCACCCCGCAACTGCCGGTGAGCGGCCGCTTCCAGAACATCGATCTGCCCTTTGCCAACGAGCTGGCGGGGGTGCCGGTGGTCGGCCAGATCTATTCCGAGCTGATCTCGGGCCACAATATCCTCGTCTATGTCGCCTTCCTCGCCGTGCCGATCACCTGGTGGGTGCTCTATCGCACGCGCTTCGGGCTGCGCCTGCGGGCCGTGGGCGAGAACCCCAAGGCGGTGGATACCGCCGGCATCTCGGTCACGAAGCTCCGCTATCAGGCCGTGCTGATTACCGGCCTGCTCTGCGGGCTCGCCGGGGCGTTCTTCTCGATCGCCCAGGGCTCGGGCTTCGGCAACAACATGACCGCCGGAAAGGGCTTCATCGCGCTCGCTGCGCTGATCTTCGCCAAGTGGAAGCCGGTGCCGGCGATGTTCACCTGCCTGCTGTTCGGCTTCCTCGATGCGCTGCAGATCCGTCTGCAGGGCACCTCGATCTTCGGCGTCGGCGTGCCGGTGCAGGCCATCCAGGCACTGCCCTATATTCTCACCGTCATCCTGCTGGCCGGCTTCATCGGCAAGGCCGTCGGCCCCAAGGCCGGTGGCGTCGCCTATACGAAGGAGCGCTAGGTGCGCTTCAGCCCGTCATTCGCCGAAAGGCCTCCTCACCCGGCCCGGCGGGCCGACCTCTGCCCCAAGGGAGAGGTGGTGATGGGGCGAGATCGTGCCGCAACCTCACCTCTCCCTTGGGGGAGAGGTCGCCGCAAAGCGGCGGGTGAGGGGGCCTTCTTAGAGATTTGCCATGCCCCATCCGCTTGACCCCCAATTGCTTGCCGCGGCCGAAGCCGTTCGCGCCAGGGCCTACGCGCCTTATTCGAACTTCCAGGTCGGCACCGCCATCCTTGCCGATGACGGCAAGATCTATGTCGGCTGCAATGTCGAGAACGCCGCCTATCCGGTCGGCAACTGCGCCGAGCCCTCGGCGATCGCCGCCATGCTGGCCGGCGGGGCCCGGCGCATCAAGCGCGTCTACACCACCGGCCCGGGAACGACGCCGGTCACCCCGTGCGGCGGCTGCCGGCAGCGCATCCGCGAGTTCGCCGATCAGGATGTGGTCGTCGTCTCGCACGGCATCGACGGCACTCCGCTCGAGCAGACCATCGCTCAACTGCTGCCGCACTCTTTCGGACCCGAGTTTTTGGGCCGATAATGCCTGCATGAAATCTGCCGCAAAACGGGCGTAAGACCCGTTTCAGGCAAGGAGGCCACCATGGAACTTCGCGTCGTCGATCAACCGGCCGAACCCAAGCTTGCAAAGAAAAAGCCCATCGAGCCCGCTGGCTCGCACAGGCGCAATCCCGGCTTCCCGCTCGATCTCGATTGGGTCGAACGCGTCCGCATGAACCGCTCGGCGCTCGAACGGCGCGCTGCGACGCTGCCGGCTCGCCGGACGGTGAAGAAGGACTGGCAGGCCGCCTGGCTGCTGAAGGCCATCACGCTGATGGACCTGACGACGCTCAACTCCGACGATACCCCGGGCCGCGTCGAGCGGCTCTGCGCCAAGGCCCGTCACCCGGTGCGGCAGGATATCATCGACGGCCTCGGCGTCGCCGAGCTCGACATCAAGCCCGCTGCCGTCTGCGTCTACCACTCTTTCGTCAAGACCGCGGTCGAGGCGCTCAAGGGCACCGGCATCAACGTCGCGGCGGTGTCGACCGCCTTCCCGCACGGGCTCGCGCCGCTCTCGACCCGCCTCGCCGAAATCGAAGCGTCGGTCGCCGATGGCGCCAATGAGATCGACATCGTCATCGAGCGCGGCATGGTGCTGCGCGGCGACTGGCAGGCGCTTTACGACGAAGTCAAAGCCATGCGGAAGGCGTGTGGCGACGCCCATATCAAGACCATCCTGGGCACCGGCGAACTGGCAACGCAGACCAATGTCGCCAAAGCCTCGCTGGTCTGCATGCTGGCCGGCGCCGATTTCATCAAGACCTCGACCGGCAAGGAAAAGGTCAACGCCAACCTCCAGACTTCGCTGTCGATGGTGCGGATGATCCGCTGGTTCCACGAGGAAACCGGCATCGAGATCGGCTACAAGCCGGCCGGCGGCATCGCCACGGCAAAGCTGTCGCTCGACTACATGGCGCTGATCAAGGAAGAGCTCGGCACCCACTGGCTGCAGCCGCATTTGTTCCGCTTCGGCGCGTCCAGCCTGCTCACCGACATCGAGCGGCAGCTGGAGCACACGCTGACCGGTCACTACGCGGCGGACTATCGGATGCCGATGGTGTGAACCACACACCGGCCTCTCCGTGATCCTCCCCCGCGTGGCGGGGGAGGGGGACCAGCGAAGCTGGTGGAGGGGGCGGCCCCACCCCCGGTGTCATTCCCGCGAAAGCGGGAAACTCTGTTTGCGATCCATCCACTCGCGCAGGCGGAGCAAAGAAAACGGAGGTTCCCGCTTTCGCGGGAATGACCCGGTGAGAGTGGAGAGGGAGTGTCTCGAATGAACAAAATCGCCGAAATCTTCACCTCCCTCGACTACGGCCCGGCGCCGGAATCGCCTGATCTGGCGCTCGCCTGGCTTGCCGCGCATGACAACAAGTTCGGCCACTTCATCAACGGCGCCTGGACCAGCCCCGGCAAGACCTTCGCTTCGGAGAACCCGGCCAACGGCAAGAAGCTTGCCGACGTCACCGACGGCACCGCCGCCGATGTCGACGCCGCTGTGAAGGCTGCCCGCGCAGCGTTCCCCAAGTGGTCGGCTCTGTCAGGCTATCAGCGCGGCAAGTACCTCTATGCGATCGCCCGGTTGGTCCAGAAGCATTCACGCCTCTTCGCGGTGCTCGAGACCATGGACAACGGCAAGCCGATCCGTGAGAGCCGCGATGTCGATATCCCGCTGGTGGCGCGCCACTTCTACCACCATGCCGGTTGGGCCCAGCACCTCGAGCGCGAGTTCCCCGACCACGTGCCCTATGGCGTCTGCGGTCAGATCATCCCGTGGAATTTCCCGCTGCTGATGCTGGCCTGGAAGATCGCCCCGGCGCTCGCCGCTGGCAACACCGTGGTGCTGAAGCCGGCCGAGTTCACCTCGCTCACTGCACTGCTGTTCGCCGAGATCTGCGAGAAGGCCCACCTGCCCAAGGGCGTGGTCAACATCGTCACCGGCGAGGGCGACACCGGCGCCGCCATCACCAGCCATCCTGATATCGACAAGATCGCCTTCACCGGCTCGACCGAGGTGGGGAAGATCATCAGGAGGGCCACTGCCGGCACCGGCAAGGGTCTGTCGCTCGAGCTCGGCGGCAAGTCGCCCTACATCGTCTTCGACGATGCCGACATCGACAGCGCCATCGAGGGTCTCGTCGATGCCATCTGGTTCAACCAGGGCCAGGTCTGCTGCGCCGGCTCGCGCCTCCTCGTCCAGGAATCGATCGAAGAGCGCTTCCTCGAAAAGCTGAAGAAGCGCATGGCGACGCTCCGCGTCGGCGATCCGCTCGACAAGGCCGTCGATATCGGCGCCCTGGTCGCCCCGGTGCAGGTCGAGCGCGTCCGCGACCTGGTGAAGAAAGGCGTCGCCGAAGGCGGCCAGCTCTATGAGCCCGACATCGATATGCCGGGCGGCGGCTGCTTCATCAAGCCGACGCTGATCACCCACGTGTCGACTGCCAACACCGTGGCCAACGAGGAGATCTTCGGGCCGGTGCTGGTCGAGATGAGCTTCCGCACCCCCGAGGAGGCGGCGGCGCTCGCCAACAACACCCGCTACGGCCTCGCCGCGACCATCTGGACCGAGAACGTCAACCTCGCCCTAGATATCGCCCCCAGGCTGAAGGCCGGCGTGGTGTGGATCAACTCCACCAACAATTTCGACGCCGCGGTCGGCTTCGGCGGCTACAAGGAAAGCGGCTTTGGTCGCGAAGGCGGCCGTGAAGGCATGGTCTCCTACCTGAAGCCGAAGTGGGAGAAGGAGCTGAAGCCCTTCGTCGCCGCGACGCCCAAGGCAGCCAAATCCGCCAATCCGCTCGACGATGCCGGCGGCATCGACCAGACCGCCAAGATGTACATCGCCGGCAGGCAGGCTCGTCCGGATTCCGGCTATTCCCGGCCGGTCTACGGCCCCTCTGGCGCGCTCGTCGGCGAAGTCGGCGACGGCAACCGCAAGGACATCCGCAACGCCGTGGAGGCCGCCCGCGCCGCGCTCGGCTGGGCCACCACCTCGGCCCATAACCGCGCCCAGATCCTCTATTTCCTCGCCGAGAACCTCGAGTACCGGGCCGACGAGTTCGCCGCCCGCATCAAGGCGCAGACCGGTGAGGACGGCGCCGCTGAAGTCGCAGCCAGCGTCGAGCGCCTGTTCGCCTTCGCCGGCTGGGCCGACAAGTATGACGGCGCCGTGCACAACCCGCCGCAGCGCATGGTGGCGACCGCCATGGTCGAAGCGCTCGGCGCCATGGCCATCCTGGCGCCGCCGTCGCGCCCGCTGCTCGGCTCGATCGCGCTCGTCGCCCCGGCGCTCGCCATGGGCAACGCGGTGGTGCTGGTGCCCAGTGAGAAATCGCCGCTGTCGATGACCGACTTCTACCAGGTGCTGGAAACCTCGGACGTGCCCCCCGGCGTCCTCAACATCGTCACCGGGGAGAGCAAGGTGCTGGCCAGGACGCTCGCCGAGCATGACGGCATCGACGCCATCTGGTTCGCCGGCGATGCCGAGACCTCGGCCATGGTCGAGAAAGCCTCGGCCGGCAACGTCAAGCAGACCTGGACCAGCCGCGGGCTCTTCTATGACCTGAGCGATAAGGCGAAGTTCGAGGGCGACTATTTCCTGAGGCGCGCGACCCAGGTGAAGAACGTCTGGGTGCCTTACGGGGCTTAATGCCTTCACCAGGAGCGGTGTGAGGGTCTCCCTCCCCCTTGCGGGGAGGGGACAGGGGTGGGGGTCCGCGAGCACCGGAGTTTCGGCTTGAGCATCGAGCGCGCCAGGCAGCTACGGCACAACGCCACCGGCCCAGAACGAAAGCTCTGGGCCATCCTTCGCGTCTTCAGCGAGCGTGGCTATCACTTCCGCCGTCAGCAACAGATCGGTCCGTACTACGCCGACTTCGCGTGCATGCATGCCCAGCTGATCATCGAAGCTGATGGCGAAACGCATACCTCCGCGGCCGAGCGTGACTACGATAGCGCCCGTGACGACTACCTGCGCGCTCGCGGCTTTCGTGTCCTGCGTGTCTGGAACAACGAAATCACCGAGAACGCCGAGGGTGTCTTCACCATCATTGAGCAAGCCTTGAGCAATGTGCCCGCACTGACCCCCACCCTTGATCCCTCCCCGCAAGGGGGAGGGAGACGCAAGAGTCGCAAGGCTCTGCACGCACCCGACGCACCCACCATCCCCTTCCTTGGAATGAACACCGCCTCCAGCAGCGACAGCAGCGCTATCGCTCCAACCATCGCTCCTGATGTCAGCACCACGCGCTGCACCACCACTTCGAAGGCGTCGCGGGCGCCGAAGGTGGACGACAGCAGCATCACCAGCGCCACCGAGCAGATATACTGGTAGTAGAGCGGCCGGCTCGCCCCGGTGGTCATCTTGTCGATCAGCACGAAAGTGATCAGCGCGATCAGGGCCACCAGCACCGGGAACTGCGGCACCACGTAGTAGATCGCCATGGCGCCGACGGCGACCACCGCGCCGACGATGGTGCCGCCGCCGCGGTCGATCAGCTGCTGCAGCCGCCCGCCGCGATCCGGCTCGGCGCAGATGAAAGCCAGCATGATCGGCACGATGAGCAGGTTCATATCGCCCGTCGCGTAGGTCAGCAGCATGATCGGCACATAGACCGCCATGCGGATCAGCAGTTCCGCCGCGGGATTCTCGGTTTCGAACGGTTTTGGTTGCTCGACATGCACCAGGGCCGTCTGCGGCGGGAACAGGATGTTGAGTACCACCGCGGTGGTGCCGACGATCACGCCGCCGGTCGCCATCGAGTCGCGGATCGCCACCAGCGCCTGATCGCTGTAGAGCACCGACATCGACATCATCGCGGGAAACACCGTCAGCATCACGCCGAGGCGCGAGCCCTTGAACAGCATCAGCGCGATGCCGGCGCCGGCCAGCACGACGTTGACCAGGACGAACAGCATCGGCTCGCTCACCGTCGCCGCCGCGAGCCAGCTGAACACGAACGCCATCACCGGCAGCATCACCGGCCCCATGAACGAGCGCACGTTCAGGGCGCCGCGCTGGTTCGACATCAGGCTCATGCCCAGCACCACCGGCATCATCGGCTGCGTGACGCCGAGCGGATCGGCGAGGATCACGCAGATGGCGACACTGAGCGCGGTGCGGAGCGCCAGATAGGGATCCTCATTGGGATCGACGCGGGTCAGCTCTTCCATTTGCGCCTCCTCGGCTCGAACAGGTCCTAGTTGAGGCCCGACAGCAGCCCATTGATGCCCATCAGGCCGCGGGCGATGGTCGGCACGATGCCGTCTTCAGGCACGATCAGGACGCTCGCTTCCGAGCCGAGCCGCACGTTGGCGGGCAGCGCGCTCATGTCGTCGATGCTGACGCGCACCGGGATCTTCCGCGCCGGCGGGAACCAGCGGGTGTCGTTCGACGACTGCGCCAGGCCATTGGCCGTGGTGCGGCCGCTATTGATGCCCCAGGCGATGCTGTCGACCGTCGCTTCGAACTGCCGGCCGGGCGCCGCCTCGAACATCACCGTCGCCTTGTCGCCCGGCTGCACGTTGACCAGCTGGTTCTCCCGGAAATCGGCGATCACCATCTGCGTGGCGGGGTTGATGAAGGTCAGGGCCGGCGTGCCGGCGGCAACGAACTGCCCTTCGGCCAGCGACAGGTTCGACACATAGCCGTCGGCTGGCGCCGCTACGGTGGTGTTGCGGAGCGCGAACTCGGCCTTGTCGAGCGCCGCCTGTGCGGCCCGCACATTGGGATTGCGTGCGTCCGCCGTGCTGGCCGATGCCTTGATCCGCTCGAGATCGGCCTTCGCTGCTTCGACGTTCAACGCCGCGGTCCTCGCGTTGGCGTCCGCCGTGTTGAACTTTGCCAGTGGCAGCAGGCCCTTGTCGTGCAGCGTCGTGGCGCGCTCCAGCTCCTGCTGTGCGATGGTCAGCGCCACCTCCGTCTGGGCCAGCTTGGCCTCTGCCGCAGGGACGGCGGCGACGCCCGACGTCACGTTGTTCATCGCCTGGTCGAGCTGGCCCTGGGCCTGCGCCACGTCCATCCGGAACGTCGCGTCGTCGATCTCGAACAGCGGCTGGCCTGCCTGCACTTCGGCATTGTCGGCGATCAGCACCTGCTTGACCGGACCCGCCACCCGTGGCGCCACCTGCGTCACCTGGGCGGTGATCGAGGCGCCCGAGGCGAACGGCGCGTAGTGATCGGCGAGCGGGTACCAGGCGACCACCACCCCCAGCGTCAGCAGCAATCCGGCACCGAACAGTCTTGCCTTCTTGCGGCTCCGGTTGGGAGCTGCCGTCGGCTGGATGGCGATGGGAGTGTCGGCCGAGGCGGGGGCGGGCAGGGGAGCGGGCGCCGGTGCCACCAGGCGCTCCACTGGAATGCCCACCACCCTCGTTTCGTTCGCTGCGCGGCCGATGGCGGCAATCCCCGCCTTACCGGCGTCGACAGCGTCTTTGGGGTCCATCGTGGCCTGTGCCTGTGCCATAGTCCGCTCCATTGGCTGCGTTTGGTTGACCACCATCTAGAGCAGCTGATTTAACTTTGCAACAAAGATACTATGTTGCATAGCTATATTGCGCGTGAGGAATGTGCGGCCTGAGATGACGGAATCGGAACGAAAGCCTGAAATGGACGAGCTGCTGCGGGAGCTGACCGCCGAGGTGACGCATGTCTATCGCTGGCTCGCCGAGCGGGCGGGGATCAACCACACCGACCTGATGTGCCTGTTCTTCGTGCGCGCCTCCCACGGCAAGGCGACGCCCAAGGCGATCTCGCAACACCTCGGCCTGACCACCGGCGCCACCGCCATCATGCTGAACCGGCTCGAAGCGGCGCGCTTCATCGAGCGCCACCCGCATCCGACCGACCGGCGTGGGGTGCTGATCGAGCTCGGCCCCGCGACCGAGGAGGCGGGGCTACTCCAGTTGCGCGACTATGTGCTGCGCATGAACCAGCAGGTGATCGCCTCCTATTCCGAGGATGAACTGGCGATCGTCCGCCGCTTCATCGGCGATATGCTGGCCAATACCCGCGATACCCTGCGCAAGACCCGGCTCGAAAAAGCCGCCTCGGCCCCAGTCGAGCACTGAGGCCGGGCGATCGCTTGTCGAAATCCGGGCGGCGGCCCTCAGGCGTGGCGGGTCGCCAATGTCTCGACGTAGTGCGGATTGTACATGATCCCCAGCACGTTGCCGAACGGGTCAAGCACCGACGCGGTGACGAACCCGCTCTCGCCGCGCTTGGTGATCGGGTCATACTCCCTTGCGCCCAACTGCTCCAGCCGGGCGAACGCCGCCTCGATATCGTCGACATGCCACAGCAGGATCGCGCCGCCGGGGCCGGGCTGCATCGCCTGGGGAGCGTAGCGGCGGTCGATGATGCCGAACTCGTCCTCGCTGTCGCCAATGCGAAACTCGACATAGGCCGGCGCTTCGCGGTTGGGCATCTGGAAATAGGCCTCGACGCCGAACAGTTCGGCATACCAGTCGCGGGCCGCGATCATGTCGTCGGCAAAGAAGTTCACCGTGGCCATGCCGCGCAGGAAGTGCTTGTTGCTCATCTGGAATTTCCTTCATCGTTGAGGTGATGCTCAGACCATGAATGATGAGCCGAGGCCTGTATTTCAGAAACCCGCAGGGCCCTCCGGGCAGCGCGAACCCTACGACCCGCGTGGCCGGCTCGATCCCCTGGGTTTCGAGCGACACGTGCAGTTTCGCACCGTCCCGCCGCCCGAGGACCTGTCGCGCTTCATCGAGCATTTCTGGGTCATCCGCTGGGACAGTGTGCTGGGGCCCTACCAGTCCGACGAGGTGATGCACCGGCCCTATGTCGACATTTTCCTCTCGGCCCAGGAGTCCGGCATTCAGGGCACCTTTCGCGGCAAACGCACCTATTCGGCTGCCGGCAGCGGCCGCATTGTCGGCGTTCGCTTCCGTCCCGGCGCCTTTCACGCGTTCTGGACCGGCGAGATGGCCGACCTGCAGGACAAGGTGGTGCCGTTGCGCGCCGTTTTCGATTGGGCCGATGCCAGTGGCATCGCCGAACTGCTCGAGGGGGACGATGACGCGGTCATTACCACGCTGATCGAGCGCATCCGCACCGCCGCACCGGTGGCCGATACGACGCTGGAGGCGATCAACGACATCATCGCTGCGGTGGAAACCGACCCGGCGCTCAGCACCGTCGCCGCTGTCGGCGAGGCCTTCGGGCGCAGCGAGCGTTGGTTGCAGCAGGCGTTTCGAGAGCACCTGGGCATCGGCCTCAAATGGCTGCTGCAACGCAAGCGCCTGCTTGCCGCCGCGGCCCAGATCCGCGCCAGCGACGCGCCGGATTGGGTCGGCATCGCCTATGATCTCGGCTATAGCAGCCAGCAGCACTTCATCACCGATTTCCGCACCGTGCTGGGCGCAACGCCGGTGCAGTATCACCGCGGGCTCACCCGCTAGACCGGCGCCCACCGTCACCACCTTGCCATCGCCCGGCGCTCAGCGCACAACACCGCCATGACCCTGCTCCCGCAAGAAACCATTATCCGCAAGCGCGACGGTCTCGCCCTGACAGCGGGCGAAATCTCGGCCTTCATCACGGGCCTCACCACTGGTTCGGTCAGCTCCGCCCAGGCGGCTGCCTTCGCCATGGCGGTGTATTTCCGCGACATGACGACCCCCGAGCGCGTCGCCCTGACCGAGGCGATGCGGGATTCGGGGACCGTGCTCGACTGGTCGGACCTTGATGGGCCGGTGGCCGACAAGCATTCGACCGGCGGAGTAGGGGACAATACCTCGCTGATGCTGGCGCCGATCCTTGCCGCCTCAGGCGTCTACGTGCCGATGATCTCCGGTCGCGGCCTCGGCCATACCGGCGGCACGCTCGACAAGTTCGATTCCATCCCCGGCTACAGCACCAGCCCGGACAACGCCTTGTTTCGCAAGGTGGTGCGCGAGGCCGGCTGCGCCATTATCGGCCAGACGGCCGACCTCGCCCCGGCCGACAAGGTGCTCTACGCCATCCGCGACGTCACCGGCACGGTCGAATCCATTCCGCTGATCACTGCGTCGATCCTGTCGAAGAAGCTGGCCGCCGGCCTCGGGGCGCTGATCCTCGATGTGAAGACCGGTTCCGGCGCCTTCATGCCGACGCTGGAGAAGTCCCGCGCCCTGGCTGAAAGCCTCGTCTCGGTGGCCAATGGCGCCGGGCTGCGCACTGCGGCCCTGATCACCGACATGAACGAGCCGCTGGCTTCGGCAGCCGGCAATGCGCTCGAAGTGCGCAATGCCGTCGACTTCCTCACCGGCAGGCACCAGGACCCGCGCCTGCGCGAGGTGACGCTCGATCTCTGCGCCGCCGCGCTGCAGCTCACCGGCTATGCCGGCGATGCCGCCGCGGCCGTCGAGCTCGCCCTCGCCAGCGGCAAGGCGAGCGAGCACTTTGCCCGCATGGTCGCCCTGCTCGGCGGCCCCACGGATTTCATCGAGCGCATGGATGCACACCTGCCGCAGGCCCCCATCGTTCGCGACATCCTCGCCCCCGTTGCCGGCACCGTCACCGGCATCGATACGCGCGGGCTCGGCATGGGGGTCGTTGCGCTCGGCGGGGGACGGCGGCTGCCAACCGATAGCATCGATTTTGCCGTGGGTTTCGACCGCATCCTCGGCCTGGGCGCGACAACCGACCTGCAGACGGTGCTCTGCCGCGTGCATGCGCGCACCGAAGCTGCGGCGGCGGATGCCGCCGAGCGGCTGCTGGCCACCTACACCATCACCGAGGGGCCGGCGCAGCAGCATCCGCTGATCGCCGACTACGTCCCGCCCACGGAGAGTTGACCATGCCCCGCGCCATCCTCTGCATCCTTGACAGCTTCGGCATCGGCGGCGCTCCCGACGCCGCCGAATATGGCGACACCGGCGCCGATACGCTGGGGCACATTGCCGCCAACTACGAGATCTCGCTGCCCAATATGGATGCGCTGGGCCTCGGTGCCGCAGCCAGGCTCTCTACCGGCCAGGTCCCGCGCGGCCTCACCGACCGACCCCGGGGCGGGCGCTGGGGCGTTGGCCGCGAGGTGTCGAAGGGCAAGGACACCCCCTCGGGTCACTGGGAGATTGCCGGCGTGCCGGTGCCGTTCGAGTGGGGCTATTTCCCGCAGACCGAACCGACCTTCCCGCCCGAGCTCATCGCCCAACTGGTCCAGCAATCCGGAATTCCCGGCATCCTCGGCAACAAGCACGCCTCCGGCACCGCCGTCATCGCCGAACTGGGCGAGGAGTCGATCCGGACGGGCAAGCCGATCTGCTACACCTCGATCGACAGCGTTTTTCAGATCGCCGCGCACGAGACCCATTTCGGGCTCGAGCGGCTCTACCAGCTTTGCGAAACCGCCTTCGCGCTGATCGCGCCGCTCAATATCGGCCGCGTCATCGCCCGGCCGTTCGTCGGCGAGGACGCCGGCAGCTTCAAGCGCACCGGCAACCGCCGCGACTTCGCCATCGCCCCGCCTGAGCCGACCTTGCTCGACCGCGCCAAGGACGCCGGGCGGCAAGTCTACGCCATCGGCAAGATCTCCGACATCTATGCGGGGCATGGGGTTACCCACAAGATCAAGGCCACCGGCAACATGGCCCTGTTCGATCGCACCCTCGAGGCCATGGAGATGGCGGCCGACGGCGCCTTCGTCATGACCAACTTCGTCGATTTCGATCAGGATTTCGGCCATCGTCGCGACGTTGCGGGTTATGCGCGGGCCCTGGAGGCGTTCGACGCGCGCCTGCCCGAACTGATCGCGGCGCTGCGGCCCGACGATCTCGTCATCCTCACTGCCGACCACGGCAACGATCCGACCTGGCGCGGCTCCGATCATACCCGGGAGCAGACCCCGATCATGGCCTTTTCCCCAGCCCTCACGCCCGGAACCATTGGCATCCGGCCGACCTTTGCGGATATAGGGGAAAGTATCGCCCGCTGGCTTGGCCTCGCGCCCGGCCCCCACGGCAAATCCTTCCTCTAGCCCTCGAGGTATTCATGCGCGGCGTTACGGTGATCGACCATCCGATGGTGCAGCACAAGCTCACCATCATGCGCGACAAGGATACCTCGATCGCCGGCTTCCGGCGCCTGCTGCGCGAGATCGCGCACCTGATGTGCTATGAGGTGACGCGCGACCTGGAACTCGAGATGATCGAGATCGAGACGCCGATGACCACCATGCAGGCCCCCACCATCAAGGGCAAGAAGCTGGTGTTCGCCTCGATCCTGCGCGCCGGCAACGGCCTGCTCGACGGTATGCTGGACCTGGTGCCGGCCGCCCGTGTCGCCCATATCGGCATCTATCGCGACCACGAGACGCTGCAACCGGTGGAGTATTACTTCAAGGCGCCGTCCGAGCTCGACAACCGGCTGATCATCGTTGTCGACCCGATGCTGGCGACTGCGAATTCCTCGATCGCGGCAGTCGACAAGCTCAAGGAGCGCGGCGCCAACAATATCCGCTTCCTGTGCCTGCTGGCAGCGCCCGAAGGCATCGAGAAATTCTCGACCGCCCATCCCGATGTCGCCATCTTCACCGCTGCCATCGACAGCCACCTCAACGAGAAGGGCTACATCATCCCAGGCCTCGGCGATGCCGGCGACCGCATGTACGGCACCAAGTAGGCAGTCGGCAATCGGCAGTCGGCAGTAGAAAAAGCGCTCCGCCGCGGCCCGACTCACTTAGCAATTTCTGCCGACTGCCGACTGCCGACTGCCGACTGCCGACTGCCGACTGCCGACTGCCGACTGCCTCACTTCCTCAGCGGCAGTCCCAGCCCGATCAGCTCCTTGCGCAGCGATTTCGGGTCGGTGAAGTGGATGGCGTGCATGCCGAACTTGCGCGCCGAGATCACGTTGGGCTCGCTGTCGTCGATGAACACGCAGCTTTCCGGGGCGAGGCCGTAGCGGTCGCAGAAAACCCGGTAGAGTCGCGGATCGGGTTTCACCAATCCTTCGAGGCCCGACACCACCACGCCGTCGAACTTTTCGAGGAACGGCCACTCGGGCAGGCAACTCACCCATTTCTCCCACGAGAAATTGGTGATGGCGAAGGTCGGAATGTCCTGGGCGATCAGCTCGTCATGGATCTGGGCCGTGCCGGTGATGAAGTCTCCGACGGTTTCCTTCCACCTCAGGTCGAACGCCTGGATCTCGCGCCAATAGCGCGGATAGCGGGTGATCAGCTTGGCGACGCCCTCGGCGAAGATATCTCCGGCGTCGAACTCGAGGTTCCAGTCCTTGGTGCAGATATTATCCCAGAACCACTGCGCTTCCTCTTCCGTCTCGAAGAGCTTGCGGAACAGGTACATCGGGTTCCAGTCGACGAACACGCCGCCGAGGTCGAAAACGGGGATCAAGGTATCTTGCATCGGCGGGCCTCGCGGGAGCGCTTGGGAGAAGTGCAGACGTTTCCGGCTGGAAAGCCCGACAGAATGGTGAGCCCATTGGAGCGGTGCGCTTGTGGGAACACGACCCGGCTAATGGCACGGCTGCGGCGGCTCGGCAAGCGCCGGCTTGGCTACTTGAATTTGATCTCGTTGGGAAAACGCGGCAGGTAATATTGCACGTGTTTGAGGGTGATCGTCCCGGTGAGTACCAGACCGAAGATCGGTTGGTAGGGATAGGTGATCTCCGAGACCACCAGCCAGCCGCCGGAGCCCCGCGCCAGCTCGTTGATCTTGGTAGTCTTGTCGAGCGGATAGAGGCTGTCGGCGTCGCGTCCCTTGGGCGCGCCGCTTGCCTTGCTCCACTTGACCTTGGCGACGCCATTACTGTCGATCTGCAGCAAGGACACTGTCTGCACCAGGCCGGTCGCTGCGTAGGGCAGCATGATGGTCCTGGCGGCGTCGAAATAGGTGGTCAGCGTCGCGGAAGTGATTTCGCCGCGCTCGCGCGACACCAGGTCCGCCATCGTGCTGGCGACCGTTGCCACCTTGTGGTCGGTCGAGTATAGCGATGCGGCCTCGATGCTCCCCAGATAGAGGCCGATCAGCAGCGGCAGCACCAGCGCGAACTCGACCGCCGCCACGGCGCGGACATCGGCTCGAAACTGCTGCAGCCGCCGCAACATCACGGGCAGCTCGCGCAGACGAACGGTTCGTTGCGGAACACCCTGGACGCGGCGAGCAGGCGGGTGCCGTCCGGCAGCGTCTGGAAGTTGAAGCCGGGAAGGTTCAGCAAGGTCGGCCACTTGTAGTAGGCCTGCACCAGGACGACCTGGCTGCCTTTGCCTGGCGCGTAGCTGTCGGTGAGCGTCCAGTCGCATTTGGTCTGCTTGCAGTCCTCGCCGGTCTTCAGCGGATATCCGAGCGTTGCGGCGCTGAAATCGGTCAACACCGTTACGCTGATCCGCAGTCTGTCATCGGAGGCGGTGCAGTCGAACATGCCATAGAGACCGTCGCAGATGGCGGCGCGGAACTGGTCCTTGCCGAACGGTGTCGGGCTGTTCTGAGCCTGTCCGGTGCGGATCAGCCGAGCGGAGTCCTGAACGGCGCTGTCGAGAATCTGGCCGGCGAGGAAGATCAGCGAGGTCTCGACGATCGCCGCGATGAACGTGAAGAACGGGAGAGCCAGCAGTGCGAACTCGATGACGGTTACGCCGCGCTCGTCACGCCGGAAGGCGTCGCCCCGGCGGATAGCCGGCGACATCAGCTTTCTCAGCCATCGGGAGCGTCTGGGCATCGGGTCACTGCATTGCGTTCGCGAGGGCAAACTAACGGCAGCTACCTAGTGATTGGTTATTGAATGCGCCGCATTTGCGCGCGACGCGAGCGCGTGGTTAACCGGCGGTTAGTTGGCTGCCGCGGCCCCGGCGACGGCATTGGCCGAGCCGATCGCCTCGCTGGTATAGCCGGCGTCGTCGCCCAGCATCACGATGGGCTGGCATACCGGCTCGCAGGCGAGACTGGTCCTCCGGTTCCCCTGGTAAACGGTGACGAGCCCGGCCTGCTCCTGCACCACTTCGAGCATGGTGTCGGCGATCGGGTTGCCCTGCGCGTCGAGGACGATCAGGTTGGTCTGGCCATAACTCTTGCCGGTCAGCACCAGGGTCTGCGGGTCCTGGATCGCCACATCGGCGATGCCGGGGTTGCCGACGATCACGGTCGCGGCGGGGGCGTTGATCCTGAGGATTCGCGCCATGTTCACCTTCACGCTGACCGGTGCGCTCTCGCCCAGCGCCGCGATCGGCGTCAGCAGCGTCGAGGCGATGGCGAGTGCGGCGAGGTTGGTGCGGAACGGCATGACGAACCCTGGACACGGTACACTTAGGCAAACAGAGTGTTGCGCGGAATGGTGAATAATTCGCAAACTGCGCGATGTCGCGAGGCCGGTGCCTCGGCCCAGGTAGATCGCCCCGGTCGGCAGCGTCGGTCCGAGCGTACTACTTGGGGAGTGTTCTCGACAATTGCGGTGACTACTTTAACCATCTGATCAGCATGCCGTAAAGCCTTGTAATCCGGGGCTCTTGGGCCGCAACTATTAACTCAATTTCAAGAGGTGCCGCCTAGCGTGAGGCCATGTTCGATGTGTGACGTATCGAACGGTGCTGACGCATCATCAGATGCAGTCACAAGAATGACGTGTGCAAGGAGCCAAGAATGAACACTATCGCTCGTTTCGTGAATGACGAGTCCGGCGCTACCGCGATTGAATACGGCCTGATTGCCGCGCTCATCGCCGTCGGTATCATCGTTGCCGCCACCCTTCTGGGGAACAACCTGTCCGGCCTGTTTAATGGCATCTCCGGTCGTCTCGCGGCTGAAACCGCCAAGACCACGGCCACCCCCTGATAAAGTCTATCGGGAGCTAAGACGTGGAAGGGGACTCCGACAGGAGTCCCCTTCCACATTTTTCCTTTCTTAACGACGCTTCGGCCACACTCCCGTTGGTGCCGGATGACCGGCGCCTGTGCCAAACCGTCGGCCTCTCATGCCCTCATTCATTACGCTCCCCGCTATGCTGGTGTTTCCGCTGCTGATGGCCTTCGCGGCCTCCTCGGACCTGTTGACCATGCGGATCTCCAACCGGTTGGTGCTGCTGGTGGCCGGATTCTTCTTCGCCATCGCGTTGCTGGCCGGCCTGCCGCTCGAACTGATGGGCATGCATGTGGTGGCGGCGCTCCTCGTCCTTGCCGTGTCCTTCACCTTCTTCGCCCTCGGCTGGATCGGCGGCGGCGACGCCAAGCTGATCGCCGCGACCGCGCTGTGGTTCGGCTTTGAGGGCATGCTCTACTATCTGCTCTATGCCTCGCTGCTCGGCGGGGCGCTGACCTTGTCGTTGCTGGCGGTGCGCCGCTGGCCGCTGCCGATGCAGCTCAAGCAGGTGGTGTGGATCGATCGGCTGCACGACAGCAAGACCGGCGTGCCCTACGGCATCGCGCTGGCCGCCGCCGGGCTGCTCGTCTATCCCACCAGCCTGATCTTCCAGCGCCTCGCCGGCTGAAGACTTCGAACTCCCGAAGATCGATCTCGCCGAAGACTTGGAAACTGTTTGTTAACCGTCTTCGACAAGCAACGATTAACCAAACTTTGACCCTTTGCCCCGATAGTCGGCTGCAAGTGTAGCCGGGCTCTCCAGGGCCCCGTGCGTGGAGTTTGGGGGCTATGGGTCTCTCGCGTATCATCCTGCTGGTCGTGGCTCTTCTGGCAGGCGGCCTCGCGGCGTTCCTGGCGACGCGCGGCACGGCTCCGCAGCAGGTCGTGGTCGAAGGCCCCACCCAGATCATCGAGGAAAAGAAGGCCAAGGTGCTGGTGGCCAAAGCTCCCATCGGGGTCGGCCAGCGCATCACGGCCGAGACCATCGAGTGGCAGGATTGGCCGGAGTTTGCCGTCCGCCCCGAATATATCAGCGAAGCCGCGGTGCCCGATGCGCCCACCAAGATGCTCGACGCCGTCGCGCGCTTCGAATTCTTCCCCGGCGAGCCGATCATCGACAAGAAACTGGTGCACTCCGACCAGGGCTACCTCTCGGCCGTGCTGACCAAGGGCATGCGCGGTGTCTCGGTGCCGGTCAGCGCCGATGCGGCGGCGGGCGGGTTCGTTCTGCCGAATGACCGCGTCGACGTGGTGATGAGCCGTGGCGGGGTCAGCCAGACCATCCTCGCCAACGTCAAGGTCCTGGCCATCGGTACCCGCCTGGGTGAAACCGGCACCACCGGTGAAAAGGCCGACCCAGAAAACCCCAAGGCCGACGTCTTTCAGGGCGGCACCATCGCCACCCTGGAGCTGACCCCGGCGCAGGGCGAACTGATCATCAACGCCGCAAAGGTCGGGGCGCTGTCGGTAGTGCTGCGCTCGATCGCCGACTTCAACCCGTCCCCCGGGGACAGCGTCAAGGACGAGACCAGCCGGGCGATCCGCATGATCCGCTTCGGTGTCGGCTCCGACGTGATGCCGAACTCGAACGCCGCCGTCGCCCAGGCGTCGCTCGACGGCGCCGGCTCAGAAGAGCAGGGCCAATAATGCGTAAGGATTACGTGATGTCTCCGGCTCTCACCACCCGTTCGCCGCGCAGCCTGTTCTCCACCACGCTCCGGCTGATGCTGGCCGCTGCGGCCCTCGGCGCCACCCTTGGCCTCGCCCCCCTGGGTCTCAATCAGGCGCTCGGTGCAGAGTCGACCCACCTGCGGGTCGGCTCCAACGCCTTCGGCACCACCCAGTCGGTCAGCCTCGACCTCAACAAGTCGATGATCATCGACCTGCCGATCGACGTGCAGGAGGTGATCGTTTCGCAGCCGAGCGTCGCCAATGCGATCCTCCGCTCCAAGCGCCGCGCCGTACTGCAGGCCATCGGGTCGGGCGACACCAACATCTTCTTCCTCGATGCATCCGGTCGCACAATCGTGGTGCTCGATGTCAGCACCAAGGGCAGCAACAATGCCGGCGGTACCAATGTTGCCGCCGTGTTGCGCGACACCTTCGCCAAGGTCATGCCGAACTCCGCGATCGAGGTAGAATCTGTCGCCTTGGTCGACGGGCAGGGCAACACGAGCAACCGCGTTGTGCTGTCAGGCAGCGCCAACGCCGACGATGCGAACAAGGCGATTGCCATTGCTTCGCAGTTCGCCGGCTCTCCCGATAACGTCACCAACGTGATCAGCGTCGCCGGCGCCCAGCAGGTAATGCTGAAGGTGACCGTCGCCGAGGTGAACCGCAGCCTCGCCAAGCAGTTCGGCATCGACCTGACCGGCAAGTTCTCCAGTGGCGGGCTCACCACCGCCCTGGTCAGCAGCCAGCCACTCGGCGGGGCCTCCAACCTGTTCACCAACAATGCTCTCGAAGTAGGGGTCGACGTCGGCGGCCTCAGCATCGACGCCCAGATCCGCGCCATGGAGCAGCGCGGCGCCGCCCGCACCCTTGCCGAACCACTGCTCACCGCCATTTCCGGGCAGAGCGCCGACTTTTTCGCCGGCGGCGAGTTCCCGGTGCCGACCGCCGTCAAGGATGGCGACGTGACGTTCGAATACAAGGAGTTCGGCGTAAAGCTCAACTTCACCCCGACCATCAAGGCCAACGGCAAGATCGGGCTCGTCGTCGATACCAGCAGCAGCGAACTGAGCGCCGAAGGCAACATCACGGTCGGCAACACGACGCTGCCCGGCATCAAGCGGCGCACCGCCAAGACTTCGGTCGAGATCGGCACTGGCCAGACCCTGGCGATCGGCGGCCTCATCGAAGAAAAGACCCGCACCCAGATCAACCGCCTGCCAGGCCTCGGCGATATCCCGATCCTCGGCTCGCTGTTCCGTTCGCGCGATTTCATCCGCTCGCAGAGCGAGCTGGTGATCCTGGTGACCCCCTATCTCGCCAGACCGACCGACAAGAAACCGGAATTGCCGACCGATCGTATGCAGTTTGCTAACGACGCCGAGGCAATCTTCCTGGGCCACATCGAAACCATGTACGGCGTTGGCCCCGCGGGCACCCGCGGCGCCTATGACGGATCCGTCGGTTTCCTGCTGGATTGATGGAGTGCAGTAGTCATGAGTTTCCTCTCCCGCGACAACGCCAGGCAGGCCGACGAGCCGGCGCTCGAGATCGCCGCCGGCGCGCGGCTGATCCCGCGCATCACCATCCAGGCGTTCTGTGAGCACTCGCAGACGGCGCAACTGGTCGAGTCCGCGGTGCATGACCGCCGCATGTCGAAGGTCGCTCTCACCACGCATAATGGCGGCCTCGACGGCGCCGTCGAGACCTACAAGTCCAATCCGACGCCCAACCTCATCATTGTCGAGACCTCGCTGCAGCCCGAGCAGATCCCCCTGGCGCTCGAGCGGCTGGCCGAAGTGTGCGATGCATCCACTCGCTTGATCGTGCTCGGCCACGTCAATGACGTGCTGCTCTATCGCGAACTGATCCGCTCAGGCGTTTCGGAATACATTGTGCTGCCGGCTTCGGCCCAGTCGATCGTCTCGGCGATCAGCGAGTTGTTCGCCGCCGAGGGCGCTGCGCCGATCGGGCGGACCATCGGCTTCATTTCGGCCAAGGGGGGCGCGGGCGGCTCCACCGTCTCGCACAATGTCGCCTGGGCAGTCAGCCAGACGCTTCGCCAGGATACGCTGATCCTCGACCTCGACTTCGCCTTCGGCACTGCCGGGTTGAACTTCAACCAGGATCCGCCGCACGGCATCGCCGACGCCGTCGGCTCCAATGCCAAGCTCGACCAGACCCTGCTCGACCGGTTGGCCAGCAAAGCGGCCAACCATGTCAACCTGCTCACCGCTCCGGTGGTGCTCGACCGCACCTTCGATTTCGAGGAGCGCGAGTTCGAGCAGATCGTCGAGCTGAGCCAGAAATCCACGCCGGTCGTCATCCTCGACATCCCGCATATCTGGAGCGCCTGGGTCCGTCACACCATTGCGACCATCGACGAGGTGATCATCGTCGCCGAGCCGGATCTGGCGAACCTCAGGAACGCCAAGAACCTCTCTGACACCATCAAGGCATTGCGCCCGGCCGAGAGTGAGCCGCTGCTGGTGATCAACAAGGTCGGTATGCCGCGCCGGCCCGAGATCGCCGCCGCCGAATTCGCCACTTCGGTGGAGTGCCGGCTGCTCGGCCAGATCGGCTTCGATGCCGCGACCTTCGGCACAGCCGCCAATAACGGCCAGATGATTGCCGAAGTCGCCGCCAACAACCGCGCCAACGAGGTGTTCCGAGCCATCGGCATGCACGTCACCGGCCGCAACGCCCCTGAAAAGAGTGCCTCCAGGAAGCCGGGGCTGAAGCTCCCGTCCTTCATGAAGAAGCGCGCCTGAAAGGCCCGTCCTAGATGTTCGGCAAGCGTACCAGTTTCGGCGGCAACACTCCCGGCGCGGCCCAGTCGGCCCGACCGGCGACGGCACCCGTGGTCGCCGCGCCCCGGCAGGAGCTGGCGCGACAGGCCGACAACACGCGACGGCCACCCGACGATGGCGGCGTGCTCGACGTGCGCAGCCCCGAGGCCGTGGCGCGGGACAAGGAATATTTCCAGACCAAGTCGGCGATCTTCAACGCGCTGATCGACTCGATCGATCTGAGCCAGCTCGCCACCATGGAGCAGGAATCGGCGCGTGAGGAAATCCGCGACATCGTCGCCGAGATCATCGCGCTCAAGTCGATCATCATGTCGATTTCCGAGCAGGAAGACCTGCTCGAGGACATCTGCAACGACGTGCTGGGCTACGGGCCGCTGGAGCCGTTGCTGGCCCGCGACGATATCGCCGATATCATGGTGAACGGCAGCCAGAAATGCTACATCGAGGTGGGCGGCAAGGTGAAGCTCACCAATGTCCGCTTCCGCGACGACGCCCACCTGATGAACGTCTGCCAGCGGATCGTCAGCCAGGTCGGCCGGCGCGTCGATGAGAGCTCGCCGATCTGCGACGCCCGTCTGCCGGATGGCTCGCGCGTCAACGTCATCGCCCCGCCGCTGGCCATCGACGGCGCCGCGCTCACCATCCGCAAGTTCAAGAAGGACAAGCTGACGCTGCAGCAGCTGGTCAAGTACGGCTCGATCTCGCCCGAAGGCGCCGAAGTGCTGCGCATCCTGGGCCGCGTCCGTGCCAATATCCTGATCTCCGGCGGTACCGGTTCGGGCAAGACCACCTTGCTCAACTGCCTCACCGGCTTCATCGAGAAGGACGAGCGCGTCATCACCTGCGAGGACTCGGCCGAACTGCAGCTGCAGCAGCCACACGTGGTGCGGCTGGAAACCCGCCCCCCCAACCTCGAGGGCGAGGGCGAGATCACCATGCGCGACCTGGTCAAGAACTGCCTGCGCATGCGCCCGGAACGCATCATCGTGGGCGAAGTGCGCGGCCCCGAAGCGTTCGACCTGCTGCAGGCGATGAACACCGGCCATGACGGTTCGATGGGCACGCTTCACTCCAACAGCCCTCGCGAGGCCCTGTCGCGCCTCGAGTCGATGATCACCATGGGCGGCTACTCGCTGCCCAGCCGCACCATCCGCGAAATGATCGTCTCCTCGATCGACGTGGTGGTGCAGGCCGCCCGTCTTCGTGACGGCTCGCGCCGCATCACCCACATTTCTGAAGTGCTGGGCATGGAAGGCGATGTGATCGTCACCCAGGACGTCTTCCTCTACGACATCCTCGGCGAAGACTCGAACGGCAACCTGGTCGGTCGGCATCGTTCGACCGGCATCACCAAGCCGAACTTCACCGAGCGCGCCCGCTACTTCAACGAAGAGGCCAATCTCGTCGAGGCGCTGGAGAAATCCAACGTCGAGCAGCACGAGATCCTCGGTGCATAGGCCGCTGTGATGACCCCGCTGATCCTCGCCGTGCTCGCCGCCGTCGCCGTGGGGGCCGCCGGTTTCGCGCTGGCGCCGGCCCTCATGGGCGGCAGTCGCGCCGACAAGCGCATGAAGGCGCTGCAGGGCGACATCCAGGCCAACCGCCGCAATGCCGACGCCGCGCGCACTCGCGACAGCCGGCGCAAGGAGATCCAGCAGACGCTGCGGGCCCAGACCGCGGTGCTGGAAAAGCGCAAGAAGCGCGTGCCGCTGCAGGACCAGCTCTATCAGGCCGGCATGAAGCTCAAGCGCGGCGCCTTCATCCGCAACTCGGTGATTCTCGGCCTGATCCTGTTCGTCGTCTGCTTCGTGCTGCAGCTCGAACTGATCTACTGCCTGGTCTTCGCTGTCGCCGGCGGCTACCTGCTGCCGCGCATGTATGTCGCCCGCCGGCGCAAGAAATACCAGAATGCCTTTCTCGACGAGTTGCCCAACGCGGTCGAGGCGATCGTGCGCGGCGTCAAGTCCGGCCTGCCGCTCAACGATTCGATGCGGCTGGTGGCCAAGGAGGCCAAGGAGCCGATCAAGACCGATTTCCAGCGCGTGCTCGATCAGCAGTCGGTGGGCAAGACCATCCAGGAGGCGGTGCTCACCCTCTATGAGCGGGTGCCGCTGCCTGAGGTCAATTTCTTCATCGTCGTCATCACCGTGCAGGCCCAGGCCGGCGGCAACCTCTCGGAAGCCCTGGGCAACCTGTCCCGCGTGCTGCGCAACCGCAAGAAGATGAAGGCCAAGGTGAAGGCGATGTCCTCGGAAGCCAAGGCCTCCGCCGGCATCATCGGCTCGCTGCCGATCATCGTCGCCTTCCTCGTCTCGCTGACCACGCCCACCTACCTGCTGCCGCTGATCCAGACGCCGATCGGCAACATCATGCTGGGCGTTGCGGCGATCATGATGTTCCTCGGCGGGTTCATCATGAACCGCATGATCCAGTTCGATATCTAGGGGCAGCCGATGGACAACCTCGTCGCTACGCTGACCAACACGCAGTTCCTCGTTGCCGTGCTCGCCGCCGTCGCGGCGGCCGCCGTGGTGTTCTCGATCGGCGCCACCTTCTTTTCCGGAAACTCGCAGATGCGCCAGCGCATCAAGCGGGTAGCGCTCGAGCGGGAGAAGTTGCGGGCCGAAGAAATGGCGCGCCTGCGCGGCAGCGGCGCCGGCGGCGACCAGCCGCGCAGCATCCGCCAGGCGGCCGGGCGCGACTACATGAAGAACGTCGTCGAGCGCTTCTCGCTCGAAAAGGCCTTCGCGGATGAAAGCACCGCCGAGAAGCTGGCCCGCGCCGGCTATCGCGGCCAGGCGGCGATGACCACCTTCCTGTTTCTGCGCTTCGTCACGCCCCTGGTGCTGTTCGTTCTGGCCTTCGCCTATCTCGCGCTGTCCGTGTTTGCCGACAAGCCGCTGTGGCTGAACGCGGTTTACGCGCTTGGCGTGGCGCTGATCGGTGCCTATCTGCCGAGCGTCCTGCTCAAGAACAAGACCATCAAGCGCCAGCAGTCGATCAAGCGCTCCTGGCCGGATGCGCTCGATCTGGTGCTCCTCTGCGTCGAAGCCGGCATGTCGGTCGAGCATGCGCTCAAGCGCGTCGCCAAGGAAATCGGCGCGCAGAGCGTCGAGCTCGCCGAGGAACTGACCCTGACGACCGCGGAGCTGGCCTTCCTCGAGGATCGCACCCGCGCCTACGAGAACCTCGGGCGCCGCACCGGGCTCGACAACGTCAAGTCGGTGATGCAGGCACTGATCCAGGCCGAACGCCACGGCACCTCGGTCGGTTCGGCCCTGCGCGTCATGGCCGAGGAAGGTCGCGAGGCGCGCATGATGGAAGCCGAAAAGAAGGCTGCGGCGCTGCCGCCAAAACTGACGGTGCCGCTGATCGTGTTCTTCCTGCCGGTGCTGTTCATCGTCATCCTGTCGCCGGCGATGATCCGCGTATTCTCGAACGGCTTTCTCAGCGGCGGCGGCTGATGGGAAGCCAATAGCGAGTAGCGAATAGCAAGCAGACAGCAGGGCGCCGAAGAGGCGCCCTGTTCCTATTCGCTATTCGCTGCTGGCCTTTTCAGCCCGCGCCCTTCACTGCATCCCAGCGGTTCTGCTGCGTCAGCAGCGCCCGGATGTAGGACATGTTGGCCTCCACCTGGTCGGGTGGCAACTCGGCGGCAAACAGTGCCCGGCTCTCGTCGAACCGGCCCTGCAGGCCGACCACCAGCGCCAGGTTCTGGCGGATCTGGCTGTTGGCGCCGCGTAGCTTCACCGCGATGCGCAACTCGGCCTCGGCCTTGTCGAGTTCGTTGGTCATCGAATAGGAGAGGCCGAGATTGGCGTGCAGCGACGCCTGCTCGGGGGCGATCTTGAGCGCCTGCGCGTAGACTGCGCGCGCTTCTTCATTGCGCCCGCTCTGGTCGAGGATGGCGCCTTTGACCAGGAGGGCATTCCAGTCCGGTGCCGTCGGATTGATCGCCCGTTCGAGCACGTTGAGCGCCTGGTCGAAGCGGCCGAGCGCCGACAGCGCCTTGGCGTAGCCGACCAGCACCTCCGGATCGTTCCCGAACCTGGCGACGCCGCTCTCCAGCACCGCCACGGCCTGCTCGTTCTGGCCGTTGGCGCGCAGCGCCGCGGCGTAATAAATGATCGTCGCCCTGTCGCCCGGCGATTTTTTGTAGTGCGCCGCAAGCTGCGCCAGCGCCGCCTGCTTCTTGTCCAGCGGTTGACCGCCGCGCGTTGGATCGCCGATGCTGCCGGTGGTCATCGGGTTGGCGGCGCAAGCTGACAGGGCCAGCGCGGCGGCGCCGACAAGCAGCAGAGCGCGCAGCGGCTTCAGGTTGGTCTGGATCAGGCGGAGCGACACGAAACACTTCCTTGGGCAATGCGACTGGCAATTCCCGAGCCCACCAAGCAGCAATAATTGATTAACCCTAATAGGGGGTTAAGGCTCGACTTCGAGCCGTTGCCACGACGCTGCGGGCGGCGTAAGCCAATGTATCCCGCTCTCGCAACGGATCTCGCCCAAATGGCCAAGTCGAAGTCGCTGCCCCTCATTATCGTGGAGCAGGATGCGCTCCCCGACAGCCTCGGCGCGGCCGAACGGCGCTGGGCCACGGCAAACGGTTTTGCCGGCCAGCGCGGCCGGCTCCTGGCGCTGCCGGGAGAAGGCGGCGCGATCAGCGCTTATCTGTTCGGCACCGGTAAGGCCGACGACCGGCCGGCGCTGATCCTCGGCCAGGCCGCCGCCGCGCTGGAGCCGGGCAGATACCGGCTGGCCGGCAGTTTCGGCGATCCGACGCTGGCGGCGCTCGCCTTGCGCCTCGGCGCCTATCGCTTCGAGCGCTATCGCAAACCGCGCGACCCGGTGGAGTTCGATGCCGTGGAGGGCGCCGATGCGGCCGAGGTCACCCGTCTCGCCGAGGCGGCGTTCCTGGCGCGCGACCTGATCAATACGCCGGCCAACGATCTCGGCCCCGACGCCTTCGAAAAGGAAATCCGCACCTTCTGCAAGCGCCACAAGCTGGAGATCAAGGTGATCGTCGGCGACGAACTGCTCAAGCAGAACTTCCCGATGATCCATGCCGTCGGTCGCGCGGCCGCCGAGGCGCCGCGGCTGGTCGAGTTCAGCTGGGGCAGGGCCAAGGACCCCAAGGTGACATTGGTCGGCAAGGGCGTCACCTTCGATACCGGCGGGCTCGACATCAAGCCGTCGGCCGGCATGCTGCTGATGAAGAAGGATATGGGTGGCGCCGCCAATATCCTCGGCCTGGCCCACGCCATCATCGATGCCGGGCTGCGGGTGCGACTGCGGGTGCTGATCCCGATCGTCGAGAACGCCATTTCCGGCCCGGCTTTCCGCCCTGGCGACGTCCTGCGCGCCCGCAACGGCTCGACCGTCGAGATCGGCAATACCGATGCCGAGGGACGGCTGATCCTGGGAGATGCGCTGGCGCTGGCCGACGAGGAAAGCCCGGAGCTGATCATCGACATGGCGACCCTCACCGGCGCTGCCCGCTCGGCCCTCGGCCCCGACCTGCCGCCGCTCTATGCCACCGATGACGCATTGGCGCGCGACCTGATGGCCGCTGGCGCGAGCTCAGACGATCCGCTCTGGCAGATGCCGCTCTGGGCCCCCTACGATGCGATGATTGCCTCCAAGATCGCCGACGTGAACAATGCCGGAGCCAGCGCCTTTGCCGGTTCGATCACCGCGGCACTGTTTCTGAAGCGCTTCGTCAGACAGGCGAAGGCCTGGGCGCATCTGGATATCTATGGCTGGGCCCCGGAAGCCAAGCCGGGGCGCCCGTTCGGCGGGACCGATCAGGGTATCCGCGCCGTCTACGGTTACCTCAAGCAACGATATCGTTGACAAAATCAACGATATGATGGCCTATCTCGTCCATCATGGATGCCACGCAGATTGCCGAGATTCGCCGCTTCAACCGTGCCTTTGCGCGCTGGCTGGGGCTGTTCGACGAGCACTACTCGAAGACCGATTACAGCCCGGCCGAGAGCCGGCTGTTCTACGAGCTCGCGGCGGCCGGCCATACCAACGGCGCCAACCTGGCGCGGTCGATGGGGGTCGATCCGGCCTATCTGAGCCGCATGCTGCAGAAGTTCGTCGCCGACGGTCTGGTGGCGGTATCGCCCAGCATCTCGGATAGGCGTCGCAACCAGCTGGCGCTCACCGCCGACGGCGACAAGGCTGCGGCCCAGGTCGAAGCGGCGGCCGATGGCGCCATTGCCGATCTCATCAGCCCGCTGTCCGAAACCGCGCGCGCTGAGCTGGTGTCCGCCATGCAGACCATCGCCCGCCTCCTGGAAAACGAGGACCCGGCCGCCTCCATCATCCTCAGGCCGCATCGCATCGGCGATGTCGCGCATGTGGTCGCCCGCCAGTCGCGCCTCTATGCCGACGAGTACGGCTGGGATGGCAGCTATGAGGCGTTGGCGTCAGAAATCGGCGGCAAATTCCTTGCCGAGTTCGACCCTTCAACCGATGGCTGCTGGATTGCTGAGCGCGATGGCAAGCTCATCGGCTCGGTGTTCGTCGTGGATGCCGGCCAGGGCGTGGCGCAACTGCGCCTGCTCTATGTCGAGCCCGAGGCACGCGGGCTCGGGGTGGGCAAGCTGCTGGTCGAACAGGTGGTCCGCTTCGCCCGCGACAGGCGCTACAGCAAGATCCGGCTATGGACCCAGGCAAGCCTGGTGGCGGCCCGAAAGCTCTACGCTGCGGCCGGCTTCACCCTGACCGAGAGCAAGCCGCACCATAGCTTCGGCAAGGATCTGGTCGGGGAGTACTGGGAACTGAAGCTGTAGGGCTCGCTCCCCACGCTAGACGAGCCGCCGGCGCTTGCTGACCCCCCCTTGATCCCTCCCCGCAAGGGGGAGGGAGACGATGGAGCCGCGATGCCGGTGTGAGGGTCTCCCTCCCCCTTGCGGGGAGGGGACAGGGGTGGGGGGCCACAGCAACCAGCGTCCGCGTCGTACCGCCCGTCTCAATACCCCCGGCCGAAATCGATCACGTTGGGCAGCGGCAGCCCGGCCTCGTGATCCCTGATCACCTTGGAGAAATAGGCGACGCCGGTGCGCTCGCTCGAGGCGGCCGCGATATGCGGGGTGATGTAGACGTTGTCCATCTCCCAGAGCGGGGAGTCCTGCGGTAGCGGCTCCACCTCGAACACGTCGAGGCTTGCCGCCTTCAGCGTGCCATCGTTGAGCGCCCGCACGATATCGGCTTCCTTCTGGTGCCCGCCGCGCGCCGCGTTGATCACCACCGGACCCTCATTGTCGATGCCGCCGCGCCTGAGCTTCGAAAACGTGTCGTAGTTGAGGATGCCCTGCGTCTCGGCGGTCAGCGGCAGCAGGTTGACGAGGATGTCGGTGCCGGCAAGGAACGCATCGAACTGCTCGGAGCCGGTGAAAACCTCGACGCCCTCGACCGCTTTGGCGGTCCGGCTCCAGCCGCGGAGCTTATAGCCGAACACCTTGAGGTGCCGAGCAGCGTCAAGCCCGAGCTGGCCCAGGCCCATGATGCCAACCGTCGCGTCCCAGGCCGGTGCCGGGTAGAGCTGCCGCCACTGCCGTGCCGCCTGGTCGCGCTTGAAGCGTGTCATCAGCCGC
This sequence comes from Devosia sp. A16, assembly GCF_001402915.1. Lineage (GTDB taxonomy): Bacteria > Pseudomonadota > Alphaproteobacteria > Rhizobiales > Devosiaceae > Devosia_A. The sequence goes on from NZ_CP012945.1 coordinate 3,022,788, forward strand.
TGGTGCATGGTCACCTGCGAAACCACATAGTCGCTCATGCGCTGCGCCAGGTCTTCATCCATGAACCGGGCGATCGGCACGTCCCTGGGTCGCGACGGGTTGCGCAGCAACGCATCGACGCCGGCACCCAGCGACAGGATGGCCTTGAGTTTGGTAAGGCCTTCGAAGGCGTCGGGCTTGGGCTTCCAGATGAAGATGTACTCGACCTCGTCGGGGTCGTAGCTGTCGGCCCGGGTCACCACCTTGCGGCCGGGCAGGGCGGCGGCAAAGCCATCGGCCCAGCGGCGTTCGTTGAAATCGGCGAGGTGCAGCAGCAAGGTCATCGTCGTCTCCCCAAAACAAACGAGCCGCACCAATGGCGCGGCTCGGAAATCAGCTGGCCGTAGCCCGGCCCTACTGGGCGGCAGGTACGGCGGGTACCGTTGCTGCGCCGCCGTCGGGACCGCTGGTGGTCGAGGTCCCCTGTACCGGAGTTTCGCTCTGGGTCTCGCTGGGGGTCGCCACCGCATCGCCCTGCGTCGGGCCGGCGTCGGCGGGAGCTGCACCCTCGGTCGGAGCCGCGGCGCCCTCGGCGGCCGGCGCAGCTTCCGGAGCCGGGAACGGCACCGGGTTCGGCGACAGCGTCTGCAGGTAGGCGAGGATGTTGGCGCGCTCCTTGGGGTCCTTGACGCCCGCGAAGCTCATCTTGGTGCCCGGGGTATAGGTCTTGGGCGAGGTCAGGAACGCGTTGAGGTTTTCATACGTCCAGGTGTCGCCATTGGCCTTGTGGGCCAGCATGCCGTCCGAATAGGCGAAGCCTTCGTGGCTGCCTTCGACGCGGCCGACGACGCCATAGAGCAGCGGGCCGGTCTTGTTGGATTCGCCCTCACCGAAATTGTGGCAGCTCGAGCACTTCTTCACCGCGGCCTGGCCGGCCGTCGCGTCGGCGCTGGCCAACAGCACGCCAAGCGGCACTTCCGGAGCGGCAGGCTCAGCGGCGCCGCCGCCATGATCGCCCGCCGGTTCGGCTTCCGCCAGGGTCAGCCCCGGCCCGCGACCTTCGATCGGGTGATAGACGGCCTCTGCCAGGAACCCTACGCCCATGACGAACAGGAGGGTACCGAGAACGGCGCCAATGATCTTGTTGAGTTCGAACGAATCCATCGCGGGTATCTTCAGCCTTTGACGCCGGTTTGATGAACGGCGGAACAGCGATAGGCCATAGCTGGCCAACCCCGGCGCTTCAAGCCCTGTCCCGACGCGGGCGGAAGATAGTCTGTCCCTACCTGTGGTGCAACGGGGCAGAAGCGAACTGCGACATCAGAGCGAGATCAGGAAGGTTGCAGACCTTTCCGATTCGATCCCGCGACAAAACAGGCACTTGGCGCAGACGTGCGGTGCAACCGCAGACGATTCTGCTTCACTGGAAACAGGATGATTTCCCTCAACATTGACTTGCCGCCAACCGGGTCGCATTAAGGCGCGCGTCGAGCGGGCCCGGGGAAGGTTCAGAGACTTTCCAGGGCGATCCCGCCGCACACGTCAGACCGGTCGGGAGCCACAGCACATGTCCAGAAAGATCGCGTTCCAGGGTGAGCCCGGCGCCTTCAGCCATGCGGCGGCACATGCGCTGTTTCCGAGCGACGAAGCGCTCCCCTGCACCACCTTCGAGGATACCATCGCCGCGGTGCAGAACGGCGATGCCGAATTCGGCGTGGTGCCGGTCGAGAACTCGCTCTATGGCCGCATCACCGACATCTATCACCTGCTGCCCAAGAGCGGCCTGTTCATCACCGGCGAGCACTTCCTGCGGGTCGAAATGAACCTGCTCGGCGTGCCGGGCGCGACGCTCGATGACATCAAGGCGGTGCAGTCGCTGTCGGTGGCGCTCGGCCAGTGCCGCAAATTCATTTCGAAGCATAAACTCAAGACCATCAACGGCGTCGATACCGCTGGGTCGGCGCGCGAGATCGCCGAAAAGGGCGACAAATCGGTGGGCGCCATCGCTTCGCTGTTCGCTGCCGAGGTCTACGGCCTGAGCGTCCTCGCCCAGAACATCGAGGATGCGGCGCACAACACCACGCGCTTCCTGGTGATTTCGCGCCAGGCGGAAGAGCCCGCTCCCGACGCGGGCAAGATCAAGACCACTTTCGTCTTCCGGGTGCGCAACGTGCCGGCGGCGCTCTACAAGGCGATGGGCGGCTTTGCCACCAACGGCGTCAACATGACCAAGCTCGAGAGCTACATGCTCGACGGCTCATTCACCGCCACCCAGTTCTACGCCGACATCGAGGGCCATCCGTCGGATCGTTCGGTGCAGCTCGCCTTCGAGGAGCTGAGATTCTTCACCGACCATTTCCACGTGCTGGGCGTCTACAAGGCGGCTCCCGCCGCCTGATGTCCGCTCGTGAGGCCGTCGAAGCCTGATGCCGAGGCAGGGATCAGTAGAAGTCGTCGTCCTCTTCGGCTCCGACCGTGAGGCCACCGGCTTCAACGCCCCAATCGAGATCGGCGGTCTTGTCCTCTTCGCGACGGGCCTCGGCTTCGAGGATCTGGTGCTCGAACGCCGGCAGGTAGAGCGGCGCGCCGACTTCTCGGATCGAGGCCCGCTGCATCTGGCTGAGCGCAATGAGTTCGTGGGGAACGCGGACTGACTTCAACATGACAAGCCTCCTTCAGGCTCGTGAAGTCGTTAGAATGCGCCCCAGTTTGTTAACAAGGTCTGAGGGACGCGTTCAGTGCCGAGACCCGGCCGGCAGCTCGTCCTGCAGCCCGGCATCCTGCTTCAGCGCGCTCAGCAGGTACCTGAGTCCGGCAACATTCCGCCCCGCTTCGATCCGTGGCTCCAACTGCTCGATCGAAATCGCGATGCTCTCGCTCAACGCTTCCAGTGCCCCTTCCGCCAGTAACAGGTCCCGGCGCAGATCATGGCCGGGGGCGAGATTGTCGGCCAGCGTGTCGCACAGTTCCAGTGCCTTGCGGATGGTATGCCGTGTGCGTTCGGCTTCCTGCAGCAGCATTTCGCTTGCCGCTTTCCGGCCGCGCCCGGCATCGCGATACTCGTCCGCCATGGTGTTCCAGTGCCGGATCATGCCCTGCCATAAGGCAATGTAGCGCCGGGCTTCTGCTTCGTCGCTGCTGCCTTTGGCGATCATGTTCGTCTCCTGCCTGGAACCCGCCGAATAACGATGGCAGGCAGGCGAGGGTTGCATCTTGCCATCGCCGCAATGTCGCGCCATATAGCGAGCGGGAGGTTGGTGCGGACGTGTTCCTCGCCAACCGGGTCAGGACCGGAAGGTAGCAGCCCCAACGAGACCTTCACGGGTCGTTGCCAGCCTCCTACTTCCCACATCTTTCTCGCCTGGCGCCGCCGCTTTGATGGCATGAGCTTTTGCGATCCGGGCCCGCGATGGCTATATGCTCTCCATGGCTGACGGAATGTTCCCAGACGATCCCCCTGCGCCCGCCGCTAGCGCGGCGAAGTCGCCCTACCTGGTGCTCGCCCGCAAGTACCGGCCGCTGAGCTTTGCCCAGCTCATCGGCCAGGATGCGATGGTGCAGACGCTCAGGAACGCCTTCAAGTCGGGTCGCATCCACCACGCTTTCATCCTCACCGGCGTGCGCGGCGTGGGCAAGACCACTACCGCCCGCATCCTGGCGCGCGCCTTCAACTACGAGGATGAGACCGGCCGACATCCGACGCTCGATTTCGACAAGGAAGGCATCCACGACCGCGCCATCATCGAGGGCCGCCATGTCGACGTGGTCGAGATGGACGCTGCCTCGAACACCGGCATCAACGACATCCGCGAGATCATCGACTCGGTGAAGTACGGGCCCGTCTCGGCGCCCTACAAGGTCTACATCATCGACGAAGTGCACATGCTCTCGACTGCGGCCTTCAACGGGCTGCTGAAGACGCTCGAAGAGCCGCCGCCCTATGTGAAGTTCATCTTCGCCACCACCGAGATCAGGAAGGTCCCGGTCACCATCCTGTCGCGCTGCATGCGCTTCGACCTGCGCCGCGTGCCGCCCGAGATCATGACCGCGCACCTGATCGACCTGCTTGGGCGCGAGAATATCGGCTACGAGCCTGAAGCGCTGGCGATGATCGTGCGGGCCGGCGAGGGCTCGGTGCGCGACAACCAGTCGCTGCTCGACCAGGCGATCAGCCATGGCGACGGCAAGGTGACCACCGCCACCGTCAAGGCCATGCTCGGCCTCGGTGACCGCGCCCGCACCATCGACCTGTTCGAGGCGCTGATGGCCGGCCGCATCGGCGACGCGCTGACCAACCTGCGCGAGCTCTACGACGCCGGTGCCGACCCGCAGACCATCATTGCCGACCTCTGCGATTTCACCCACCTGGTCACCCGTATCAAAGTCGTCCCGGCCGCCGCCGATGACGTGTCGCTCACCCCCGACGAGCGCACCCGTGGCGCCCAGCTGGCGCAGAAGCTCGGCATGCGGGCGCTGAGCCGCACCTGGCAGATTCTGTTCAAGGGCTATGACGAAGTGCAGCAGGCCGGTAACGCACTGCAGGCTGCCGAGATGGTGCTGGTCCGCCTCGCCTATGCCGCCGACTTGCCCACCCCGGACGAGCTGATCGCCAAGCTCGGCAACCTGCCGCCGCCGGCCCAACCCCAATCGGCGCCCGTGGCGCGCGGCAATGGTGGTGGTGGCGGCCCGTCCGCCGCCCTCCAATACCAGCCCCAGGTCGCCCCTCGCTTCGATGCCGCTCCGGCCCCGCAGGCTATCCCGCAATCGGCGCCGCAAGCCCAGGTCTTCGCCAACCCGCGCAGCTATGCCGACCTGGTGGCGCTGGCCGGCGAGAAGCGCGACCTGATCGTCAAGCATGCGCTTGAAAGCTCGCTCCGCCCGGTTTCCATCGGCGATGGCCGGCTCGAGGTGGCGCTCGTCCCCAATGCCGACCCCGGGATCATCCAGACCCTCAGCGCCAAGCTGAAGCTGTGGACCAACCGGCAGTGGATGATCACCCTCAAGACCGATGCCCAGCACGTGCCGACCATGCGGGAGCAGCGCGAGGAGCGGCAGGAGGTAGTGCGCCAGCAGGCGCATGAAGACCCGCTGGTGCAGGCCATCCTTGACACCTTCCCGGGGGCCAAGCTGCTGCCGCCTCGGATCAAGCACGAAGAAATCCCGATCGAAGCCTACGCGGACATGATGAACCGCGACAGCGATGAGGAAGACGACGAATGAAAGATCTGATGGGAATGATGAAGGCCGCCCAGGAGATGAAGGGGCGGATGGAGGAGTTCCAGAACAAGGTCGCCGAGATGACCGTCGAAGGCCGCTCCGGGGGTGGCCTGGTGGTGGTGACGCTCAACGGCAAGGGCGAGATGAAGGGGCTGAAGATCGACCCCAGCCTCGTTTCCGACGACGTCTCGGTGCTCGAAGACCTGGTCCTTGCCGCGCACAACGATGCCAAGGGCAAGGCCGAGTACGAGATGAACGCCAAGATGCAGGAAATGACCGCCGGCCTGCCGCTGCCTCCGGGCATGAAGTTCCCGTTTTGAGGATGCGGCAATTGGCACAACGGCAGTCGGCAGTCGGCAGTCGGCAGTCGGCTGACGGCGATCAAACGCCCGGCATGTTTTGGCACGGCATGCCGACTGCCGACTGCCGACTGCCGATTGCCGTGCACTAACCATGGCCAACGGCGGACCCGAGATCGAACAGTTGATCCTGCTGCTGGCGCGTCTGCCGGGGCTGGGGCCGCGTTCGGCCCGGCGCGCCGTGCTGCAGCTGATCAAGAAGAAGGAACAGCTGATGATCCCGCTGTCGGCGGCGCTCGATCGCGCCGTGGCAGCCGTGACCGTCTGCGAAACCTGCGGTAACGTCGATACCCGCTCGCCCTGCCACATCTGCGCCGATCCGCGCCGCGACAGCGGCCTCCTGATCGTCGTCGAGGATGTCGCCGATCTCTGGGCGCTGGAGCGCGCCGGGGTCGGAGCGGTGAAGTACCACGTGCTCGGCGGGGTGCTGTCGCCCCTCGATGGCGTCGGACCGGACGACCTGTCGATCGATGCCCTGCTGCGCCGCGCGCCGGAGTTTTCCGAGATCGTGCTCGCCGTCAATGCGACGGTCGAGGGGCAGACCACCGCCCACTACATCACCGACCGCCTGGCCCCCAGCGGCATCAAGATCACCCGGCTGGCGCATGGCGTACCGGTGGGCGGCGAACTCGACTATCTCGATGAAGGTACGCTCAGCCAGGCCCTGAAAGCGCGTACCTCGCTCTAGAAGACGGAATTGGCGGCATCGTCATCTCTCTCTGAGAGACGGGACTAGCGGTCCGACCCATCGCCGTCGATCCACTGGCTCTTGTCGATCGCGCTTTCCGGCTCATCATCGAGCGACGCCTTGTCTCCCGCCTCGATCGCTTCCAGTTCGTCGGAGTCGGGCGACAGCGTCTCGCGATGCGCCGTGGGGTCATGATCCACCGAGGTCGGGTCCATCCCCTCGCCCTGCGCGTCGCGCAGTTGCGCGACCGCTTCGTCGATCGCGCCGATCAGCCGCCGCGGGTCGTCGTCGCCGAAATCGGTAGCTTCGAGATTGCCCAGTTCGTCGCGGATCGAAAGCAGCCGCGCCAGCCGCTCCGGCGCGGGCCAGTCATCGCCATAGAGCAGCTCCTCGATCTCGGCCTGGCTCACCGGCTGCGCAAAGCCGGGCAGGTCGCCGTCATTGCCGGCCGGCATGTCTTCAGCGATCAGTCCGCGGAAATGGTGGTTGGTGGTCATCGCCTTACTCCCTTCCAAGGGCATAACGCGCTGACCCGGAAGCGGTTCGCCATCCATCTTAAGCCTTCGTTCACGTCGTATCGAGACGTGAGCGGCCTAAGCGTATTCCACCATGTGCGCGGCAAGACTCTCTTTACCAGTGGCCCGCGAGAGCTGACGGCATTGGCTCCAGAAGGACCCGCCATCTTGGAAACTGTTCTCACCACCTTGCTGCAGCAACACGACCTCCGCCTGGTGGTTCTTGCCGCGATCGTCTGCTCGCTCTCCGCTTTCGCCGGCATCACCCTCCTGACCCATGCCCGCAGAACTGCCGGCATCATGCAGCGGGTCTGGCTGGCCATTGCCGCCGTGTCGGTCGGCTTCGGCATCTGGGCGACCCATTTCGTCGCCATGCTGTCGTTCCACGCCGGCATGCCGGTCGGCTACGATCTGCCGCTCACCCTGGTGTCGCTGAGCATCGCCATCCTGATCGTCGGCGGCGGGCTGTGGTTTGCGGCGCTCGGCACCCGCGCCTCCGATTCCGTACTGGGCGGCGTCATCATCGGCGTCGGCATCGCCTCGATGCACTATACCGGCATGGCCGCGCTGCTGATCGGCGGCGCCATTGCCTGGTCGTCGCCGCTGGTCATCGCCTCGGTGCTGTTCGGTATCGTCTTTGCCGGCGCGTCGATCTACTTCGCGGTGAACGGACACACGCTGCGTCACCGCATCCGCGCCACGATCCTGCTCACCCTCGCGATCTGCGCCATGCATTTCACCGCCATGGGGGCGGCGGGACTGGAGAACTGTTTCGCCATCGTCTCGGCTGAGGACCAAACGCCGCAATGGCTGTCGATCGTCGTCGCGCTGGTATCGGTGATGATCCTGATGTTCGCGCTGGGCGGCTCCTATCTCGATCTGCTCGATCGTCGCCGCACGCTGGCTGAAAGCGATCGCATGCGCGGTCTCGCCGATGCCGCGGTCGAGGGCCTGCTGGTGGCGCGCGACGGCGAGATCGTCACCGCCAACCAAAGCTTCCTGTCGCTGGTCGACCGGCCGCAGTCGGCCGTCACCGGCCGCCAGCTCGCCGAGTTCCTCGGCTCACCCGTCTGTTCGATGCTGGTCGAACGCCCCAACGTCGCCATCGAGACGGATCTGAAGACCGCGTTCGGCGTGGTGCCGGCCGAAGTCATCCTCCGTCAGGTCGATTTTGCCGGCCAGCCCCATCAGGCGATCGCCGTTCGCGACCTGTCTGCCCGCAAGCAGGCCGAGCAGCACATCCGCTTCCTCGCCCACCATGATGCGCTGACTGGCCTCCCCAACCGGGTGAACTTTTCGCGCAAGCTGGAGGATGAGATCAGCCATGCCCGGCGTCACGAACAGACCTTCGCCGTGCTCTGCCTCGATCTCGATCGCTTCAAGGAGGTCAACGACCTGTTCGGTCACGCCGCCGGCGATGCCTTGCTGCAGCGCGTCGGCCAGGCCCTGCTGGGTGCCATCGAAGGGGTAGGTGACGCGGCGCGCCTCGGTGGCGACGAATTCGCCGTCCTCCTCGGCGACATTGGCACGCCGGCCCGCGCCGGCCGCATCGCCGAGCAGATCCTCGATGCCTTCCGCCGCAGCAACGAGCAGTCGGGCAGTGGCGCGCTGATCTCGGCTTCCATCGGCATCGCATTGTTTCCCGACAATGCCGACACCGCCGAGCACCTGATGACTCATGCCGACACCGCGCTCTACCGCGCCAAGCAGGACGGGCGCGGCATCTACCGCTTCTTCGAGAATGCCATGGGCGCCGAGGTACGGGACCGTCGCATGCTCGAGCACGACCTGCGTCACGCCGTGTCGCGCAACCAGCTGCGCCTGGTCTATCAGCCGCAGGTCGACGTCCAGTCCGGGGAAGTGACCGGCTTCGAGGCGCTGGTGCGCTGGAAGCACCCGGAGCGCGGCGAAATCCCGCCCTCGGTCTTCGTTCCGGTGGCCGAGGAAAGCGGGCTGATCCTGCAGATCGGCGAATGGGTGCTGCGCACCGCGGCCAGCGAGGCGGCCCGTTGGCAGTCACCGCTGTCCGTGGCCGTCAATGTCTCGGCTGTGCAGGTGCACTCTCCCGCTTTCGCGCAGACCGTCCATGAGGTCCTGCTTGGCACCGGCCTGTCGCCCTCGCGGCTCGAGGTGGAGATCACCGAGACGGCGCTGATCCGCGACATGATCCGGGCAGTGACGACGCTGCGGCAGATCCGGGCGCTCGGCGTCCGCATCGCCATGGACGATTTCGGCACCGGTTACTCCTCGCTGGCCAACCTCCGCGCCTTCCCGTTTTCGAAGATCAAGGTCGACCAGTCCTTCATCCGCTCGGTGGACAGCAACGATCAGTCGGCCGCCATCGTCCGCGCCGTGCTCGGGCTCGGCAGCGGCCTCAACGTCCCGGTAGTCGCCGAAGGCGTCGAGCGTATCGAGGAGCTGGTCTTTCTCAAGAACGAAACCTGCCAGACCGCCCAGGGCTATCTGCTGAGCCGTCCTGAGGACATCCGGAGCTTCGCGGCGCTGACCGAAGGGCGCAGCAAGTTCCTCGACAGCAACCCGCCGACGGAGCTGCGCGCTCTCGCCGGCTAAGGCGACGCGTTTTTCAGGGCGGGTTCCCCGACGATCTCCAGGCGGCCCTTGCGCCGAGCGGACTGGCCGCCTAGCTTCCTGAGGTCCATGGCATTCATTGCCGTAGGCCCAGGAGGAAGGGACCCATGTCCGCGAGTTTCGTGATGCGCCGACGATAGGTCCTAGCCGCCGCCTGCCGGCGCACCTCTAACCACATCGCTACGACGTCGAGGCCCAAGGGCCGGCGGACACCGCCGGGCCGAGGGCCGTTTTCGTTCGCTGGCGCCTTCCCTCTAACCAGGAGGCAGGCGCCGGGCGCCTGCTTTGCTCATGACAGAATCCGAGACCACCTCTCCCGCTCCCCGTCGCTCCGGTTGGCGAAACCGGCTGCGAGCCTGGATCGAGTGGGGGAAACTGCGCCGCGAGCCGCCGCTCCCTGACAGGCTGCGGCGCGACATTGGCTTGCCGCCATTGCCGCGACCGATCGTCGATCCGTTGCGATGGCGAAAATGACAGCCCGTCTGCATTCTCCATGGCGGGTGAATGCCCGCGCCGTGGCGTCCCGGTAGTCCCGCCTGTGCGGGACTACTCCCCGGCGAGGCGCTGCTCCGGCCGCGCGTCGTCGAACTCCATCGCCTCGATGCGCTCGCCCCGCTTCACGATCTTGGTCGAGGAGGTGACGATGTCGCCGATGTCTCCGGCGGCCTGGGTGAAATGCGTCTGGAGCTTCCGCACCCGCTCGTCCAGCCGGCCCACATCGGCGAGCAGCGCCCGCACTTCGGTCTGGATCCGGTAGGCCTCCTCGCGCATCTTCACGTCGCGCAGCAGAGCCTGCACCACCTGGATCGATAGCATCAGGATCGAGGGCGAGACGATGACGATGCGCGCCTTCAGCGCCCGCTGCACCACATCCTCGAAATGCTCGTGCAGGTCGGCGAAAATCGATTCCGACGGCACGAACAGGAACGCCGTATCGGCGGTCTCCCCGGCAATCAGGTATTTTTCGGAGATCGCCTTGATGTGGACGCCCATATCGTTGCGGAATCCCGAGGCGGCAAAGCGCGGGTCCTCGCCCTCGGCGGCGGAAGTGAAGCGCTGCCAGCTTTCGAGCGGAAACTTGGCGTCGATTACCAGCGAGGGCGCGCCGTTCGGCATGTAGACCAGCGCGTCGGGCCGGCTGCCGTTGGAGAGCGTCGCCTGGAACGCATAGGAATTCGGCGCGAGGCCATCGCCGATGATCGCCTCCATCCGCCCCTGCCCGAAAGCACCGCGGGTCTGCTTGTTGGCGAGGATGGATTGCAGCGACACCACGTTCTGGCTGAGCTGCGTGATGTTGGACTGCGCCCGATCGATCACCGCCAGCCGTTCCTGCAGCTTGCTGAGGCTCTCGTTGGTCTTCTGGTTGCTCTCCTGCATGGCGGCGCCGATGCGCTGGCCCTGGCTGTCGAGCCGCTCGTTCACCAGTCGCGCCAGGTCGGAGGTGCGCGAGCCGAAAATCTCGCTCATCGTCTGCATCCGGCCGGTCATCTCCGACTGAACGCGCAGCATGTCGGCGATATAGCGCTCGGTTTCCTGCGCCCTGAGCTGAGCCGCGGCCGCTTCCTCGGCCCGCTGCCAGGCCTCTTCCGCCCTGGCGCGCGATTGCCGTATCACCACGACGAGCAGCGCGACCAGCAGCGCAGCCACCAGGCCCACGGCCGCATAGGCGGCGATCTCCAGCGTGACGGGGACGTCGGCGATGACGAAAAGCACACGATCCATCGCACGAGCTTACACGATTCGAGCGTGCTGTTCTCGCATTGTTCTTCGGCGCCGCAATTGGGGTAAACAGCGCGTCAACCGGCTGGCCGTTGACCCGCGCCCGGGAAATACCATATTCAGCGGCAACCCCCGATGAAGGACTGAACGTTCATGGCCAAGCGCCCCATCCTGATCCTGCCCGACGAGCGCCTGCGCGCCATTGCAGAGCCGATCGAGAAGATCGACGATGGCATCAAGCAGCTCGCCAAGGACATGCTCGAAACCATGTACGACGCGCCGGGTATCGGTCTCGCCGCGCCGCAGATCGGCGAGCTGAAGCGCATCGTGGTAATGGACCTCGCCAAGGAAGGCGAGGAGCCGGCGCCACTGGTGATGGTGAACCCGGAAATCCTCAAATATTCCGACGAGACGGTCACCACCGAGGAAGGCTGCCTGTCGATCCCCGAGCTCTACTATGATGTCGAGCGTCCGGCCGAGGTCACGGTCCGCTACACCGACCTCGACGGCAAGCAGATCGAACTGGATGCCAAGGACCGCCTTGCGGTCTGCGTGCAGCACGAGCTCGATCACCTCGATGGCGTGCTCTACATCGACTATCTCAGCCGTCTGAAGCGCGACCGCGTGCTGAAGAAGTTCCAGAAGGCCGAGCGGTTGTCGAAGCGCGCTTGAAGCGCGCTGGGCAGGGCGAAGCCCTCTTCCTTCTCCCCTTGAGGGAGAAGGTGGCGAGCGCAGCGAGACGGATGAGGGGCCGTTTGGCTGAACTTCCCCTCACCCGCCCTTCGGGCACCCTTTCCCTCCTAGGGACGCGGTAGCGCCCTGAGGGGAGCGGGAAAGAAGAGGAGCTCCTCAACTGAAAATCATCTTCATGGGCACGCCGGAATTCGCCGTGCCCACCCTCACCGAGATCGTTTCCACCGGCCATGAGGTCGTCGCCGTCTATACGCGCGCACCGAAGCCCGCGGGCCGGGGCCAGGCCGAGCGCAAGTCGCCGGTGCATGAAGCCGCCGAAAGTTTCGGGATTCCCGTCTTTACCCCGCGCAGCCTGAAGCAAGCGCCCGAGCAGGAGGTGTTCGCCTCGCTCGATGCAGATGTGGCGGTGGTCGTCGCCTATGGCCTGATCCTGCCCAAGCCGATTCTCGAGGCGCCGCGGCTCGGTTGCCTGAACCTCCACGGTTCGCTCCTGCCGCGTTGGCGCGGCGCCGCGCCAATCCAGCGCGCCGTGATGGCTGGCGACACCCGCACCGGCGTCATGGTGATGCAGATGGATGAAGGGCTCGACACCGGTCCCGTCGGGCTGATCGAGGAAATGCCCATCGGCCCCGACATGACCTCGGGGGAACTGCACGACAAGATGATGCTGGTGGGCGCCGACCTGATGGGGCGGGCCCTCGCCGCGCTCGATCGCGGCAGCCTGCACTTCACCCCGCAGCCTGAAGCTGGCGTGACCTACGCCGCCAAGATCGACAAGGCCGAAGCCCGCATCGATTGGACGAAGCCCGCCAGCAACGCGCACAATCTGATCCGCGGCCTCTCGCCGTTCCCCGGCGCCTGGTTCGAGCTTGCCCTCAACGGCACGCCCACCCGCATCAAGGCGTTGCGCTCGACGCTGGTTGCGGGGCAGGGCGCCCCAGGCACCATCCTGCCCGAACTCACCATCGCCTGCGGCGCCGGCGCCGTGCGCCTCACCATGGTGCAGCGCGAGGGCAAGGGCGCCATGGACGCGGCGACCTTCCTGCGGGGGGCTGGGGCGTTGCCGGAGCGGGCGGGTTAAAGGGTGCGCTCTGCAGCTTCCAAACCTTCGGTGTCATCCCCTCGAAAGCGGAGACCTCTGTTTTTTTTGCCGGCATCGCAAACGGAGGTTCCCGCTTTTGCGGGAACGACCCGGTGGTCGGGGTGGGTATCGTAGATGCCCCGCTACCGCCTCAGCATCGAGTATGACGGTCGCCCGTTCTGCGGCTGGCAGCGGCAGGCGCACGATCTCTCCGTGCAGCAACTGCTCGAGGAGGCGATCGAGCGCTTCAGCGGCGAAGGCGTCGTCACCCAGGCCGCCGGGCGCACCGACGCCGGGGTCCATGCGCTCGGCCAGGTGGTGCATTTCGACCTCGAGCGCGACTGGGATCCGTTCAAGGTGCGCGAAGCGCTGAACTATCACACCAAGCCGCACCCGGTGGCGATCCTTACCGTCGACCGCGTCGACGACAGCTTTGAGGCGCGGTTCTCCGCCACCGCCCGGCACTACGAGTACCGCATCCTCAACCGCCGCGCCCGGCCCGGCCTCGATATGGGACGGGTCTGGCACGTGCCGGTGCCGCTCGATGTCGAGGCGATGCACGCGGCGGCGCAACTGATCCTCGGCCGGCACGATTTCACTACCTTCCGTGCCGCCGAATGCCAGGCCAATTCCCCCGAGCGCACGCTCGACATCTTCAGCGTATCGCCACAGGCCGAAATGATCGTCGTCATCGCCAAGGCGCGGAGCTTTCTGCACAGCCAGGTCCGCTCGATGGTGGGGTCGCTGAAGCTGGTGGGCGACGGCAAATGGCAGCCGCGCGACTTCCGGGCGGCGCTCGACGCGCGCGATCGTGCCCGCTGCGGCCCGCTGGCCCCGCCGGACGGGTTGTATCTGACTAGGGTCGATTATTAGCCGCCGCAGTGCCCAGTTCGGCCAGCTGGTCTGCCGATAGCGGGAAGATCACCGTCAGCACCATCAGCGCGACGATGCCGCTGATCAGCTGCGCCACGAGGAACGTCACGATCTGCCACGCGGTCAGCGTCAGGATGAGCCGTGCAATGTTCACCATGACGATGATGATCACGATGCCGGTCACGACCATCAGCAGTTCGCCGCCTATGCCGGTGAGGCCCAGCACTGTCGTGGCGATGGTCAGGAAGAAGGTGGCCCAGTTGTCGGCGACGATATAGGGCACCAGCGCATCGGGGCGCTTCAGCTGCCGGAGCACGATGGCCGCCGCGCCGATCTGCAGCGCCAGCACGATGATCACCGTCGCAACGGCACGGAACACCGTGCCGCTCGCCCCCGGGATGCCCAGCACCAGGGGCACCGCGGTGTTGATCAGCGCCACCACCAGGAAAGCGATGAAGCTGCCGACGAGACCGCGATCGGAGAAATCGAAATAGCTGCCGGCGCGGCGATCGCCGATCACCAGCGCCGCAACGCCGCGGGCGGCCGAAGCCACCTCGTCCCAGATATCGTTGCTGCGTTCAGGCACTAGCCGATCCCTTGCATACCGGTGGTCAGCATGTAGAGCCCGACTCGGACAGCGGCAAGCGCGACGATAGAAAGAATGGCAAACGCGGCAGAAATGCCGAAATTGAGTTTGCCGATCTGACGCGCCACACGGAACAGCATGAAGCCGAAGACGCCCAGCATGCCGGTGACGATGTTGGGGCCGGCGAGGTAGCCGAGCGGCAGCGACAGCCCCAAGGTGAAGGCCATCGCGTAGCTGGCTGGCACCGCCATGGCGATCGCCGAGCCCCGCACCACCCTGGCGGTGACCCAGATCACGGCCCAGACCGTTCCCAGCCATGCCGCATTGGCCAGCACCCCAAGCCCGACAGTCGGCCAGCCCGGAAAGCCGCTCAGGGCGCTTTCGACGACGATCAGCGCCATCACCACGGCGAGGTAGCAGCCGGTCGCGTTGACCAGGCCGAGGCGGCTGAGGTTGAACTTTTCGGCGCTGTCCGGGCGCGCCGCCAAGAGGTCGAGCCAGCCGATAATGGCGCGCCACAGCTCGCCGAAGGCGTTCACGGCGTCGCCAGCATCGCTTGGCCGGTCGGCAATGCCAGCAATAGGAAGCTCGCGGCGAAGCTGCCGATCGCCACCAGCGCGCCGATCAGGATCGCAATGCCCCAGCCGACGCCGAACAGGCTTCGGCTGGCCCGTGCCGAGAAATAGCCGAGAATGCCGAGCATCGCGGTGCCGGCGCCGACCCCGACCGCGCCGAGGATGATGCCGATCAGCTGGCTCAGCGCCAGCACCAGGGCAAGGAACAGAAACAGCGCCGGCAGGCTGTTGCGCCTGTCGAGCAGCAGGCCGGCGCCACCGGTGACCGCGAACGGCACCGCCGTCATCACCAGCGCCAGCAATGCGAAATCGATCACCGCGCGCAACGCCTCCGGCAAGGCACCGGCGAACGGCACCACCAGCAGGATGGCTTGCAGCAGCACCATCACGACGATACCGGCGACGGCGTAGGTCCAGCTCACTTGCCGTGCCGCTTCGGCGGCCTCCGGTGTCCGGCCGAACACCGCCTGGGTGGCCGCGCCGACCGCGCCGAGAAAACCGTTGGCCATCACGGCGCCGCCAGATAGTCGGCGATGAACTGCGCATAGAGCGCCGTCAGTTCCTCGACATCGGCGACGCGGACGTTCTCGTCCACCTTGTGCATGGTCGGGCCGGGCAGGCCGAACTCCACCACCGGGCAATAATCGGCGATGAAGCGGGCATCGGAGGTGCCGCCGCCGGTGGAGAGCTCGGGTGGGATGCCGGTGCGCCGGGCGATCGTCTCGATCAGCGTCTCCACTCCGCCGCCGAGCGGCGACAGGAACGAGCGGGAGGGGCGACCGACGATCGTGAATTCCGCCGTGCAGCCGCGCAGATCCTGGTTGCCGATCACCTCCTCGATGGCGGCGATCAGGCTCTCCGGCGTCCAGCGGTCGTTATAGCGCACATTGAAGCGCAGCAACACCGAGGCCGGGATGACATTGGTGGTCTCGTTGCCGACATCGGCTGAGGTGAATTCGAGGTTCGACGGCGGGAAATGCTCGGTGCCGTCATCGAGCTTGCCGGTCAGCGCCCCGATCAGCAGCGCCGCCGCCGGCAGCGGGTTGTTGGCCTTGTCGGGATAGGCGACATGGCCCTGCGTCCCTGTCACCCGGATCTGCCCGTTGAGCGAGCCGCGCCGCCCCACCTTGATGCTGTCGCCCACCCGGGCGGTGGCGCTCGGCTCGCCGACGATGGCGAAATCGAAGCGGTGGCCCTGGGCGTCCGCCCAGGCCATCAGCTTGTCGGTGCCGTTGACCGCATCGGCTTCCTCGTCATTGGTGATGGCGAGCGAGATGCGCCCCGCTTCGGGCGCCCGCGCGATCGCCGCAATGAACGCTGCGATCCCCGACTTCATGTCCGCCGCGCCACGCCCGTAGAGTGTGCCGTCGACGATCTCGGCCGCAAACGGCGCATGTCGCCAGGCTGCGCTATCGCCCGGCGGCACCACGTCGGTATGCCCGGCAAACAGCAGGTGCTTGCCGCCTTCGCCGCGTGTCGCGAACAGGTTGTCGACCGGGTAGGAGCCGTCGCCTTCGAATCGCACCCGCTCGCACGTGAAGCCGAGCGGCGTCAGCACCGCATCGAGCACCTCGAGAGCGCCATGCGCCTCGGGTGTTACCGAAGGTTCACGGATCAGTTGCTGGAGCAGTCGGACGGGGTCGACGCCGTCGGTGCTTGTCATGGTCCCGCACGTTCCCGTCAGTCGCGCAGCAGCTCGTTGATGCCGGTCTTCGACCGGGTCTGCGCGTCGACCGTCTTGACGATCACCGCGCAATAGAGGCTCGGGCCCGGCTGGCCGTTCGGCAGCGGCTTGCCCGGCAGGTTGCCCGAAACCACGACGGAGTAGGGCGGCACCTTGCCGATATGGATCTCCCCGGTGGCGCGGTCGACGATCTTGGTCGAGGCGCCGATATAGACGCCCATCGACAGCACCGAGCCTTCACCCACGACGACGCCCTCGACCACTTCGGAGCGGGCGCCGATGAAGCAGTTGTCCTCGATGATGGTCGGGCCGGCCTGCATCGGCTCCAGAACGCCGCCGATGCCGACGCCACCCGAGAGGTGGACGTTCTTGCCGATCTGCGCGCACGAGCCGACCGTGGCCCAGCCGTCGACCATCGAGTTCTCGTCGACGAAAGCACCGATATTGACGAAGCTCGGCATCAGTACCACGCCGCGGCCGATATGGGAGCCCTGCCGCACGATCGAGCCCGGCACGGCGCGGAAGCCTGCCTCACGGAAGCGATTCTCGCCCCAGCCCTCGAACTTCGAAGGCACCTTGTCCCACCAGGTGGTGCCGCCTGGCCCTTGGATCACCGCGTTGTCGTTGAGCCGGAAGCTCAGCAGCACCGCCTTCTTCAGCCACTGGTTGACCGTCCATCCGCCGTCGGACTTTTCGGCGACCCGCGCCTTGCCGCTGTCGAGCAGTTCGAGCGCCGTCTGCACGGCCTCGCGTACCGCGCCCTGCGTGCTCGAGCTGATCTCGGTGCGCGCCTCCCAGGCGGCATCGATGGTCTTGGCGAGATCGGCATACGACATGGGCAGAGCTTTCGGATCGGGGGAATTGAGGCGCGCCGGACATTATCCGGACAGGTCCTGCTGTCAACGATCCTTAACCCCGGCCGTGACAAGCTCAAGGCCACTATTCGGAGACGCCAGAATGGCCAGACGCGCCCACACCCCGCTTCGGACCTCGGAAGAGGATGTGCATGCGGCAAAACGCGCCCCAGCGACGCCGCAGACCGAATCCGCGGCATTCCGGCTGGCCTTCTCCGACGAAGAGTTCATGACCAGCGAGGACACGCGCGGCGTCCGCTTCCAGCTGGAGTATTTGAAGACCGAGTTCCGCCTGCGCGAACACGGCATCCGCTCGACCGTCGTGCTGTTCGGCGGTGCGCGTATCCCCGAGCCTGGCAAGCCCGCCTGGGCCGCCCGCAACGAGACGCAGAAGCAGAACCTCGAGGCCGCCTCACGCTACTACGAGGAGGCCCGCCGCTTCGCCCAATATGCCTCGCTCACCTCGCGTGCTCTCGATTTCCGCGACTATGTGGTGGTCACCGGCGGCGGTCCCGGCGTCATGGAGGCCGGCAATCGCGGCGCCGACGATGTCGGTGCGCCGACCATCGGGCTCAACATTGTCTTGCCGCACGAGCAGGCGCCCAACACCTACATCACGCCCGAGCTCTGCTTCAATTTCCACTATTTCGCCACCCGCAAGATCCACTTCCTGTTGCGGGCGCGCGCCGTCGCCATCTTCCCCGGCGGCTTCGGCACGCTGGACGAGTTCTTCGAGACGCTGACGCTGATCCAGACCGGCCGCATGGAGCGCGTGCCGCTGCTGCTGTTCGGCAAGGAGTTCTGGAACAAGGTCATCAACTTCGAGGCGCTGGCCGAGGCCGGCACCATCGCGCCGGACGACCCGCACCTGTTCACCGTGGTCGACAGCGCCGAAGAGGGCTGGAACGTCATCCGCGAACACTACAATCTGCCGGAAGTATCGCTGGCGCGGTGAGCCCTGCGGCCGGTGCGGGCCGCCCCCCACCCTTGATCCCTCCTCGCAAGGGGCAGGGAGACGCAGACTGAGAGACCAGTGTTTTTTGGTCTAGCTGCCCCTTGTGGGGAGGGGACAGGGGTGGGGTCCACAACCACCGGGTTGTCGGCGGTCGCCGACCTCCTAAGGCAGCTTGCGTAAAAACCCGGCCAGATCCGCTGTCATGTGGTGCACATGCGCGCCGCCGGTGCGCTCGAGCTCCCAGGCTTCCACCTGTTCGTGCGCGAAGGCCTCCCCGGCGATCACCTGCACGGTGGTCATGCCGGTATCGTGAGGGACCTGCAGGTTCTTTTCGAGATCGTCGAACATTGCGGCGCGTCGCGCGTCGATGCCGTGCTTGAGGAAGAACGCCTCATAGGCTTCCGGCAACGGCTTGGGCCGGTAGCTCATGGCCCGTATATCGAAGATGTCGTCGAACAGCTCGTCGGCATTGCCCAGCCGGTGCAGCACCGCGCGCGCGTGTCCGACATCGCCGTTGGTGAGGATGAACTTCCGCCCCGGCAGCGCGCGGATCGCGCCAACCAGGTCGGGATGGGCTGCGACCGGCGAATAGTCGATCGCGTGTACCGTGTTGAGGAAGTGGTCGGGGTCCACTTCGTGCAACTGCATCAACCCGTTCAGCGTCGTGCCGTAGTCGCGGTAATAGGCCTTCTGCAAGGCACGCGCCTCGTCGAACGGCAACTGAGTGACGCCGACCATGTAATGGCTGATCAGCAGGTCGATCTGCGCGAACAGGTTGCATTCGCGCGGGTAGAGCGTGTTGTCGAGGTCGAACACCCAGTCGGTGACATGGGAAAATGAGCGGGGGCGAGGCGTAAGATCGTTCATTCCCGCAATATGGCAGCTTTCGCCCGAACTTTCACTCTGCGTCCGCCGCAAGGCTGCAGAGCGCGATGCTCGGTTTGATGTTCTCGCTCAATCAATCACTTGATTGATAACTCGCCGCGATGTATGTGCCTTCGCCAGCCGGCAACAGGCGTCGAAATCACGCCAGTTGACGCGACATTGTCGGCAAGCCAGGAACCATGACCGTCACCAGCAGCGCTCCGAAACGGGAGAACACCGACGATCGTCGCCGCGCCATCGCCGCGGCGGCGCGCCAGCTGATCGTCGAAAAGGGCTTCGAGGGACTGCGCACCCGCGATATCGCGGCACGCGTCGGCATCAATGTGGCGACGCTGCACTACCACGTACCCACCAAGCAGGCGCTGATCGGCCTCGTCGCCGACGCCATGCGCGACGATTTCCGGGCCCAGTCGCAGGTGCGGCCGCGGGCCCACCTGTCCCCCTCTGAGCGCCTTGAGCACGAGTTTTACGACTATCACGAGCTGTTCTTCGAGCAGCGCGACACGCTCGCCGTCATGTCCGAGCTGATGGAGCGGGCGCGCCGCGACGAGGTGATCCGGGCGGCGATGCGGCCGATCCTCGCCAAATGGCACCAGATGGTTGCCGCCATCTTCGTCGACGGTGTCGCCGACGGCAGTTTCAGGGCCGACCTCGATCCCGAGGCGGCCTCCAGCATGTTCATCGGAGCGCTGGTCGGCTTCGGCCGCGGCCCCGATACCTCACCCCAGTACTTCGAACGGCTGTGCGCCGAGTTGCGCCGCGCCGTTCGCTCAACCACGACCAGGAACTAGACCCATGTCCTCGCAATTCCACGTGCCGCAGTCCAAGGCCGATGCCGATCCCCGCCGCTGGGTGGCGCTCGCCGTGCTGCTGCTCGCCAGCTTCATGAATCTCATTGACGTCACCATCGTCAACGTGGCGCTGCCCAGCCTGCAACAGAACCTCGGCGCCGATCCGACCCAGATCGAATGGGTGATTGCCGCCTATGTGCTGGCTTTCGCGCTGGGTCTGCTGCCGTTCGGCCGGCTCGGCGACATCGTCGGTCGCACCCGCATGTTTCTCATCGGCGTTGCTGCCTTCACGCTCGCCTCCGCCTTCTGCGGCCTCGCGCCCTCGATCGAATGGCTGATCGTCGCCCGCGTGCTGCAGGGCCTCGCCGGCGCCTGCATGACCCCGCAGGTGCTCGCCATTGCGCAGGTCACCTTCCCGCCCGAGGAAAAGGGCCAGGCCTTCTCGCTGTTCGGGCTGAGCTCGGGCCTCGCTGCCGTGGCCGGTCCGATCGTCGGCGGGCTGCTGATCGGCGCGAACTTCTTCGATCTCGACTGGCGCCCGATCTTCCTCGTCAATGTCCCGTTCGGCCTCTTGGCCGTCATTGCCGGCTGGTACCTGATCCCGCGTACCCCGGGGCATCCGACGCTGAAGAACGATTTCGTCGGCATCGGCCTGTTCGGCATCGCCATCGTCGCCATGGTGCTGCCGCTGGTCGAAGGCCACGCGCTGGGCTGGCCCACATGGCTCTGGGGCCTGATGGCGGTGGGGCTGATCTTTGCCGGCATCTTCATCATCTGGGAGCGTCATCGGGCTCGCATCGATCAGCCGCAACTGCTGAACTTCAGCCTGATCAGCAACCCCAACTATCTGCTCGGCCTGCTCATCACCACCATCTTCGCCTCGGGCGTGCCGGCCATGTTCATGGTCATCTCGTTGCTGCTGCAGTCGGGCTACAACTTCACGCCGCTCGAATCCGGCCTCACCAACACGCCGTTCTCGGTCGGCGTCCTCGCGGTCTCGCTGTTCATCGGCCGGCTCGGCCAGCGCTATCTGCGGGCCAGGCTGGCGCTTGGCGCTGCCATCCTGGTGGTCGGGATCACCTGGCTCGATTTCATCATTCGCGGGCTCGGCGACAGCGTCGACCACTGGACCTTCCTGCCGCCGCTGCTGCTCGCCGGCCTGGGGCTGGGGCTCGGCTTCTCCGGCCTGTTCCAGTCGGTGCTGGCGGGGGTGCCGCCGCGCGATGCCGGCGCCGGCTCGGGCGCGCTGCAGGCCTTCCAGCAGGTGGGCGGCGCCATCGGCGTGGCGCTGGTCGGGCAGATCTTCTTCACCCAGCTTGCGGCGGGCTTCGCCGCCGGCCACCAGCCGCATGTCGCTTTCGCCGAGGCGGCGGCGCCGGCCATCGTCTACCAGATCGTCTCGTTCGGCCTGGTGGTGATTTTGGTCCCGTTCCTCAAAATCCGGAGGCCTGGCGAGGGAGCCGGTGCCCCGGCCGCGGCCCCGGTTGTCGCCGAGGCCTGAGACGAGGGGCGCCATCTGGCGCCCCTTTTTTGTTGCTCTTCGATGTCGATTCCGTGGTCGTGCAGTCGACCACTCCGGCAATCACGGGAGAAACCGATGCGCTATGTCTGCCTTGTCCACGTCGATCAGTCGTTGATCGACTCCGCCACACCTGAGCAACTTGCCGCCATGGATGGCGACAATCAGCGGGCCAATGCCGAGCTCACCGCCAGCGGTCACCTCATTCTCGATCTCGCGCTCAAGGAGCCCACCACCGCTCGCATCGTCCGCTCGCGCGCCGGCCAGGTCTCGGCCACCGACGGGCCCTATGTCGAGAGCAAGGAGCACCTGGGAGGCTTTTTCGTCATCGAGGCGCGCGACATGCAGGAGGCGGAGGCGATCGCCCGTCGCGAGCCGATGGCGCGTTTCGGGGCCATCGAGGTGCGGGCCGAACTGGGCCTGTCCTGGCAGCAGCCGCAGCAGGGTTAGGGCGTTAGCGACTGGCTAACCATTGCTGACGACTTTCCATAAAATGCCACATGTCGGTCGCCGTCCTGGCCAAGTGCGGCTCCATCTCGCGTCCCAGCAAACGCGAACAGGAGCCATCGTGAACAGCCTTGCCGTCTTCGGCATCACTGCCGCCGCCATCTTCGGGCTCGCCACCGCTCTCGCCGGCAACGTCCAGGCCGCCGAGAACTTCATCTATACCGGCAACGGCGATCTTGCCGCGGCGCAGCCGCTGCTCGAACGCGACGACATTGCCGGAGCCCAGGTGGTCTACAACTGGCGGGCGCTCGAGCCGAGGCAGGGGGAGTACGACTTCTCCGCCATCGAACGGGACCTCGCCAGAACCGGCAAGCTGGGCAAGAAGCTGTTCATCCAGATCCAGGACCGCTTCTTCTCGCCCGAGGCGCGCAACGTTCCCGACTACATTCTCGAAGGCGCGGAGTATGGCGGCGGCCTCGTGCCGCAGGTGGATGACCCCGGTGAGGGCAAGGCCCAGGCCTATGGCTGGACCACCATGCAGTGGAACCCCGCCGTGCGCATCCGCTTTCAGGGCCTGCTCAAGGCACTCGCTGCCCGCTTCGATGGCAAGGTCGAAGGCGTCAACCTGCCTGAAACGGCCATAGACATCGACATGAAAGCCGACACCACCGGCTTCAGTTGCGACGCCTATTTCGAGGCCGAACTGGAGAACCTTACCGCTGCGCGGGCCGCATTCTCCACGTCCAAGGTGGTGCAGTACGTCAACTTCTGGCCCTGCGAGTGGGAGAACGACCACAACTATATGGGCCGCCTGTTCGAGCGGGCCGCCGCGCAGGACATCGGCCTGGGCGGCCCCGATATCGTGCCCTGGCGCAAAGGCCAGATGAAGAATTCCTACCCGTTCTTCAACCAGTACAAGGGCAAGCTCGACTTCGTCGGCATGGCGGTGCAGGAGCCGACGCTCACCTACAAGAACGACAAGACCGGCAAGCCCTTCACCAGGGACGAGTTCACCGCCTTCGCCACCGACTATCTAGGCGTCGACGCCATCTTCTGGAGCGTCGAAACCCCGTGGCTGAAGCAATGAGAGCGGCCATGCACAGCCGCACCGAAAGCCGCCCGCTCCCGCACACCAGCCGTCAGCCGGGTGAGAGCCGCCATGCTCGGCGTATGGGGCATGATCTGACGGTGAAGGTTGAGAAGCCGGGTGACTGGATGGGGCTGGATAGCGGCTCCAGGTGAGGTCAAGTGGCGCCTCCCGTCGACCGTCTTGTGCCCGCCACCCCCTCACCCGTCTCGGCCTTCGGCCGATCGACCCTCTCCCCGACGGGGAGAGGAACAAGGGGTGGCTCGCCGGCGCCGCAGGATTCTTCTCCCCGTCGGGGAGAAGGTGGCGCGTAGCGCCGGATGAGGGGAAAGCCACAATTGCCGCGGCGAAGAGCGACGACGATCCCGACGTTCAACCGTCCCCGGATGACGGCCAGCGGGTTGGCAAGATCAAAGGCGGCCGTCTTAACGGCCTTTTCGCCCCTACCTGACGATCAGTGTACCGGCGCCATGGGCGGTGAACAGTTCGACCAGCACCACATGCGGGGTCTTGCCATTGAGGATCACCACGCCCTCGACGCCATTGTCGAGCGCCTCGAGGCAGGTTTCGACCTTGGGGATCATGCCGCCATTGATGGTGCCGTCGGCGATCAGGGCCCGCGCGTCGCGCGCCGACAGCTCGGGGATCAGCTTCTTGTTGGCGTCGAGTACGCCGTCGACATCGGTGAGGAACAACAGGCGCTTGGCGCCGAGCGAACCGGCGATGGCGCCAGCGAAGGTGTCGGCGTTGATGTTGTAGGTCTGGCCGTCGCGGCCGGGCGCCACCGGTGCGATCACCGGGATCATCTCCGAACGCGCCAGCAGGTCGAGCAGCGTGCGATCGACTTCCGCCGGCTCGCCGACGAAGCCGAGGTCGAGCACCCGCTCGATATTGGAGCCTGGATCCTTGACCGTCTTGCTGGCCTTGCGCGCGAAGACCATGTTGCCGTCCTTGCCGCAGAGGCCAATCGCCCATTCGCCCTCGGCATTGATCAGCGCCACGATCTCCTTGTTGATCGAGCCGGCCAGCACCATTTCGACGACTTCCATGGTCCGCTTGTCGGTGACCCGCAGCCCGCCCTCGAACTTCGATTCGATGCCGAGGTTCTTCAGCATCGAGGCGATCTGCGGCCCGCCGCCATGCACGACGATTGGGTTGACCTTGGACTGCTTCAACAGCGCGATGTCGCGCGCGAAGGCCTGGCCCAGCGCCACGTCGCCCATGGCGTGCCCGCCATACTTCACTACGACCGTCTTGCCCTCGTAGCGCTGCATATAGGGCAGCGCCTGCGACAGGACGGCGGCGTCGCGGGAGAAACTCTCGATGTCGGGCATGGCGCGCTTTGTATCCATTGTGCTTCGTCCTATAGCGCATTCCTCTGGAGTCGAAAGCGCTTTTGAGCCCGTGCGTTCAACAGAATAATCACGAAGTTTTCGTGGCACGGCGCCGCCGGGCTATAGGCAGTCGCGGGCCCATTGGCTAAGGTCCGCGCCATGAGCAGCACCGCGAGCCCGGACATCGCCGACCTCATCGCCCGATGCGCCCTGCGGGATCGCGCCGCCTTTCGTGATCTCTACAGCCGCACCAGCGCGAAACTTTTCGGCGTCACCCTGCGTATCCTCAAGGACAGAGCGGAAGCCGAAGAGGCGCTGCAGGAAGTATACGTCAAGATCTGGCAGCGCGCCGACCGTTATGTGGCCGGCGGTTACAGCCCGATCAGCTGGCTGGTGGCGGTCGCCCGCAACCACGCGCTGGACGTCCTTCGGGCGCGCAAGCCGGTGAGCGATGATATCGACCTCGCACTCGACCTCGCCGATGCCGGGCCTGACCCCGAACAGGCCACCATCCGAAGTTCGGAGCGCACGCGCATCGACGGTTGCCTCGATGAACTCGAGAGCGACAAGGCCGATTGCGTGCGTGGGGCCTATCTCGACGGCTTCAGCTATGAGGAACTGGCGACGCGTCACAACGTGCCGCTGAACACAATGCGAACATGGCTGCGGCGCAGCCTCTTGAAACTGAGAGAGTGCCTCCAGGCATGAGTACGGAAGGTCAAAGCGGCGGCAGGGAGGACGACCAGGTCCTGGTCGCCGAATATGCGCTTGGCCTGCTCGAAGGCGGCGAGCGCGCCGCGGTGGCACGCCGCATCGCGTCCGATCCGCTACTGGCCTCCGACCTGCGCCTGTGGCGTTCCCGTCTTGCGACCCTCGACGAGGAGTTCGCCGAGGTCGCGGCGCCTGCCGGGGTGCTGCCTCGGATCGAAAGCCGGCTGTTCGGCGCCAGTGCCTCCGGCGGCTGGTGGAATTCGCTGGCGCTGTGGCGGGGGCTCACTGCGGCCGCGGCGGCTGTGGCCGTCATCGCCGTCGGGGTCAACCTGATGCAGCCCCGCGTCGATGCCAATGCGCTCGCCACGCAGCTCGTTGCCGCCATCCAGGCGCAGGAGGGCAGCGGCGTCGAGTTCGTCGCCCTCTACGATCAGGCCACCGGCGAAGTGCGGATCACCTCGCTCAAGGGCACAGCCGTGCCCGACAAGGATTTCGAGCTCTGGTACATCAAGGGCGAGCAGCCCGCCGTATCGATGGGCGTGATCCCGGTCGACCAGCGCAAGGAGATCCCGCTCGATGCCGCCGCCAAGGCCAATATCGAGCCGGGGACGGTGCTGGCGGTGACGCTCGAGCAGAAGGGCGGCTCCCCCACCGGTGTGGCGCAGGGTCCGATCGTCGCGGTCGGCACCGTCACGCCGATCTGACGTCCGCGAGACGATTATGCAGCAACGGCCCGCCTTCCCGAGGCGGGCCGTTTTCGTTTCCGGGCGATGGCGGCGCGCATACGGCGCGGGCTTGGAAATAGTTTCGCTGCAGGCTGCGAATAAACCGCGCCGGACGAAAATGTGATCCGAAACTGCACCGAAGTTCCCTCCGTATCTCCCGCTGTCCCATCACAAGAACACTGCGGACACTGCCAAAGGAAGGAACAGAACAATGAAGCTCCCCACTCTTCGCGTACTTGCCGTCTCGGCCATGCTGTCGGTCTCCGCGCTCTCGGGCGTTGCGTTTGCTGAAAACCCGATGGTCGGCGGTGCGCCGATGCTCGAGACCAAGGACATCATCGACAACGCCGTGAACTCGGCCGATCACACCACGCTGGTCGCCGCCGTGAAGGCAGCGGGCCTGGTCGACACTCTCAAGGGCCCCGGCCCGTTCACCGTGCTGGCCCCCACCAACGAGGCCTTTGCCGCGCTGCCGGCCGGCACCGTCGACAACCTGCTGAAGCCCGAAAACAAGGATCAACTGGTCAAGATCCTCACCTGCCACGTCATCGCCGCCAAGGCGCTGTCGACCGACATCGCCTCGATGGTGAAGGCCGATGGGGGTAAGCACGTCGTCGACACCGTCGGCGGCTGTAAGCTGACCCTCGAAGAAAAGGACGGCAAGGTCACCATCACCGACGAGGCCGGCGGCGTCGCCAACGTGACCATCGCCGACGTGGTGCAGTCGAACGGCGTGATCCACGTCATCGACAAGGTGCTGCTGCCCAAGATGTAACCTTCGCGATCGTTCCTGCGAATAGACTGTCGTGTCCCGCGGGGTTGGCCTCGTGGGACACGCGCTTTTGAGATGCACCCGCCGGCCGCCGCGATAGACTGCCGGCAACTGCTGAAAGGCCTGATCCATGCAAGTCGATCGCCGCACGTTTCTGCTGGGCGGCACTGCCGCAGCCGCGCTTGGCGCCGCATTCCTCTCACTTCGTCCTATGGGCTCGAGCCGCGCTGCCGAAGGCACCTTCGAGATCAACCTGACCGAAGACGAATGGAAGGCCAAGCTGCCGCCCAAGGTGTTCGAGGTGCTGCGCCACGAAGCCACCGAAGCCCCCGGCTCCTCGCCGTTGCTCTACGAGCACCGCGCCGGCATCTTCAACTGCGCCGGCTGCGAGCTGCCGCTGTTCGATTCCAAGACCAAGTACGAGAGCGGCACCGGCTGGCCCAGCTTCTATCAGCCGCTCGACAATGCCGTCGGCGAGGCCACCGACAACACGCTGGGCATGACCCGCACCGAAGTGCATTGCCGCCGTTGCGGCGGCCATCTCGGCCACGTCTTCGACGACGGCCCGCAGCCGACCGGACTGCGCTATTGCATGAACGGCCTGGCCTTGACCTTCACTCCGGCCTGAGCGCCGGACCATCGGTCGACCTCCGACTGGCCCTCCATCCCCCGCGTCAACTCGACGCTTGGGATGGAGGGCCTTGTTCTACGCAACGCTGCCGCGCCGCAGCGCATCTTGCTAACCTGGGCGAACCGTCCCATCTGTTGGCGCGCCATGAAACTCACCATCATCCAGACCGGCGATGTGCCGGCGCCCCTCCGCCCAAAGTTCGGCGCGTATCCGCCGATGTTCCGGCGCATGTTCGACGAGGCGGGCCAGCCGTTCGAGTACGAGACTGTGGCGGTTTGCGACGGGGCCGAGTTCCCGGACGCAACGAAGCTCGATGGCATCCTGATCACCGGCTCCGCTGCCGGCGTCTACGATGACTACCCCTGGCTCGAGCCGCTCCGCGCCTTCATCCGTTCCGCCTACGCCGCCAATACCCCGATGCTGGGCATCTGCTTCGGCCATCAGATCATGGCCGATGCGCTGGGCGGCGATGTGCGCAAATCCGAGAAGGGTTGGGGCCTCGGCCGCCACACCTATGCGGTGAAGTCCCGTCCCGGCTTTCTCTCGACCGACCTGCCGGCCCTCTCCATCGCCTGCTCGCACCAGGATCAGGTGCTGGTTCCGCCCCGGGAGGCTGAGGTTTTCCTCGGCTCCGAGTTCACCCCGAATGCCGGCCTCGTCTACGCCAACGGCAAGGCGCTGAGCCTCCAGCCGCATCCGGAATTCCGCGACGACTATACCCTGGCCTTGGCCGAGCTGAGGCGCGGCAAGGCGCCCGACGCGGTGGTGGATGCGGCCGTGGCGTCGGTCGCGACGCCGTCGCACAGCCAGGATGTGGCGGGCTGGCTGGGAAGCTTTCTGTCGCGCTAGCGCCAGCCGGTCGGAGCCTAATGCTCCAGCAACTGTCGGATCTCGGCCCTGAGCTGCTCGAGGCCGGTCTTTTCCTCGCTCGAAGTCAGGATGATCTCCGGGTGCGCCGCCGGCCGCTTGGCGATGGCCGCGCGGGTCTTGGCCAGTGCAGCCTCGAGTTCGGTCCGGCTCGGCTTGTCGGCCTTGGTGACGACGATCTGGTAGCTCACCGCCGCCTTGTCGAGTTCGTTCATTACCGTCGCGTCATTGGCGTTCGGTCCATGCCGGCCATCGATCAGCACATAGACGCGGCGGAGGTTCGGCCGGCCGGTGAGGTACTGGTGGATCAGCCGGGTCCACTGCTTCACCTTGTCTTCGGGGGCGCGCGCATAGCCATAGCCGGGCATGTCGACGATTCTCAGCGCCTCCGACTGGCTCTCGAAGATGTTGAGTTCCTGCGTTCGCCCGGGGGTGTTCGAAGTGCGGGCCAGCCCGGTGGTGCCGGTCAGAGCATTGATCAGCGACGACTTGCCGACATTGGAGCGCCCGGCAAAGGCGATCTCCATCCGGTCGGCCGGCGGCAGGTCGGCAATGCGCACGCAGCCCTTGGTGAAGACGAAGGGCCGTGCGAACAGCAGCCGGCCGGCTTCGATCTGGTCGGCGCTGAACTTCGATTGTGTCTCGCTCATTGGCGTTCAATAGGGGAGGGCGGCGGAGAAGGGAAGGGGAGCGGGGTGCGGACTGAAGCAGACAACCCCCTCCCGGCCTCCCCCATAAAGGGGGAGGTGAAGAGTCGAGGCTCTGTCTACGATCGTGCCAAACACACCGGCGGGGCACCTCCCCCTTTATGGGGGAGGATGGGAGGGGGCCGTCTCTATCAGTCGGCCG
Organism: Devosia sp. A16; assembly: GCF_001402915.1. Lineage (GTDB taxonomy): Bacteria > Pseudomonadota > Alphaproteobacteria > Rhizobiales > Devosiaceae > Devosia_A. The sequence continues at coordinate 3,051,773 of NZ_CP012945.1, forward strand.
CTACACCGGATACCCGAAAGCCCGCTTCTCCAGCCCCTGCGTCACCAGCGCCTTCGAGAACGCCGGCCAGTTGTCCACCTTGTCGGCGGCGGCCTTCACCCGGTCCTGCCTGACCAATCCAGTGGTGGTGAGCGTCGTCGGCACCCTCAGCGTCACCCCGACCTGCGCCGCCGCGGCGGCGAAGCGGCGCAACGCGCCTTCCGGCCGTTGGTCGATATCGGTTTCGTAGCGGAGGATAGGGGCGGGCAGAAACCGCCGGTCGAGCCAGTTGCGCCAGCGCGCATACCAGCGCTCCTGCGCCTCCAGCCAGGCGGCAAAATCGGCGATGTCGAGGGTAAGGCGAACGGCCGAGGTGTCCACGTCCTGCCACTTGTGCACATGGATCGCCTTGCACCAGCTGACATAGGCGTCGATCTGCCGGCGAACCACGAAGATCACCCGCATGCCGGGCCACGACAGCACCAGTTGCTCGACGGTTTCGGGCTCGAGCGTGTCGTGCCAGAGCTTGAAGACGAGGACACGCTTGTGTTCGGCGCGGGTTGCTGCCACCGCCCGGTCGAGCACCTGATCCGGCTCGATCCGCTCGGCGAGGCTGCCGAACAGTTCGGGGAAGCTCTTGAGCTCGGCGAAATTGCCGCCGAGCTGCATCAGATGGTTGGCCCCGGTGCGGGGGCCGGTGATCAGGCAGAGGCTGTCCAGCACCTGATCACCCCTTGCCGCGTCAGCTGGCTGTGTTCCGTCAGCTCGCCTTGCCGCCGGCCGGCTTTTCTTCGACCTTGGGTTTGCGCCTGAAGCTCGCCGCGATGTTGCCGAGCAGATCCACCTCGGCGCCGTGGCGCTTCATGATGAACCACTGCTGCGTCACCGAGAGCAGGTTGTTCCAGGCCCAGTAGATCACGAGGCCGGCGGGGAACGAGCCGAGCATGAAGGTGAAGATGATCGGCATCCAGTTGAAGATCATCGCCTGGGTCGGATCCGGCGGCGGCGGGTTGAGCTTCATCTGCACCCACATGGTGATGCCCATGATCACCGGCCACACGCCCAGGTGCAACAGGCCGCCGACCACCGGCAGGGTGGTGGGATTCCATGGGATCAGGCCGAACAGCGTGAAGATGTTGGTCGGGTCGGGCGCCGCCAGGTCGACGATCCAGCCGAAGAACGGCGCGTGCCGCATCTCGAGCGAGATGAAGATGACGGTATAGAGCGAGAAGAACACCGGGATCTGGATGAGGATCGGCCAGCAGCCCGACAACGGGTTGATCTTCTCTTTCTTGTAGAGCTCCATCATCGCCTGCTGCTGCGCGGCGCGATCGTCCTTGAACCGTTCCTGGATCGACTTCATCTCCGGCTGCACCCGCCGCATCGCCGCCATCGAGGCGTAGGAGCGGTTGGCCAGCGGGAAGAACAGGCCCTTGACGATCACCGTCACCGCGAGGATGGCGAGGCCGAAATTGCCCAGGATCCCGTAGAGGAACTGCAGCAGGTAGAACATCGGCTTGGTGATGAAGTGCAGCCAGCCCCAGTCGATGAGCAGTTCCAGCCGGTCGAAGCCGTAGGTCTTCTCGTAGCTGGAGATCACGCCTTCGCGCTTGGCGCCGGCAAACACATAGGTCTTGTTCTCGGCCTTGCCGCCAGCCGGCACCAGCACCGGGGTCGTCTCGACGAAGCTGGTCTGGAATACGTTGATGGCACCCGAAGGCGTCGCCGAGAAGCGGGCGGCGAGCGGTGCGCCCGGCTCCGACAGCACGGCGGTCGCCCAATATTTGTCGGTAATGCCGACCCAGCCACCGGTGGTGCTGTCGACGTTCTTCTGCATTTCCTTTTCATTGACGACGTCGTCGTACTTCAGGGACACGAGGTTATTCGAGCCCAGCACGCCGAGCGGGCCCTCGTGCTGCACGAAGAAGTTCTGCACATGCGGCTTGCCCTGGCGGACGATGCGCGAGAACGGGTAGAGCGCCACGTCGCCCGAGCCGGTGTTCTCGATCGACTGTGCCACGGTGAACAGGTAGTTGCTGTCGACGCTGATCGTGCGGCGGAAAATCAGCCCGGCGCCATTGTCCCATTTCAGGGTCACCGGCGTTTCGGTGGTGAGCGTCTGCGCATCGCCCTCGACGCTCCACACGCTGTTCTCGTCCGGCACCACCACAGGGGTGCCGCCGGTGGCCGCCCGCCAGCCGGCATCGGCGTAGTAGCCGCCCGGGGCGCCCGACGGGATCAGGAGGGTAATGATCGGCGAATTGGGGTCGACCGTCTCGGTGTACTGCTTGAGCTGCAGGTCATCGAGCAGGGCACCCTTGAGGTTGATCGAGCCCAGGAGCGACGGGGTGTCGATCTTGACGCGCTGGGGCGAGGCCGCGAGGGCGGCGGCACGGTCGGCGAACAGGCCGCTGGAGGTGGTCGAGCCGGCCGCTGCCGGCGTGCTGCCGTCGGCGGCGGGGGTTGCGAGCCCGGTATCGGTGGTCGTCGTCTGCTGCGCCTGCTGGGCGCGCCGCTGCGCCTGCTCCAGTTGGGGGTTGGCAATGAAGAACTGCCATCCGAACAGCACCACGATGCTGAGCACGATCGCAATGATCATGTTGCGGTTGTTATCGGACTGCATCAGCTCTTCTTCTTCAGGTGGACTTTGGAAAGGGCAGCAGCCAGATCGCTGACCAGCTGGCCATACGGAATGCTCAGCGCCTCGCGGCGGCCGATAAGCACATAATCATGTTGGGGCTCGAACCGCGTGGCGCAAGCCTGTGCGGCAGCCCGAAGACGCCGGCGGATGCGGTTACGCTCGGGCGAGTTGCCCGTCTGCTTGGTGACCGTGAAGCCGACGCCCGGGGCTTCGAGCTCACGCGCGTTCGCCTGCAGCGAAAACGCAGCGCGCCCGACGCGTTGGCCCCGGGCGGCTTTCAGGAATTCGGATCGGTTCTTGAGGCGCCGCAAGGCGCCGTCCCGTTGCGTGGCCGTGTTCACGGCCAGCGCCTTAGGCCGAAAGCTTGGCGCGGCCGATGGCACGGCGGCGGTTCAGGATCTTGCGGCCGTTCTTGGTGGCCATGCGGGCGCGGAAGCCGTGCCGGCGGGTGCGGACGAGCGTGCTCGGCTGGAAAGTGCGTTTCGACATACGATCTGACCACGCCGGCGCGCGGTTCCTCTTATACTTGAGAGCAGCAAGGTGCTTGCCGGCCGGCCCCTGAGCAGGGCGCCTACGGCAGATTGGGGCGGCTTATAGGGAATTGGTTCGGTGAAGTCAACGCAACCGCCATGCGGCAGAACGGCATGCGTCGACGCGGAAATCCGCCGATTTCCACACTGGCTTGATCCCAACCACTATTGTTGGACCTGACGCCGGTGATAATGAGGCGCGGGGGCTTAGTCGAGAGAGCGAGATTGGCCGATATCCTTACGCCCGACCTCTGCGTCATCGGGGCCGGATCCGGCGGCTTGGCTGTCGCTGAAACCGCCCGCGCCTATGGCGCATCCGTCGTGCTGGTCGAGAAAGCCCGCCTCGGCGGCAATGCCCTCAGCACCGGCGCCGTTCCGGCCAAAGCGCTGGTCGCCGCCGCCGCACAGGCGCAGGCCGTGCGCGGCGGCGCCGCCTTCGGCATCGCTGCCGAGGACCCCAGGGTCAATTTTCGCCGCGTTCACGATCACGTCGAACAGGTGATCACCACGCTCGCCCCGCAGCACGCGGCGGCGCGCCTCGCGGCGCTGGGCGTCGAGGTCGTGGAGGGCGCCGCCCGCTTCATCAGTCGCAAGGCCGTGGCGGTGGGCGATACCGAGATTCGCGCCCGCCGCTTCGTCATCGCCACCGGCGCCCGCCTGCCGGTGCCCTCGATTCCCGGTCTCGACGCCGTCCCCTATTTCACCAGCGAAACCATTCTCGACAACACGCGCAAGCTCACGCACCTGGTGGTCATCGGCGGTGGTTCGCTCGGGCTCGAACTGGCGCAAGCCTATGCCCGGCTCGGCGCCGAGGTCACCGTGGTGGAGAACGGCGAAATGCTTTCGGGCTACGATCCCGAACTCGCCGGGATTGCGCTCAAGCGGCTCGGGGAGGAAGGCGTCAGCCTTCGCCCCCATGCCACGGTGACGGCCATTCAGCCGCGCTCGATGGGCATCGGCGTCGCGGTCCAGAGCGGCGAGACCGAGCAACTGCTCGATGCCTCGCACATTCTCATCGCTCCCGAGCGCATGCCGAACCTTGCCGGTCTTGATCTCGACAAGGCCGGCATCCGCATGAACAAGGCCGATCCGCGGCTGCTGCAATTGTCACCGGCCTTGAAGACCAGCAATGCACGGGTCTACGCGGTGGGAGATGCCGCCGGCGGCCAGTCGGTGCAGGCAGCGGTGCAGCAGGCCCAGGCAGTGGTCCGCAGCGCGCTGTTGGGCGCCATGGAAAAGCCCAACGCCCTGCGGGTGCCGCGCGTCCTCTCGACCGATCCGGAACTGGCGGAAATCGGCCTCACCGAGAGCTCGGCACGGGCCAGGCACGGCGCCGGCTTCCGCGTCACCCGCTGGTCCTATGCCGACAATGACCGGGCGCGCGCCGCCCGCCAGACCTACGGCCTCGCCAAGCTGATCACCGATCGCTCCGGTCGGATCCTCGGGGCCGGGGTCGTCGGTCCGGGCGCCGCCGAGCTGGTGTCGCTGTTTTCGCTCGCCATGTCGGGCGGGCTCAACGCCGGCAAACTGGCCGAACTGGTGGCGCCCTATCCGTCCTTTGCCGAGATTGCCGTGCGACTGGGTGAAGAGTTCCGCCGCGGCGAGGCCGGCAAACCACTTCTGCGACAGTGGATCAGGCTCAACCGGCTGTTGGGTTAGCCCTGTATTGTCATCTGTTGCGGCTGGAACGCGGCGGCTTTCCGGGCTAATCATCGCGCAATGGCCAAACCCAACCGCGCGATGCCTGGCCCGTTCTCCGGGCTGTCCGTCAAGATCATCGCCACCATCATCGTGGTGATCCTCGCGGTCGAGGTGGTGATCTACCTGCCATCGGCCGCCAATTTCCGCCAGAGCTGGCTCAACGACCGGCTGCGCGTCGGCGTCGTCGCCGCCCGCGTGCTCGATGCGGTGCCCGACGCGATGAACCTGCCGCGCATGCTGACCGACCGGTTGCTGACCTCGGCCGGTGCGCTCGCCATCGTCTACCGTCGCGAAGGCCAGAGCCAGCTGATCGAACTGGAGAACGTCAGCATGCCGCGCGAGGCCGTGACGGTCGACCTGCGCCAGCGCGATCCGGCCTCGCTGATTCTCGGTGCGCTCGAAACCCTGGTGCTGGGCTCCAACCGCACCCTGCGCATCGTCGGCGAGGAAGACGGTATGCCCGACCGGGTGATCGAGGTGCTGATGCCCGAGGCACCGCTGAGGAGCGAATTGCTGCTCTATTCGCGCAACCTGTTCTTCCTGTCGCTTATCCTCGCCATCATCACCTCGGCCGTGCTCTATGTGTTTGTGTCGCGCATCCTGATCGTGCCGATCCGTCGGCTCACCGGCAACCTGGTGGGGTTTTCAGAAGCGCCGGAAAATGCCGCGCTGATCCTCGCCCCGAGCGAGCGTCGCGATGAGATCGGCATCATGGAGCGCGAACTGGCGGCGATGGAATCGGACATCTATTCCATGCTGCGCCAGCGACGGCACCTCGCCGACCTCGGCCTTGCCGTCGCCAAGATCAACCATGACCTCCGCAACACCCTGACCTCGGCGCAACTGCTCTCGGACCAGGTGGCCAATGTCGACGATCCCAAGGTGCAGCGGCTGGCGCCGCGCCTGGTGCTGTCCATCGACAAGGCCATCGGCTTTGCCCAGTCGGTGCTGGACTATGGCCGCCAGAGCGCCACGCCGCCGCGTCCGGTGCCGGTCGACCTGCACCTGCTGCTCGACGAGGCGGCGTTCGATGCCGGGCTCGTCGGTCACCCGTCGATCCGCTGGACCAACCATGTGCCCGATGCCGTCACCATTTCGGCCGATCCCGACCAGTTCGCCCGCATCTTCGACAACCTGCTCAAGAACGCCCGCGAGGCGCTGGAGGCCGCCGGCAGCAAGCTGGACAACCCAGAGGTCGAGGTCACCCTCGCCGAAACGCCGGACTGGCTGACCCTGACGGTCACCGACAACGGTCCGGGGCTGCCGCCGCGCGCCCGTGAGAACCTGTTCGTCGCCTTCGAAGGGTCCGCCAAGGCCGGCGGCACCGGGCTCGGCCTCGCCATCGCCCGCGAACTCACCGAGGCGCATGGCGGCAAGCTGAGCTTCGTCGACCAGCCGCTGGGCACCCGCTTCGACGTCACGCTGCCCCATTCCATCCGCATCGCGTGACTGTCATGTGCGCGTCAAAATTCCTCGCGCGTCGATGCTTGCAATGCTGCGGCGGCCCATGTATGGGTCACGCCGTTCGCCGGAACACACCGGCCGTGCGCGCCCTTAGCTCAGCTGGATAGAGCACCAGACTACGAATCTGGGGGTCAGGAGTTCGAATCTCTTAGGGCGCGCCAATCTTCTCTCCGAGCAACGCCATCATCCCGGGCCGGCAGGTTGTCCCCGCCGCCGCGGCATCGCGAAAATCGGGTAGTCTGAGCGAGCGCATCTGCCGCACAAGTCGGGCAGGAGGAGCGCCATGGCTCGACAGAATGCCCGGTCCGAAGAGTTCTTCTTCAAGACCATCGAGTCGCCGGTTGGCGATCTGACGCTGGTCGGAAACGACAATGGTCTCGCGGCCGTGCTGTGGGCGGTGGAGCGCCCCGGCCGCGTGGTGCTCGACATTGTGGGAGAACGCCCGGCGCACCCCATCCTGCTCGAGGCCGAGCGACAGCTGAAGCAGTATTTCGACGGGCAGCGCAGAGCGTTCGAGCTGAAGCTCAATGCCCAGGGCACGGCGTTTCAGAAGAGCGTCTGGGCAGCCCTGCTGCGCATCCCGTTCGGCGAGACCCGAACCTACCGCCAGATTGCGATCGAACTGGGCGCCGGCAACGCCACGCGCGCTGTCGGGGCGGCCAACGGGCGTAATCCGATCTCCATCATCACGCCCTGCCACCGGCTGGTCGGCAGCGATGGCGGCCTCACCGGCTTTGCCGGCGGTCTCGGGGCCAAAGCCTACCTGCTGAACCTCGAAGGCGCTGGGAGCGCGAGGCGCCGCGACAACTGACGGCGATCCTCACGCTCTCGGTTCTGTCCGGGGCGCCAAGCCTGCAACCGCCCCTCAGCGACCGAGCTTCAGCACTACAACGTCGCGCGGCGGAATGACGGCGCTGTTGCCCGCCGCTTCGCCCCAATAGGCGCCAAGCAGCTTGAGGCCGGGATGCGCGGCGCCCAGCGTCACTGTCACCGGCTGCGGGTTGCGGGTCTGGTTGAGCAGCCAGAGCGCCCCGCCATCGGCCCCCAGATGCAGCCGGGCATGGACCTGCGGATTGCCCGTATCGACATGCCGCTGCTTGCCCGTCCAGTCGAAGACCGCGCGGAAATAGCCGAGGTTCTCGGGCGTGCTCGACTTGAAATAGACCGCCCCCGGGTGGCTGCCGACCAGCAGGGTGCGGCCCTTGCCGAAGCTGTTCTCGACCACCGCCTTGCGTCCATCGGCAAAGCTGCCGAGCAGCTTGCCGGTGGTCGGCTCGTAGGCCTGGAGGAACCCGCCGCAGGTGATGCCGTCGCTGCCACCGAAGGAGAAGCTGACGCGGTCGGCGATATCGGGCATGAACTCGACGTCGGTTTCGCGCGCCCCGAACACCCGGTCCAGCCCGTTATGCGGCTGCACCGTGCCGACCTTGCCGCGGTCGCCGAAATAGCCCGGCGTCGCCTCCGAGATCAGCGTGCCGCCGGCCTCCACCCATTGCGCCAGCTGCTCTGCATGCGCGGCGGTCAGCATGATCGGGTAAGGGGCATAGATGGTGTCGTATTGCGCGATGTCGTCGATATGCACCCAGTCGGGCTGGATGCCGATATCGAGCAGGCCGCGATAGGCGCCCCACATTGCCTCGCGGTAGAGCTCGGGCTTGTGGTTGTGGTTGAGCAAGTAATCCCAGGCCTGCGCTTCGGGGATCACCAGCAGCGCCACCTCGCCCTTGACCGGCCGCGCCGCGAACAGCGGCTGCTGCTCAGGCGCGTTGGCCCATTTGGCGATGGCGCTCGCCATGTCGGAACGCGGCGTCCGCGAGCCGTCCATGCCGTAGGAGCCGAAGGCGCCGAACAGCGGCCCGTCGAGCAGTGGCCGGTAGCGCAGGTTGAGCACGCCCGTGGCGCCGGCGGCAAACGAGGTCATGGTGAGGGTGCGGATATCCTCGGGGTCCATGACCCGGCCATCGTCCTTGTTGTGGCCCAGCACCTGCGGCTGCAGCCAGAGCGGGCCGCCGGGCCGCTCGGCGTGCCACCACCTCTTGCCGCGCGCCGCGGCGCGGGTGATGTCGGGGCCGAAGAAGTTCTGCCACGGCTTGAAGCCGCGCCGGCTCGGCACCCAGGTGAGCCCATAGAGTTCGACCTTGCTGGCGGCGAGCCAATCGTCCGAGCCGCCGGCCGCCATGTTGGGGATGGCGCCGCCCACCCCATGCGCGGCGATCAGGCAGTCCTGGTCGACGGCGCGGATGGTGTCGATCTTGTACTGCATCTGGCCGTAATAGTTCTCGCGCTTGAACGCGAGCCAGTCGAGGCCCTCGGCGAAGGCGGCGACTTCGGCCGGCGGTTCGATATCGTCCCACTCGGCATAAGAGTAGCGGTACCAGGCCTCGGCCAGCGCCTCCAGCGTGCCGTACCTGGCTTTGAGCCAGCGCCGGTAGTCAGCCTTCATCCACTCCGAGTAATCCACCTCGGGGGAGTAGTTCACCTCGTTCCAGACGTCGTAGCCGAGCAACCCGGGGTGGCCCTTGTAGCGGTTGGCCAGCGCGGTGAGGAAATTGCCCACCGCCTCCTTTACTTCCGGGCAGTTCATGGTCAGCGCGCCGGCGCCGTTATGGGCGAAGCCGCCGGTCGAGGAGGATACGCCCATGTGGTTGGCGAGCGGCCGGCCATCCATGCGGATCTGCCGGGCGTCGCGCCACTTGCGGTAGGCCCAGTCGGGCACCGAATGGGTGAGCTCGGCGATCACCGTCTTGATGCCGTTCTCTGCCGCAAGGTCCATCTGGCGGTCGTAGTCGTCCCAGTCGTAGACGCCGGGTTTGCGCTCGATCGCCGCCCACATGAACCAGTGCCGGAAGACGTTGAGGCCGTCCTCGCGCGCCACCCGGTAGTCGCGCGACCAATCCTCGCGCGGCGGGTTGGACTTGCGGAAATACACTGCGCCGAAAGGCACTTGCGGGATCTTGTCGGTGGGCATCTGGGGCTCCTTGGAGACAAAGCGGCTGGAACGGCGGAACGGGCCGCCGCGGGAAGAGGGCAGGGTGGCGCCGGGCGGATCAGGGTTTGTCGCCGGCGAGGACCTCGAGGGTGCGGATCAGGCCGGAATGGTCGCGCTCGCCGTCGCCGAGCGCGATGGCGGCGTTCATCAGCTGTTGCGTCGCCGCGGTGTTGGGGAGGCTGAGATCCAGCGTCTTGGCCGCGTCGAGCGCCAGCGACAGGTCCTTGCGATGCAGCCGGATGCGGAAGCCCGGCTCGAACGTGCGCTTGATCATGCGCTCGCCATGCACCTCGAGGATGCGCGAGGCGGCAAAGCCACCCATCAGGGCCTCGCGCACCCGCGCCGGGTCGGCTCCGGCTTTCCTCGCAAAGTTCAGGGCCTCGGCCACTGCCTCGATGGTCAGCCCGACGATGATCTGGTTGGCGACCTTGGCGGTCTGCCCGTCGCCGACGCCGCCGACCAGCGTGATGGTCTTACCCATCGCCTCGAACAGCGGCCGGGCGCGCTCGAACACCTCCGGCTTGCCGCCGACCATGATGGTAAGTGCCGCATTGCGGGCCCCGACCTCGCCGCCCGACACCGGCGCATCGAGATAGTCGCTGCCCAGCGCCTCGATGCGCGCAGCGAACTGCTTGGTCGCCACCGGCGAAATCGAACTCATGTCGATCACCAGCTTGCCGCTGCCCAGTCCGGCGGCGACGCCGTCGCTGCCGAACAGCACCAGCTCGACATCAGGCGTGTCGGGCAGCATCAGGATCACCACGTCGGCCGCTGCGGCGACCTCGCGCGGCGAGGCCAGCGCCTTGCCGCCCCGATCGACCAGCTCCTGTGAAGCCGGCTTCACCCGGTGCAGCAACAGCTCGTGCCCCGCGCCGATGAGGTGGCCGGCCATCGGCCGCCCCATGACGCCGAGCCCGATGAAACCGATCTTCATCACGCGCTCCTCAGGTAGGGCTGCATCCAGGCGAGGCCCTCGCTGGTGCCGGCCCTGGGCTTGTACTCGCAGCCGAAATAGCCGTCGTAGCCGAGCCGCTCGATCGCCGGCAGCAGGAAGCCGTAGTTGATCTCTCCCGTGCCGGGCTCGTGGCGGCCGGGAGTGTCGGCGAGCTGGATGTGGGCGATGCGTTCGCGCAGCCGCTCGTAGGTCGGCAGCAGGTCTCCCTGCATCACCTGCATGTGGTAGAGGTCGTACTGGATATAGAGGTTGTCGTGGCCGACCCGCTCGAGGATCCGCTCGGCATGCGTGGTGCTCGAGAGGAAGAAGCGCGGGATGTCGCGTAGGTTGATCGGCTCGATCAGCAGCTTGATGCCGGCCTCGGCGCAGCGGGGCGCGGCATAGCGGAGATTGTCGACCAGCGTTGCTTCCATCGCTTCGATGTCGGCGCCGGGGGCGACGAGGCCGGCGATGACGTTGAGTTTCCTGCAGCCGAGCGCCGCGGCGTAATCGAGCGCCGTGGCGATGCCGGCGCGGAACTCGTCGCTGCGGCCGGGCAGCGCCGCGATACCGCGCTCGCCGCCGGCCCAATCGCCGGAGGGCAGGTTGAACAGCGCCTGCTCGAGGCCATTGGCGGCCAGCGCCTCGGCCACCTTGTGCTTGGGCTCGGCATAGGGGCCCATAAACTCCACCGCCGGAAAGCCGTCGCGGGCGGCGGCGGCGAAGCGGTCGAGAAAGCCGAGTTCGGGATAGAGGAAGGACAGGTTGGCGGAGAACTTCACGGCGTGGCCTCGGCTGTAAATCGCGTACGGTGCAGCATGCGCTTGTGGCGCGGATCGGGGTGGGGCACGGCCGAGATCAGGGCTTTGGTATAGGCCTCGGCCGGGGCGGTGCAGATCTGTTCGGCGGTGCCCAGTTCCACCACTTTGCCGCGATGCATCACCGCCACCCGGTCGCAGAAATAGCGCACCACCGAGATGTCGTGGCTGATGAAGACGAAGCTGAGGCTGAGCCGCTTCTGGATATCGAGCAGCAGGTCGAGGATCTGGCTGCGGATCGACACGTCGAGCGCCGCCGTCGCCTCGTCGGCGATGATGACGCGCGGGTCGAGCGCCAGCGCCCTTGCGATGCCGATGCGCTGGCGCTGCCCGCCCGAGAAGGCGTGCGGATAGCGCTCCATCGCCTGCGGATCGAGCCCGACCAGTTCCATCAGTTCGCCCACCCGGCGCTCCAGCGCGGCGCCCCGCGCCAGCCCGGCGACGAACAGCGGGTCGCCGATCACGTCCTTGACGGTGAGCCGCGGATTGAGCGAGGCGAACGGATCCTGGAACACCAGCCGCACGTCGCGATGGTAGCCGCGCAACTCGCGCTTGCCGAGCCCGGTCACTTCGATGGGGCGCCCCTCGCGGTCATTGTAGACGATGCTGCCGGAGGTCGGCTCGACGGTTCTGAGGATCAGCCGGCCGAGCGTGGTCTTGCCCGAGCCGCTCTCGCCGACGATGCCGAGGTTCTCGCCCGGAGCGAGGTCGAGGCTGACAGTGTCGACGGCCCGGATGGCGTAGCTGCTGCCGCCGAACAGGCCGCCACCGCCGCCATAGAACTTGGTGAGCTCGCGCACCGAGAGCACCGGCTTGTCGGCCGGCGCGGCCGCGGTGGCCGGGCGGGTCAGGGCGCGCGGGTTCTGCTCGAGCCGTACGGTCGAAGCGAGCAACTGCCGGGTGTAGGAGTGGCGGGCATCGTGGAAGATCTCGTCGACGCTGCCGGCTTCGACGATCTGGCCATAGCGCATCACCGCCACCTCGTCTGCCACCTCGGCGACCACCCCCATGTCGTGGGTGATCAGCAGCATGGCCATGCCGCGGCTCACCTGCAGCCGCTTGATCAGGTCGAGGATCTCGGCCTGGGTGGTGACGTCGAGCGCGGTGGTCGGCTCGTCGGCGATCAGGATGTCGGGATCGCAGGCCAGCGAAATGGCGATCATGGCGCGCTGCCGCATGCCGCCCGAGAACTCGAAGGTGTAGCGGTCGATCATCTTGTCGGGATTTGGAATCTCGACCTGTCGCAACAGCTCGATGGTCGCTGCCCGGGCCTCGGCCTTGTTCATCGCCTGGTGCAGGCGCAAGGCCTCGACGATCTGGCTGCCGATGGTATGCACCGGCGACAGCGAGCTCATCGGCTCCTGGAAGATCAGCCCGATGCGGCCGCCGCGGATCGACAGCAATTCGGGACTACGCTCGCTGAGCGGCACGATGTCGGTCTCGCTCCCGCCGCCGCGCAGCAGGATGCGGCCCTCGGTGATGGCGCCGTTCTTGTCGATGATATGCAGCAGGGCTCGCGCGGTGACCGATTTGCCCGAGCCGCTCTCTCCCACGAGGCAGAGCGTCTTGCCGCGACGGAGTTGGAAACTCACCTGGCGCACCGCGTGCAGCACGTGCGTCCTGAGGTTGAAGTCGATGCTGAGGTTGTCGACCGAGAGGATCACGTCGTCGTCTGCCATGGCGCCCGCCTCAGCTCTCGTAGGGGTCGGCTGCATCGCGCAGGCCATCACCGAGGAAGTTGTAGGCGAGGACCGTCAGCACCACGGCACCGGCCGGCCAGATCAGCAGCCACGGCGCGGTGGCGATGGTGCGCACGTTCTGCGCCTCCTGCAGCAGCACGCCCCAGCTCACCACCGGCGCCTTGAGCCCGATGCCCAGAAAGCTCAGCGCCGTCTCGGCAACGATCATGGTGGGCAACGCCAGCGTCACCACCGCGAGGATGTGGCTGGTGAGCGAAGGCAGGATATGCCGGAAGATCAGCCGGCGCTCGCTCGAGCCATCGAGCCGCGCCGCGGTGACGAAATCGTCGCTTCGGAGCGCAAAGAAGCGGCCGCGCACTTCGCGGGCCAGCCCGGTCCAGCCGAACAGCGAGACGATCAGCGTGATGACGAAATAGACCTGTAGTGGCGACCAGGTCAGCGGCACCGCGGCGGCGAGCCCGAGCCACAGCGGAATGGTCGGCATCGAGGAGATCACCTCGATGACGCGCTGGATGCCGAGGTCGACCCAGCCGCCGTAGAACCCCGAGATCGAGCCGAGCACCACGCCGAGGCAGAGGCTGATGGCGACGCCGATGAGGCCGATCGACATCGACACGCGGGTCCCGTAGATCAGCCGGCTGAGCAGGTCGCGCCCGAGCTTGTCGGTACCCAAGAGGTACATGGTGTCGCTGGATTTGAGCGGCCCGATCAGGTGCAGGTTCATGGGGATGAGCCCCCACAGCTTGTAGGCCGGGCCTTTGACGAAGAAGCCGATCGGCACGACCTTGTCGTCGTCAATGGTGAAGGTCCGTTTCAGCGAAGCGGGGTCGACCGTCTGCTTGTACCCTTTGACGTGCGGCATGAAGCTGAAGCTGCCGTCCGCCGCTGTGACGAACAGGGCGATGTCCTGTGGCGGCGCATAGGTGAATTGCGGCTTGGCCGCGTCGGGCAGGGCCGGGGCGAGGAACTCGGCGAACAGCCCAATCAGGTACATTGCGAGGATGATCACACCGGCGACCACCGCCACCTTGTGGCGCACGAATTTCAGCCAGATCAGCCGCCAGGGGCCGGCAACGGCGATTTCGGTCCTGCCGCCGCTCCGCCGGATCGGGGTGATGGCCGGGCCGGTTTCCGTCGCGCCATCGCTTTCGAGATGCACGTGGGTCAATTGAAACGGATCCGTGGGTCGAGGATGGCGAGGAGGATGTCCGAGATCAGCATGCCGATCAGGGTCAGCACGCCGAGCAGCAGGATGATCGAGCCGGCGAGATACATGTCCTGCACGGTCAGGGCGCGCAGCAGCAGCGGGCCCATCATCGGCAGGTTGAGGACGATCGCCGTGATGGTGACGCCGGAGACCAGTTCGGGCAGCACCCAGCCGATTGCCGAGACGAACGGGTTGAGCGCGATGCGCACCGGGTACTTCAGCACCACCTTGTACTCGGGCAGGCCCTTGGCCTTGGCGGTGATGACGTAGGGCTTGTTGAGTTCGTCGGTGAGGTTGGCGCGCAGAATCCGGATCAGTGCCGCCGTGCCGTTGGTGCCGATGACGATGATCGGGATCCAGAGGTGCGCCAAAAGGTCGACGAACTTGTCCCAGCTCCACGGCGCGTCGACATATTCGCGCGAGAACAACCCACCTACCGTCTGCCCCATATAGCGGTAGGCGAGGTACATCAGGGTCAGCGCCATGATGAAATTGGGGATGGCGAGGCCGATGAAGCCGATGAGGGTGAAGGCGTAGTCGCCCACCGAATGCCGCCGCATCGCCGAATAGATGCCGATCGGCAGCGACACCGCCCATACGAACAGCAGCGCCAGCACCGACACCGACAGCGTCGGCGCCAGCCGCTCGGCGATCAGCCCCCAGACCGGCCGGTTCCATTCGAACGAGTAGCCGAAGTCGCCGCGCAGCACGATGCCGCTGATCCACTTCCAGTACTGCACGAGGAACGGGTCGTCGAAGCCGTAGATCTCGCGGTAGCGGGCGATCTGCGCCTGGTCGACGTTGACGCCGCTATCGGCCATCGAAGCCAGCATCGAGGTGAGGTAGTCCCCCGGCGGCAGCTGGATGATCAGGAAGGCGATGATCGACATCCCGATCAATGTCGGGATCATGTAGACCAGCCGCTTGAGGATGTAGCGCAGCATGGCGGAGGCTCAGGCCCAGGTCACGTGCACGACTTCGAGCGTTTCGAGCCACGGCACGTCGATCTCGACCCGGCCGTCGGCGAGCCGGCTGTGCGCCTCGCGCCCGGACACCAGCAGCTTGGCGCCGGCGAACCGCCGCCCTGCTGGGATCGCAAGGCTCACCACCTGCGGGCCGGCCGGAAAGACGCTGCGGATCGGGCCCTTCATCATCATCGGGTTGTTGAGGTTGTGCAGCACCACGGCGGTGCCGTCGGTGTCGGCACGCACCGCGAGGTCGAGCACCTCGCGGCCGCTCACCTCGACATCGAGCGGCTTGCCGAGCGCCCAGCGCACCGCATTGCCGATGAGCCGTGCATGGTCGGCCGCCAGCACCTCCTTGAAGATGCCGCCGATATTCCAGGGGAAGTAGACGGTGCGGCCGCCGCTGGGGTGCCGGCGCGCCACCACAGCGGCGCCGCGCGGCGCTTCGCGCGGGTAGACCTCTTCCATCGGCAGATCGGGGAAATCGGGGACATAGAGGAACGGCACCTCGGCATCGGCCAGGGTATCGACCGCCAGCAGCCGGGTGCCGCCGATGATGCGGTTGGCGCCGTCGAACCCCTCCGAGATCGGATGGAGGCCGTTGATTGCGACATAGGTGTTCTTGACCGGCCCACGCGCCGGCGCGGCGAGGCTGACGCCGAGCAGCGGCCCGAGCCCGATGGCGTTGCGCGGCTGGTTGAGCGCCGTGCGGGTCGAGGTTTCGTGCGCCGCCACGATGCTGCCGCCGCGCCCCACATAGGCTTCGAGCGTTGCGATCTGTTCGTCAGAGAGGCAGGTCGAATTGGCCAGCACCAGCACCTTGAAACGGTCCAGCAGCTCCGGCGTCATCGCCTGGTCGGAGACCATCTCGAACGGAATGCGGGCCTCGACCAGCGCGTGATAGAAGCCCAGGTCGTCGGCCTCGGCCTCGGCGCGGGTCTCCTGGCCGTGGTGGCGCAGCGTCGTCGCCGGGTCGAGGATCGCTACCTCGGCGACCGGCTGCAAGCCCGTCAGCACCGGCTCGAGCTCGGCGTGGAGGCCAAAGCTCTGGGCCACCGGCTCAACCCAGCGGTTGTCGGGAACGACGCCGTTGAACTTGGTGAACCAGGGCAGCAGGCCCTGCGTGGTGCCATTGTCGATCCAGGCCTGCATCTCGGGCCCGGTGGTCACCGAATCCTTCCAGCGATAGGCCTCTTCGGGGCCGATCGAGGTAATGAGGATGGCCGGGCGATCGGGGAAGGTGGCGCGCATGCGCTTGCCGTTGCGGCCCGCCATCCAGATCGGCTCGGTGCCGCGCCGGCCCTGGTCGTCGACGCACAGGAACGGGCAATAGCGCTGGATGACCTCGAGGTCGAACTCCATCAGCGACACCGAGCCCATGTTCGGGATGAAGCTGGTATGCGGCTTGATCCGCTTCATCGCCGCGTCCCACTCGACCACCAGCCGGGTAAGCACGGTGCGCCGCCACGCCGCCCACGCCATCCACACCGGATCCTCGGGATTGGCGTCGCGCGGCAACTCGTAGCCCGAGGCGGCGCGGAAGTTGGTCCGGCAGCTCTCGCAGTAGCACACCCCATGTCCCTGCCAGCGATTGGCGAAGATGGCGTCGATATCGTAGTCGCGCGTCAGCTCTTCGAGCACCTGGGGCATGAAGCCGAAATTGTAGTCGGAATAGGCGCAGGTGACCCACACCTCGGGGAAGGCCCAGTGGCGGCGCGGCTTGCCGTCCCGGTCGACGGCGATCCATTCGGGGTGTGCATCGGCCGCATCCTGGTGGATGGCGTGCGGGTCGACCCGCGCCATCACGTGCATGCCCAGCCGCCGCGCGCCCTCGACCAGCGTGCCGAACGGATCGCTGTCGCCGATGAACTTGCTGACGTAATGCAGCGGCACCTTGCTCGGATAGTAGGCGATGTAGCCGCCGGCGCTGAGGCAGGTGGCGTTCGAGCGGGTGCGCTTGAACACGTCGATCCAGAAGGCCGGATCGAAGCGCAGCGGATCGTCCTCGGCGAGCGTCAGCTGCGTCCAGCGGGTCGCCGACTTGTACCACTGAGCCGTCCTCAGGGTGTGGTCACTATGCGCCTTGGTGTCGAGCATGACGGGCCTTTCGGAGACGACGGTGGGGGGTGCCGGCCCGCCAGGGGAGCGGGCCGGCCAGGGAGGAACAGTCAGGTGCCCGGATGGTCAGGCCTTGAAGAACTGCTCCGGGCGGGCTGGGCCGGGGGTCGGCCATCCGAACGAATTCGGCATCTGCTTCAGCACGTTGACCATGTCGGTCCCGACGATGCCGTAGCCGTCGGCGGGCAGGCTGACGCCGAAGGTGAAGAACAGGTCGGCAGCGTTCTGCAGCACCTGGGCCATCAGCTCCTGCTGCTTCGCCGGCTCGGCGGTGGCGACCAGCTGGCGGTAGAGCTCCTGCTGCGCCTTGACCTCGGCGGGCGGCTCGATCGCGTCAGGATTGTCGGGCTGGGTGAAATAGAGCGCCCAGCCCTGGGCGTAGAAGCAGTTATTGTTGATCGGCACGTAGAAGCGCGGATCGAGCATGGCGGCGATCCCGGAATTGGCGCCGAACTGGTGCGCCGTGGCGTCGTATTCGCGACCGCGGCGGACGCGCTGCTCCCACAGCGAGCGATCCATGGTGCGCATCTGCGCATCGATCCCCACCGCCTGGAACATCGGGATGGCCAGCTCGAACATGTCGAGAAACGTGGTGCGGGTCTGGTCGAGCTCGAAGATGATCGAGACGCGCTGCCCGTCGGCGTCGAGCCGGTAGCCTTCGCCGTCCTTGTTGGACAGCAGGGCGTCCAGCATCTGGTTGGCCTTGTCCGGGTCGAACTCGGTATATTGCTTGGCCAACTGCTCGTTGTAGAGCGGATCGTCCTCGCGCATCGAGGCATGCGCCGGCGCGCCCTGGCCGACGAACACCGCATCGATCAGCGCCTGCCTGTCGACGGCGATGGAGAGGGCGCGGCGGAACTCGAGGTTGTTGAACAGCTCGCGCCGCGTCGGATTGACGTGGTTGAGGTTGAGCTGGAACGCCATGACGTTGGCGGCCGTCTCCTTGAGCGTATAGAAGCCGTAGCCTCCGGCCTCCTGGCCGTCGAACAGCACGGGCTTGTTGGCAGGGGTGGCGATGTACTGATCCATCATGTCGATCTCGCCCTGCAGCGTCTTGAGCAGCAGGACCTCGGGATCGGCGACCATCTGGTAGACGATGCGATCGAAATAGGGCAGCTGCGTGCCGGCCGTATCGACCTTGTGATAGTAGGGGTTGCGCACCGCGATGGTGGTCTGGGTGTCCTGGCCCAGGGCCTTGCCGCCTTCGCCGGTGAAGGTCCAGGCGGTCAGCGCCGGCCGCTTGGTGTTCTGGAAATAGACATTGGTGTCGAGATAGCCGATCTCCTGCTGGAACAGGGCGATCCAGCTCTCGAGCCCGGCGGCCTTGGCGAGCTTGTCGGCATCGGGATTGTAACGGATGTGGAACTGCTCGAGGTAGTGCTTGGGGCAGCGCACCAGCTGGTCCTGGTCGGCCCAGGCCATCTGCTGCAGGAAGAAACCGTTCGGCGCCGCGAACACCACTTTGAAGGTCTGCTCGTCCACCACCTCGATGGTCGCTGGCTTGCCGCCCGCCGACCACCAGACATTGCCGGCCTGGTTGGTCTCGGCATCGGTGAAATAGGCATCGTACCAGAACTGCACGTCGGCAGTGGTGAACGGCTGGCCGTCCGACCACTTGTGGCCCTTGCGCAGCTTGATGGTGTAGACCGTCGCGTCTTCGTTGACCTCGTAGCTCTCGGCGACGTTCGCCTCGATGCCCGACCAGTCGGCAGTGAAGCGGACCAGCGGGTCATATCCCTGATAACGCACCAGCATCGAAGCCGAACCGCCGCCGACCAGCGCGTGGTCCCACTGGCCGCCTTGCTGGCCGACCCGCTCCCACGGCTCGATCACCAACGGATTGGCCGGCAGGCGGTCGGCCACCGGCGGCAGCGTGCCGGCGTCGACCTGCGCCTGCAGAAATGCCGATTCCGGCGTCTGTCCAAACACCTGCGGCGCCACCAGTGCGGCGCTCGCGAAAGCCGTGCTGCCGGCAAGAAAAGCCCTGCGGCTGAAACCGTTCATGACTGGATCTCCCTCCCAAGCTGCGGCCGCTTCCCTGCCGGCCGTTAGCTTGCGAAAGGCTTGCAACTCTGATTTGTTAGGTAAAGCGTTATGTTAAGCCGCTACGACGTTTTTCTAGGTCAGCCTGCCTGACACATTGCCGGGCACCGAACGATTCGGCGTTCTGTTTCACGTCGTTAGGTTGTGTTAGGTTCGGGGGACTTGCTGTGAACATCGGGGAAACTTCTTGCAACGCGTGACCCTCGGAACCCTTGCCGCACGCCTTGGCCTGTCCAAGTTCGCCGTCTCGCGCGCGCTCTCGGGCAAGAGCGGGGTCAGCGAGCAGACCCGCCGGCGGGTGGAGGAGCTGGCCGCCGAACTGGGCTACGCCCGCCAGCCGGCGCCCAAGGAACTGCGGACGCTCGGCCTCGTCTTCCACGACACGGACCTGGTCAACAGCGAGCTGCACGTGCTGATCCAGAGCGGGGTGCAGGCCGAGGCGCAGCGGCGGGGCTACCAGGTGCGGGTGCGCTGGACCCATCTGGCCGAGGAGGTCGAGGCGTTCGTCAGCACCTGCAGCGGCGCCATCATGGTGGGGCCGCACGGACGCGACACCTATGACCGCGTCTATGCGCTCGACGTGCCGATCGTGCGCACCGGCTGGCTCGAGCCGCTCGAGCAGGCCGACTTCGTCGGCGGCAGCGACCACGAAGCCGGCTCGGCCGTGGCGCGCTACCTCGTCGAACTGGGCCACACCAGCATCGCCTTCGTCCAGGGAGCGCCCGGCTATCGGGGCCGCATGGAGCGCTATTACGGCGTGCGCGAGGTGCTGGAGCGGCTGCCGCAGATCAACTTCCGGCAGATGACCTTCGAGAAGGAAGTGCGCTTCACCGAGCACCTGAAGGCCATCGAGTCCGAGGGGTTCCGCCCGACAGCCTTCTTCTGCGCCCATGATGGGTTGGCGGTGACGGTTGTCTCGGAACTGCTGCGGCTGGGCTATCGCATCCCCGAGGACGTGTCGGTGATCGGCTTCGGCGATTACCAGGCCGCCACGCAGATCTCGCCCCAGCTGACCACGGTGAAGGGGCACGGCCAGCAGATCGGCGCCGGCTGCGTGCGGCTGCTCGACGACCGCCTCAACGAGCGGATGGCGCGCGACATCCCGGTCCGCCTGCTGATCGCCAGCCGCATCGTCAACCGCGCGTCGTGCGGTCCGGCGAAACGGATGCCGGTTTGACTGGCGGGGCGAGACTTTCGCTCGGCGGGTCGCCGCAACCCGCCCGCCTAGACTAGCCCACTGCTCTCGCAGTGCTCCCCCGCACCACGAGCGTATGCGGCAGCACGATGTTGCGGCCCGTTTCCGACTGCTCGTCGTCGAGCAGCGCCAGCAGCTCGATCATCGCGCGGCGGCCGAGCTCGCGCCGCGGCTGCCGCACCGTGGTCAAAGGCGGGTCGTAGAACTCGGCGATGTCGACATCGTCGAAGCCGACGATCGATACGTCCTCGGGGACCCTCAGGCCCTTCTGCTTGCACACGGTCATGGCCCCGATTGCCATCTCGTCATTGGCGCAGAAGATCGCCGTTGGCGTAGTCAGGCGGGACAGCAGTGCCATCGCCGCCTCCTGCCCCGAACGCAGGGTGTTCTCCCCGGCTACGATCGCCGCCGGGTCGAGTTCGAGGCCGGCCTCGCGCATTGCCTCGCGGTAGCCGCGTTGACGGTTGGCGTTGGTGGGGGCAGGGGGGCCGGCAATATGGGCAATGTTACGGTGTCCGAGCGCGATGAGGTAAGACACCGCTTCCCTGGCGGCGGCGAACTCGTCGATCCCTACCGTCGTCAGTCCCGATCCTTCGATAGGCACCGCCACAGCGATGGCGCGGCGTCTGAGGTCGCGCAGGTGTTCGAGCTCCCTGGGAAGATGACCGGTCTGAATGATCAGGCCCGCCACCGCGCCCGACAGGAAGTTGGCCGCCAGCCGTTTCTCGACGTCGGGGCGGGCGAAGGTATTGCCAATCAGTACTCCGCACCCCGCATCCTGCGCCACCTCGGCAATCCCTGACACGACGTCCGAAAAAAACGGATTGGCGATATCGCGCAGCGCCACCAGTACCTGCCGCTCGCTGTCCCTCTCGGCGGCCGGGCCGTCGAACAGCGGATAGCCGAGCTGTTCTGCCGCCGCGCGGATGCGCGCACGGGTTTCTGCGCTGACCAGGCTCGAGCCAGCCAGTGCACGGCTCACCGTTCCTGCATTGACCCCTGCAAGCTTTGCAACAGCGGCCATCGTCGGGCGAGGCATCGTACGAGCTCTCCTTCACTGATTCTGAGCCTACGGGGTCCTCACGTCTCTGAGAACCAGCATCGTCTTGCAATATCACTGCACATCTTGTACAAGATATTGCAAGAAAATTGCAACGAGGATTGATATGCCCACGACCCGGAAGGTCATCGTCGCCCCGTACCCACGAACCATGCGGGAGATTTTCGCCGAGGAGGACCTCGAACGGCTGGGCGAGATCGCCGAATTGGTATGGGCGCGAGACGAAGCGTTGTCGGCGGAGGTGCTGGACGCGGCATTGCCGGATGCCTGGGCGGTCATCGGGCTTGACCCGGCGCTCGATGCGGCGCGCTTGCGTGCAGCGTCGCGGCTGCGGGCCATCATCGAAGTGGGCGGGCACTTCCCGCCAACCATCGACTACGCCGAGTGCTTCATGCGCGGTATTCGCGTGCTGTCCTGCGCTCCGGCCTTTGCGAAACAGGTCGCGGAGATGGCGCTCGGTATGACGCTGGCGTCTTGCCGCGGGATGGTTGAGGCACACCTCGCCGTTCAGGCGGGCCGCGAGGAATGGCAGGGCGATCTCGCCGGCGATTTCTCCCTGTTTGGCCAGCGTGTCGGTTTTGTCGGTTTTGGTTCGATTGCGCGGGAACTGGTGACGCTGCTCGCGCCCTTCGGCTGTTCGATCGACGTGTTCGACCCCTGGCTGACCCGATCGGTGATCGAGGCCGGTGGCTGCCGGCCAGCGTCGCTCGAGACGGTGATGTCCGAGGCAAGAGTGGTCTTCGTGCTGGCAACGCCTACCCCCGAGAACCAGGGGCTGATCAGTCGCGAACTGATCGAGACGATGCCGCAGCACGCGTTGCTGGTGGTGATCAGCCGGGCCCATCTCGTCGATTTCGATGCGGTGGTCGAGGCCGCCAATGCCGGGCATATCCGCGCCGCCATCGATGTCTTCCCCACGGAG
The DNA here is from genome assembly GCF_001402915.1 of Devosia sp. A16. Taxonomy (GTDB): domain Bacteria; phylum Pseudomonadota; class Alphaproteobacteria; order Rhizobiales; family Devosiaceae; genus Devosia_A. Next base: position 3,074,039 of record NZ_CP012945.1, read on the forward strand.
CCGATGCCGGCGGCAGCGCCGGTCAGGGCCGCCGCCAATCTGCTTCTGTCGCCGCATCGTGCCGCATCGATCCGCCGTGAGCGACGGGCGATCGGCCGCATGGCGGTGGACGATCTGGAGCTGATGGCGCGCGGGCTGCCGCCATTGGTGCTGCAGGTGGCACAGCCGGAAGCCATCCGGCGCCGGCTGGCCGATACGCCACAGGGGCCGGGCGAGAGGAAGCGGGCCTGAAACCCGGACCGGCTGGGCATGTGCCCGGCGGTCGCGTATTTCAATGGAGGAGGAGACTATGTCAGCTACTGGAAAATCGGCTCTCGCCGCTTTGGCGCTCGGCTTGCTGCTGGGCGGCGCCAACGGCGTAGAACTCACAATCACCACCGGCGATGGTGGGCTTTACCCGCAGGTGCTGCGCGAACAACTCGATCGCTTCGAGGCGGCGACCGGCAACAAGGTGACGGTGGTGCCGGCGCCGATCTCGGGATCTGAGGCTTTCGCGCAGTTCCGCCTGTGGTTGGCCGCCGGCAACCCGGATATCGACGTCTATTTCCTGTCCGATGAATGGGTGCCGCAACTTGCCGAACACTTCATCGACCTCGCTCCGGCCGCCAGCAAGGTGATCGGCGAGCACTTTGCGTCGATCATCGAGGGGCAGACCATCGACGGCAAGCTGCTGGGGATGCCGCTCTTTGCCGATGCGCCGGCGCTGTTCTACCGCAAGGACCTGCTCGAAAAATACGGCAAGCCGATCCCGGCCACCTGGGCGGAGCTTGAGGCGACCGCCAGGGAGATCATGGCGGCGGAAAGGGCCGGGGGCAGCCCGGACATGTGGGGCTTCGTCTTTCAGGGCAACACCTATGAGGGGCTGACCTGCGACGCACTCGAATGGGTGGCCTCCAATGCCGGCGGCCGCATCATCGAGCCGGACGGCACAATTTCGATCAATAACCCCAACGCTGCCGCCGCCATCGAGCGGGCGGCCGGCTGGATCGGCGGCATCTCGCCCGAGGGCGTCCTCGGCTACAAGGAGGAAGAGAGTCGCGGCGTCTGGCAGCTCGGCAATGCAGTTTTCATGCGCAACTGGCCTTACGCCTACGCGTTGGGCAACAGCGAGGACTCCGCCATCCGCAACGCCTTCGACGTAGCGCCGCTGCCGCGTGGCGATGCCGAGGGAGCGCGCTCGGCGGCAACATTGGCCAGCCGCGCGATCGCCGTCTCGAAGTATTCCCGCCACCAGGAGGCGGCCATCCAGCTGGCGCTCTTCCTGTCGAGCGCCGAGCAGCAGAAGGAAAACGCCATCCGCGTCGCCTACCTACCCACCATCGAGGCGCTCTACGACGATGCCGAGGTGGCCGCGGCGCAGCCGATCGTGCCGCGCTGGAAGGAGATATTCCTCAACGCCGTCTGGCGGCCGGCGGCGGTCGCCGGGGCGAAATACAACGAAGTCTCGAGCCAGTTCTGGAGTGCCGTCCACAACGCGCTGGCGGGTTCGGGGTCGGCAGCCGAGAACCTCGAATTGCTGGAAGCCACGCTGATCGAACTCAAGGGCGAGGGCTGGTAGCCTTCCTCGCCAGCCGCACCCTGGCTCGGCGGTCGAGGTCAACATCGGCCGCCGACGGGCTACCCGAGGTACTCTTGCGTCGTCATGACGGCTGCGGCTAGCATATCGCACCGGCTTGAGGGCGGACGATGCGCAGAGCGGCGGTTGCGAACTGGACTTTGGGCGTCCCGGCCCTGTTGCTCCTGAGCGCCTGCCAGCCTGCCGGAGAGGTCGAGCGGCCGGCGCCGCTGGTCCGGGTCCAGACCGTGGCGGCGGTCGACCACATGGACCAATTGCTGCTGACCGGTGCCGTCGAGGCGAAAGCCGAGACGCCACAGGCGTTCCGGGTCGGCGGGCAGCTCACCGCCATTGCCGTCGAGGTCGGAGCCCGGGTCAAGGCCGGCGATCTCCTGGCGCAGCTGGCCCCCGAAGAGCAGCAGGCCGATGTCGACGCCGCGCGGGCGGCGCTGACCGCCAGCCAGTCGCAACTCGCCCAGGCCAAGGCGACGCTCGATCGGCAGAGCACGTTGTGGAAGCAGGGCCTGACCACGCGTAGCAGCCTCGACGGCGCGCAGACCGCCTACGACACGGCCAACAGCGCCACCGCCAGTGCCGCCGCGCAGGTGCAGACGGCCGAGGAAGCGCTCGGCTACACCCAGCTCAAGGCCAGCGCCGACGGTCAGATCACCCGCCGGCTGTTCGAGGCCGGTGAAGTCGCGCCCGCCGGCTCCCCGGTGTTGATCCTCGCCGAAGATGGCCCGCGCAACGCGGTGTTCAACCTGTCGGAATCGGCGCTCATCGACCGCTCGCCGGATCAGGCGGTTGAGGTGGCGCTGGTCTCCAACCCCGAGGTGAAGGCCACCGGCAAGGTCGCCGAAATCGCGCCGGCGCTCGACCCCCAGACCGGCACCATCGAGGTCAAGGTGGCGATTGACGCGCCCGCCGAAATGGTGCTGGGCGCGCCCGTCACCGGCTCCACCGGCTCGCTGCCGCACAAGCGGGTCATCCTGCCCTGGAGCGCCCTGTGGCTGAGCCAGGGGAAACCCGCGGTCTGGGTGGTTGGCACGGATGGCAGCGTCGCGCTGACCCCGGTCGAGGTCGCCGAATACGCCACCGGCACCGTCGTCATCGCCGGCGGGTTGAGCGGTGGCCAGGTGGTCGTTACCGAGGGCGGCAAGCTCCTCACCCCGGGCGAACACGTCAAGACGGTGGAGGGGGGCGCACCATGAGCCCGATCCGGCGGCTCGCCGTCATCCCTCTGCTGTTGACCCTGGCGGCCTGCCAGCCGGCGGCCGAGGCGCCCGAACAGGCTCCCCGCCGGTTGCTGTCGATGGTGATCGAGCCGGCAACCACGGCCGAGGCGAGTTTCGTCGGCGTCGTCTCGCCGCGCATTTCGGTGACCCAGGCCTTCCGGGTCGGCGGCACGCTGGTCAGCCGCAGCGTGGGATTGGGAGATCAGGTCCGCGCCGGCGCGCCGCTCGCCGATCTCGACGCCACCACGCTGGACCTCGCAGTGGAAACCGCCCGAGCAAACCTCCAGGCCGCCGAAGCGCAATATGCCAATGCCGCGGGATCCGAAGGCCGGCTCCGCGCCCTGACCGAAAGCGACGTGACGACCGTCGCCAACCTGCAGCAGGCCGAGCAGCAGAGCGCCGCGGCGCTCGCCAACGTGGTGCAGGCCCGCTCCCGCCTCGCCCAGGCCACCGAGCAGCGCTCCTATGCCAGCCTCGTTGCTCCGTTCGACGGCGTCGTGACCACCGTCGGGGCCGAGCCGGGCGCCGTGGTGGCGGCGGGCCAGACCGTGCTGACCGTCGCCCGCACCGACACCCGTGACGTGGTCATCGACGTGCCCGAGAGTTTCGTGCAGAACCTCGAGCTCGGCACCGTCTTTCGGGTGGCGCCGCAGCTCAGCCCCGCAACGATGGTCGATGGCAAGCTGCGCGAGATCGCCCCGGAAGCCGACCCGGTCACCCGCAGCTGGCGCCTGAAGATCGGCATCGACGATCCGCCGCCGCAGTTCTGGCTGGGCACCACGGCAACCGCCAGCCTCGCCGCCGCCGCGGCCGACACGGTGATCCGCGTCCCCGAGACGGCGATCAGGCGCACGGACGCGGCAACCTTGGTATGGGTGGTCGACCCGGCGCAGAGCGTCGTCAAGGCCAGGCCGGTCGAGCTCGGAGCCGCGGCGGATGGCCAGGTCGAAGTGCGCTCCGGTCTTGCCGCCGGCGAGCGCATCGCCATCGCCGGCGTCAACAGCCTCAGCGAGGGGCAACGCGTGGCCGAAGAGGGAAAGCTGCCGTGAAGCCGTTCAACCTCTCGGACTGGGCGCTCGAGCACCGCTCGCTGATCTGGTACTTCATGCTGGTCGCGCTGGTGGCCGGCGTCTTCTCCTACCTGCATCTGGGGCGCGAGGAGGATCCGGCCTTCACCATCCGCACCATGGTGATCGCCGCGCAATGGCCGGGCGCCAAGGCTGAAGACGTGGCGGTGCAGGTCACCGAGCGTATCGAGCGCGAACTGCAGGATCTCGAGTCGCTGGACTATACCCGCTCGGTCACCACGGCGGGCAAGACCACGGTGTTCGTCTCGCTGCGCAACGAGACCCCGGCAGCGACCGTGCGCTCGGTCTGGCTGCAGGTGCGCGCCATGATCGGCGACATCGCCCGCACCTTTCCGCAAGGGGTGCAGGGGCCGTTCTTCAACGATCGCTTCGGTGACGTGTTCGGCAACATCTATGCCTTTACCGGCGACGGCATTACCCAGCGCCAGCTGCGCGACTATGTCGAGGATGCCCGCTCCAAGGTGCTGACCCTCAAGGAGACTGGCAGCGTCGAGCTGATCGGCGCCCAGGATGAGGTGGTGAATCTCGAGTTTTCCACCCGCCGGCTGGCGGCGCTCGGGATCAGTGCGCAGCAGGTCATCGCCACCCTGCAGGATCAGAATGCCGTCACGAGCTCCGGCGTCATCCAGGCAGGCCCGGAACGGGTCGCGGTGCGGGTGGGCGGCCAGTTCACCTCCGAGGAGAGCATCCGCCAGATCAACCTGCGGGTGGGTGAACGCTTCTTCCGCCTGGTCGACGTCGCCACCGTCAGCCTCGGCTATGTCGATCCGCCCAGTGCGCTGTTCCGCTATAACGGCACGCCGGCCATCGGGCTGGCGATCGGCATGCGGGCAGGCGGGAACCTGCTGGAGTTCGGCGAGGCGCTGGACGAGGAGCTGCACAAGATCACCGCCGAACTGCCGGTCGGCGTCGACGTGCACCTCGTCTCCGACCAGCCCAAGGTGGTCGAGGAGGCGGTCGACGGCTTCACCCGCGCGCTGTTCGAAGCCGTCGCCATCGTGCTGGTGGTGAGCTTCCTCAGCCTCGGCCTCCGCGCCGGGCTGGTGGTGGCTTTTTCGATCCCGCTGGTGCTCGCCATCACTTTCCTCGCCATGGCCTATTTCGGCATCTCGCTGCAGCGTGTGTCGTTGGGCGCGCTGATCATCGCGCTCGGCCTGCTCGTCGATGATGCGATGATCGCGGTCGAAATGATGGTGTCGCGGCTCGAGGCCGGCGACACGCTGCGCAAGGCAGCTACCGCCGTCTACACTTCGACCGCCTTCCCGATGTTGACCGGCACGCTGGTCACCGTCGCCGGCTTCATCCCCATCGGGCTCAACCCCAGCCAGGCCGGCGAATTCACCTTCACCCTGTTCGTCGTGCTGGCGGTGGCGCTGCTGGTCTCCTGGGTGGTCGCCGTGCTGTTCACGCCGTTGATCGGCGTCACCGTGCTGCCCAAGCAGATGAAGCACAAGGCGCACGGCCGCAGCCGGCTGATGGTCGCCTTCACCGGCCTCATCGAATGGGGCATGCGGCTGCGCTGGGTGACCATCGGCGTGACCCTTGCCATCTTCGCCCTGGCGCTGGGCGGGCTGACGCTGGTGCAGCAGCAGTTCTTCCCCTCCTCGGACCGCCCCGAGCTGATCGTCGAATGGGACCTGCCGCACAACAGCTCGATCGCCGAGACCTCGGCGCAGATCGCCCGCTTCGAGGCCGAGGCGCTGGCCGGCAACGACAAGATCGATCACTGGTCGAGCTATGTCGGGGAAGGCGCGCCGCGCTTCGTGCTGGCGCTGGACATCCCCGCTGCCATGCCCTCGATCGGCCAGACGGTGATCGTCACCAAGGGGCTGGCCGAGCGCGACGCGGTGAAGGCGGAGCTCGAAGCCTACCTGGCGCGGACCTTCCTCGGCACCGACACCAACATCAAGACCCTGTCGCTCGGGCCACCGGTCGGCCGGCCGATCCAGTATCGCCTCAGCGGCCCCGATATCGAGACGCTGCGCACCCAGGCGCAGGCGCTCGCCAAGGTGATGGCGGAGAACCCCGAGGTCGGGCCGGTGCGCTACGACTGGATGGAGACGGCCCGGGTGATCGAGGTCGACGTGCTGGAGGACAAGGCGCGCCAGCTCGGCATCACCAACAGCGACATCGCCTCCGCGCTCAACGGCGTCACCTCCGGCCAGCCGATCACCCAGATCCGCGACAGCATCTACCTGGTCAACCTGGTCGGGCGCCCCGAGGACGCCGAGCGCGGTTCTATCGAAACGGTGCGCAACCTGCAGCTCGCGACCGGCGACGGCCGTTCGATCCCGCTCGCGACGGTCGCCACCTTCCGTTATGCCCAGGAGCAGCCGGTGGTGATCCGCCGCGACCGGGTGCCGACCATCACCGTCAGCGCCGCGGTCGAAGGGGCACGCCAGCCGGCGACCGTGGCGCAGCACCTCAAGCCCGCCGTCGATGCCTTCGCCGCCGGCCTGCCGGCCGGCTATCACCTCGCGGTGGGCGGCACGGTCGAGAACAGCGCCCAGTCGGTGGCGCCGATCGTTGCGGTGGTGCCGCTGATGCTGTTCGTCATGGCGACCGTGCTGATGCTGCAGCTGCAGAGCTTTTCGCGCATGTTCCTCGTCGCCGCGGTGGCGCCGCTGGCGCTGATCGGCGTGGTCGCGGCTTTGCTGCCGTTCGGCAAGCCGATGGGCTTCGTCGCCATTCTCGGCGTTCTGGCGCTGGTGGGCATCCTGATCCGCAACTCGGTGATTCTGATCGTCCAGATCGAGCACCTGCGACAGGAGGGCGGTTCGGCGTGGCGCGCCATCATCGACGCCACCGAACATCGGGTGCGCCCCATCATGCTGACCGCGCTGGCCGCCAGCCTCGGGCTCATCCCCATCGCCACCGAAGTGTTCTGGGAGCCGATGGCCTACGCCATGATCGGCGGCATCCTGGTGGGGACGTTGCTCACCTTGATTTTCCTACCCGCGCTTTACGCGGCGTGGTTCCGCATTCATCCGGATCCCGAGCCGGAGCCTCAGCCGACGCCGGTAGAGGCGGTGACCGAATAGAGGGCTGGTGGTTGCCGACCCCCACCCTTGATCCCTCCCCGCAAGGGGGAGGGAGACGATGGAACCGCGATGCTGGCGTAAGGGTCTCCCTCCCCCTTGCGGGGAGGGATCAAGGGTGGGGGTCGGCAACCACTGCAGCTTCGGTTCAAGACGTCAGGTCGACATTCCCAGCGCCACCAGCTCAGCCCGATGCCGCTGCATCGCCAGGTGGCTCCGATAATCCCGCTCGAGCCGGGCGCGCGCCGCGGGGTTCGCCGTACGCCGGGTGCTGGGCTGGGCCATCGCCAGGCAGGCTGACGACAGCTCGGCATGCAGGCCCGCTGCCGTCGCCGCCACCATGGCGACCCCGAGCAAGGTCGGATCGGGCGCAGCAGGCTCGATCACCGTGCACGGCAGGGCATCGGCATAGAGCTCCATCAGCAGCGGGTTGTGGCTGTGCCCGCCCGCGATGTGCAGCGTCTCGATGCCGTAGCCGCGGGCATCGAGGGTCTCGAGGATGTGCCGCACCTGCACGGCGATCGCCACCGCCGTGCGCCAGTAGAGCCGGCATAGGCTGTCGAAATCGCTGTCGAGCGACAGGCCGGAAATCACCCCGAGGGCGCGCGGCTCGGCGAGCGGTGAGCGATTGCCGTGAAAGTCCGGCAGCACATGAAGCTGCGGGGCGAGATCGTCGCCTTCGTTCGCGCGCAACTGGAGCACCCGCTCGATCACCCGGCGGTGCAGTTCGGCGGTGGGATCGCCCCCCGCTGCATGGTTGCGCAGCACGTGATCGAGCAGGGCGCCGGTCGCCGATTGCCCGGCTTCGTTGAGCCAGGTGCCGTCGAGCACGGCGTTGCGATAGGGTCCCCAGACGCCGTTTGTCGGCATCGGCCGATCGGACAGCGCCATCACGCAGCTCGAGGTTCCGGCAACCAGCGCAGGATGCCGGCGCAGCTCGGCGGGGACGTTGGTGAACGCGGCGAGCGCTCCCAGCGCACCGGCATGCGCGTCGATCAGCCCGACCCCGACCACGCAGCGCGTCGCGAGGCCAAGGCTGGTCGCGGCCGCTTCGCTCAGCGGTCCCAGCGCCCGGCCGATCGGGCTTGCGACCGCGGGCAGGCCGGCTCGCTCGAACAGGTCGTCGAGCCCCATGGCGGCGAGAAAATCCCGCTGCCAGCTGGGGCTCTCGTGACCGAGATAAGTCCATTTGCAGGTGAGCGTGCATTCCGAGCGCGCGTTGGATCCGCATGCCTTCCAGGTCAGGAAATCGGCGAGGTCGAACATCCGGCCGGCTCGGGCCCAGGTCTCGGGCACGTGGTGCTTCAGCCACATCAGCTTGGGCACTTCCATTTCCGGCGACATGGTGCCGCCGATGAAATCGAGCACCCGATGGCCGCTCGCGGTGCATTGCTCCGCCTCGGCCTGCGCCCGGTGGTCGAACCAGGCGATCGTATCCCAGCGCCCCGCACCGTCCGGACTGACAGGCAGTTGGGCACCCTCGCCATCGCGCACCACCAGCGAGCAGGTTGCATCGAAGCTGATCCCCACGGCCTCGTCTGCCGCGACACCGGCAAGTCGCATTGCCGCGCGCACCGCCTGGGCAACGGCGTCCCAGATCTGCTCGGAATCGTATTCGGCGATATCCGAGCCCACCCGGTTGAGCTCCAGCGCCTGCTCGGCCCGGCTGACCAGCCGGCCGGAGGGTGTAACGAGTCCCGCCCGGGCGCTGGCGGTGCCCACGTCCACGGCGACCAGCATCGCGGCTCCGCCTGCCTCGCGGGCGGCGTGGAGCTCGAGCAGTCCCGGCAGCGACCGCATATCCTCGAGGATGGCGTCGGGTCCCAGCGCTTCGATCTCTGCACGCAGACCGCTCGGCGCGATGTGGCTGCCGCCCAGATAGGCGAAGACCCGCATGCCGGCGGCCCGCGCCGCCTGGATGCCGGCCGGCGAGTCCTCGATGACGAGGCAGTTCTCCGGCCCGATGCCCATTTCGCGCGCCGCGAGAAGGAACAGGTCCGGTGCCGGCTTGCCGTTCTTGACCATGGTCGCCGAGTAGATGCGCCCCTCGAAGCGCGGCAGGAGGCCGGTGAGCTCGAGGCTCAGCCGGATCCGCTCGGGCTGGCTCGACGACGCCACGCAGAACGGCAGCTCGAGGCCGGCCAGGATGTCGGCAATCCAGCGGGTCGGCTTCAGTTCCTTGCGGTAGAGCGCATAGAGCCGGTCGCGCATGCCGCTGACGGACGCCTCGCTGAGATGCGCGCCGTGGCTCTGGTTGAGGCTCTCCGAGATCGAGGCAAGGCTGCGGCCCAGATAAGACCGGAAGGCGACGCCCGGCGCGACCGCGATGCCCTGCTCGGCGATCAGCTCGAGCAGCACCCGCATGGCGAGCGGTTCGCTGTCCACCAGCACGCCGTCGCAATCGAAGATAACGAGCTTGATCGGCGCCACGAAACCTCTCCCGGCCTATCGGTAGCCGGGCGACATCCGCTTCGGCAAGTTATGTGCGGGGGCGGCGCTGCAAGAAGCCGAGCCGGTGCGGGCTGCCCCCCACCCTTGATCCCTCCCCGCGAGGGGGAGGGAGACGCAAACTGAGATGTCCGTGTGATGGTCTCCCTCCCCCTCGCGGGGAGGGGACAGGGGTGGGGGTCCACAACCACCAGCGCCAATTATCGGCGCTTCGCGAAGCCGCCTACAGCGTCCCGCCCAGATACGCCTCCAACGTCGCCTTGGTGCCGCGCGACCAGAGGGTCGACAATGCGGTGGTGAAGGCCGCCACATAGGTCGGGTTGCTGGCCAGCGGCCCGAAGATGTCGCCCATCGACAGCCAGGCGGCCGGATCGGATTTCGCTTCCCTGGCGAGCGCCGTCAGCCGCTCCCAGTTCGGGTCGTTCGGCGGGATCGGCTTGCCGCTGTCGCTTTCGCCATAGCAGTAGCGGGCCCAGAGCGCCGAGACCAAAGCCAGCCCGGTGACCGGCTGTCCGGCCGCCAGCCGATCCGCCGCCGAGGGCAGGATGAATTTTGGCTGCCGGTTCGAACCGTCGAGGCAGAGCCGCTGGATGGTGTCGCCGATCTTGGGGTTGCTGAACCGCCGCTCGATCAGCTTGTAGTAGTCGTCGAGATCGGTGTCCGGCACCGGCGGCACCACCGGTACGATCTCTTCGCGCTCCACCTTCTCGAGGAAGGCGCGGATCAACGGGTGTTCCATCGCTTCGTGCACGAAATGGATGTCGAGCAGCCCCGCGGGGTAGGCGATGGTGGCGTGTCCGCCATTGAGGATGCGGATCTTCATATGCTCGTAGGGCGCGACGTCTGGGACGAACTGCACGCCGACCTTTTCGAGCGCCGGGCGCCCGGCCGGAAAATGGTCTTCCAGCACCCACTGCTTGAACTCTTCGCAGAACACCGGCCAGGCATCGACGATGCCGAAATCGACCTCGAGCGCCGCGCGCTCGCGTGGGCCCGTCGCCGGGGTGATGCGGTCGACCATGCCGTTGGGGAAGGCCACGGCCTCGCGCACCCACTTGGCCAGCTCGGGATTGATCAGGTCGGCGAGGCCGGCCACCGCGTTCTGCGTCACGTGGCCATTGCCCGGGATATTGTCGCAGCTCATCACCGTGAAAGGTTGCACGCCGCGCTCGCGCCGCAACTGCAGGCCAAGCAGGATCAGTCCGAACACCGTCTTCGGCGCTTCCGGATTGACGCTGTCGGCGACGATGTCGGGGTGGCGGGCGTCGAACCGCTGCGAGGCCGGGTCGATATAGTAGCCGCCTTCGGTGACGGTCAGCGAGACGATCCGCACTTTTGGGTCGGCCAGCGTCTCGCTGATCGCGGCGAGGTCCCCTACCGGCAGGAAGTCGATCATCGCGCCGGTGACGCGGGCGCTCGTTCTGTCTGCCTCCTGCTCCACCACGGTGGTCAGGTAGTCCTGCCCCAGGAGCTTCTCGCGCATGTCGGCATCGTTGCTGCGCACCCCGGCGCCGACCAGCGCCCAGTCCTGGTCGAGCCCCAGGTTGAACAGGCTGTCGAGATAGACCGCCTGGTGGGCACGGTGGAAATTGCCGACGCCGAAATGCACGATGCCCGCCGTCAAGGCGCCGCGCGGGTAGCGGGGCACGCTGGCGCGGGCGGCGATCTCCGGCAGGGCTTCGGCGGAGAGGGGAGTCGGCATGGGTCTATCCTGAATGGTCAGCGCAGCGCCTGGCCGGCGCGGTCGAAACGATAGATACGGCCCGGCTCGGGCGAGAGCCAGACCTGTTCGCCGGGGTGATAATCGTTCTCGCCGCCGGTGCGCACGGTCTGCAGGCCCACCCCATCGACATGCACGTGCAGGAACGTGTCGGAACCCAGGTGCTCGGCGACGCCGACGCGGCCCTGCCACTCGCCGGCGTCGCGCGAGATGCGCACATGCTCGGGCCGCACCCCGATCGCCTCAGCCTGATATTTGCCGGCCGCGGCGCCTTCGAGGAAATTCATCTTGGGCGAGCCGATGAAGCCGGCGACGAACCGGTTGGCCGGGCTCTTGTAGAGCTCGAGCGGCGTACCGAACTGCTCGACCCGGCCGGCATTCAGCACCACGATGCGGTCGGCCATGGTCATCGCCTCGACCTGGTCGTGCGTCACGTAGACCATGGTGGTCTTGAGCTGCTGGTGCAGTTCGGTGATTTCGATGCGCATGTTGACGCGCAGCGCCGCATCGAGGTTCGACAGCGGCTCGTCGAACAGGAAGGCCTTGGGTTGGCGAACGATGGCGCGGCCGATGGCGACACGCTGGCGCTGCCCGCCGGAGAGCGCCCGGGGCTTCCGATCGAGATAGTCGGTGAGGTTCAGCACCCGCGCCGCTTCGGCGACCTTCTGCTCGGCGACCGCCTTGTCGATATTGGCCATCTTCAGCGGAAAGGCGATGTTCTGGCGCACTGTCATGTGCGGGTAGAGCGCATAGGACTGGAACACCATGGCAAGGCCGCGATGCGCCGGTCCCTTGTCGGTGACGTCGACGCCGTCGAGCCTGATCGCGCCGGAGGTCGTGTCCTCGAGGCCGGCTATCAGTCGGAGGAGAGTGGACTTGCCGCACCCCGAGGGCCCGACGAAGACGACGAATTCGCCGTCTTCGATCTCGAGGGAAACATCGGGGATGACCTGGTGGCCACCAAAGGACTTGTTGACGTGTTCGAGTGTGATGGAGCCCATCTGAAATCCCCTATTTCACGGCGCCGAAGGTGAGGCCGCGCACCAGCTGCTTCTGACTGAACCACCCGAGCAGCAGGATTGGCAGGATCGCCAGTACGGAGGCGGCACTCAGCTTGGCGAGGAACTGGCCCTGCGGCGACGAGAACGAGGCGATGAAGGCGGTCAGCGGCGCCGCATTGGTGGTGGAGAGCCTCAGCGTCCAGAACGCCTCGTTCCAGGCGAGGATGACGTTGAGCAGCAGCGTCGAGGCGATGCCGGGCACCGCCATCGGCAGGAGCACGTAGACCAGCTCCTTGCCCAGGGTCGCGCCATCCATGCGCGCCGCCTCGAGGATATCGACCGGGATCTCCTTGAAGTAGGTGTAGAGCATCCACACCACGATCGGCAGGTTCACCAGCGTCAGGATGATGCTGAGCCCGAGCAGGGTGTCGAGCAGCCCGGTATTGAGAAAGATCAGGTACATCGGCACCAGCACGCCTGCGGCCGGCATCATCTTGGTCGACAGCATCCACATCAGCACGTCGCGCGTCTTGGGCGTCGGCGTGAACGCCATCGCCCAGGCCGCCGGCACCGCGATCAGCAGCGCCACGAGGGTCGAGCCGATCGAGATCACTACCGAGTTGAAGAACGGCCGGAAGTAATCCTGCTGGTGGAGCACCGCCGCGTAGCTCTCGAAGGTGAACGAAGGGACCATCGAAAACCCCGCCGCGGCTTCGCCCTCGGTCTTCAGGCTGGTGATGATCGTGTAGAGGATCGGAAAGAAGATGATCAGCGCCACCAGCCAGACGAGCACCGTCATGGTGAGCTTGCGGCGCGTCGATACGGCGCGGGCCATTTATGCCTCCACTCGTTGGTTGCGGCTCGTCTCCCTCCGCCTTGCGGGGAGGGTAGCGAAGCTTGTCGTACAGCGACTTAGCGGAGCTGGGGTGGGGGTGGCAGCAGGCGCCGAGCGTGGGGCGCCCCCCACCCTTGATCCCTCCCCGCAAAGGGGGAGGGAGACGACTGCCAGATCCAGGCTCAGCAAGGACTCCTCAAGCATCCAGATTCCTCCCCACGGCGCGCATCAGGAAGATCGCGACGATGTTGGCGAGCACCACGGCGACGAGGCCGCCCGCTGCGCCGGCGCCGATATTTCCGCCCAGGACGCCCGTGTTGTAGATCAGGAAGGGCAGGTTGGTGCTGGCAAAGCCCGGGCCGCCGCCGGTGGTGATCTGGATCTCGGCATAGACGCCGAGCAGGTAGATCGTCTGGATCAGGATCACCACGGTGATCGCCCGCGCCAGGTGCGGCAGGATGATGTACCAGAAGCGCCGGAACACGTTGGCGCCATCCATCTCGGCCGCCTCCTTCTGCTCCTCGCTGAGCGATTGCATGGCGGTCAGCAGGATCAGCGTCGCAAACGGCAGCCACTGCCAGGCGACGATCACGATGATCGACAGCAGCGGAAAATTGCCGAGCCAGTTCACCGGCTCCTGTCCGAAAAAGCGTGATATTGCAGCGAACACGCCCCAGGTCGGATTCATCAGTTCGTGCTTCCAGACCACGGCCGCTACCGGCGGCATGACGAAGAAGGGCGAGATCATCAGGATGCGGACGATCCCCTGGCCCCAGATCGGCTGGTCGAGCAGCAGCGCCAGCAGGATGCCGAGCCCCACGGTGATCACCAGTACGCCGACCACGATCAGCAGCGTGTTGATGATGGCCGGCCAGAAGGCCGGGTCGGTGACGAAGAACTCGAAATTGGCCAGCCCGGCGAAACCCTTGATGTTGGGGTTGGTGAGCCGGTAGCGCTGGAAGGCGAACCAGATGGTCAGGGCCAGCGGCACAATCATCCAGATCAGCAGCACGAAGACCGAAGGCGCCATCATCCAGCGGGCAAGGCGATGTGACTGCTTGGTGGCCATTGCGTTGTGTTCCCCCAGAATGCGCCGATGGTGCGGTACGCGCCGCCTCGCCCGTCCTAAGGGGCGCAATAGCGCCCCGGAGGGAGAGGATACTGCAGCTTGCGAGCCTGCAAGCCAGCGGAAGTAGGTGAGGGGTGGGACGCAGCCGCACGAGTGAGTGCCGATGCAACTCACCCCTCACCCAGCTCCGCAAAGTCGCTGGCGCTCCTTGCTTCGCTACCTCTCCCCTGAGGGGAGAGGAGACGGGCAGCCGAGGCCGCCCGCCTAGGGAGGTCAGTAATACCCGGCCGACTTCATCTCGCGGTCGACCGTCTGCTGTGCCTGGGCCAGTGCGTCATCGACGCTGGTCGAGCCGGCAAGCGCCGCCGAGAACAGCTGGCCGACCGTCGTCGCCATGCCGGCGAACTCGGGAATGGCGACGAACTGCACGCCGGTATAGGGCACGGGCTTCACCGTCGGATGGGTCGGATCGGCGGCGTTGATCGAGTCGAGCGTCATCTTGGCGAAGGGCGCCGCCGCCTGGTATTCGGGGTTGCTGTAGAGCGAGGTGCGGGTGCCCGGCGGCACGTTCGCCCAGCCTTCCTTGCCGGCAACGAGCGCCAGGTAATCCTTGCTGGTCGCCCAGGAGATGAACTTCTCGGCGGCTTCGGCCTTCTGCGAACCGGCCGGGATGGCCAGCGACCAGGCCCAGAGCCAGTTGCCGCGCTTGCCCAGCCCCTTGTCGGGAGCGAGGGCGAAGCCGACCTTGTCGGCCACCGTCGATTCCTTGGCGTTGGTGACGAACGACGCGGCGACGGTGGCGTCGATCCACATGCCGCACTTGCCCTGCTGGAACAGCGTCAGGTTCTCGTTGAAGCCGTTCGAGGAAGCGCCGACCGGGCCGGCATCCTTCATCAGGTCGACATAGAACTGCAGCGTCGACTTCCATTCCGGCTGGTCGAACTGCGGCTTCCAGGCCTCGTCGAACCAGCGGGCGCCGAACGAGTTCGACATCGCGGTCAGGAACGCCATGTTCTCGCCCCAGCCGGCCTTGCCGCGCAGGCAGATGCCGTTGATGTCGGCGGCGCGGTCGGTCATCTTGCGGGCAGCGTCGGCGACGAAGTCCCAGGTCGGCGCGTCCGGCATGGTCAGGCCGGCCTTCTCCATCAGGTCCTTGCGGTACATGATGAAACTCGACTCGCCATAGAACGGCGCGGCGTAGAGCTTGCCGTCGGCGCTGAGGCCGCCGCGGATGGCGGGCAGTAGGTCGTTCACGTCATAGGCGTCGCCGAGATTTTCGAGCGGCAGCAGCCAGCTGTTCTTGGCCCAGATCGGCACTTCGTAGGTGCCGATGGTCATCACGTCGAACTGCCCGCCTTTGGTGGCGATGTCGGTGGTGACGCGCTCGCGCAGGATGTTTTCCTCGAGCGTCACCCACTGCAGCTTGATGTCCGGGTTCTTGGCGGTGAAGTCGTCGGTCAGCCCCTGCATGCGGACCATGTCGCCATTGTTCACCGTGGCGATGGTGAGAGTGGTCTCGGCATAAGCCGTCGAGCCGAGCGCAAGCACCAGCGCGCTCGAGAAAAGCGGAAGCAGTTTCATCAATGTCCTCCCTTTGGCGAGCATTTGCCTCGCCGTTGAGCAATTACTCACAAACTTTAGTATGATGTCAAGAGCGAGACGAGGGGCTGCGGCTCTCGGCGGGCAGCAGACGAGTCGGTCAGTTTCGCTGGGAGGTGAGGCGATCGCCTCCCTCCCCCTTGAGGGGAGGGATCGAGGGTGGGGGTGGTGCAGTGATCGCCGATGGACCCTCACCCCCAACCCGTTCCCCTCAAGGGGGAGGGGAGCGCTCGGCCCGCGCTGCAGGGGGCGTGGGTCCCCGCTAACCCGCCGCCAGAATCGCCTCTGCCGTCGCTTCGTCGGTGATCAACCCATTCACGAGCCGCCGCGTCAGCGCCGCCCGGATGCCGGGCACTTTCTTGTCGCCGACGGCAGTCGCCACCACCGTCGAGCTCTCGCGTGACGGGAGCGGCGCCGACGCCACGCGGTCATTGGTCAGCCCGTCGATGAACCTGCCCTGCGCATCGAACGCCCAGCCGACGATCTCGCCCACCGCCCCGGCTTTCTGCAGCAGCTTCAGTTCGGCCGCCGAAATGAAGCCGTCCTGGACCAGCGGCGCCTCCGGGCCGAGGTCGCCGATGCCGACGAAGGTGACGTCGGCCTGCTGCGCCAGGGCGTGGGTTTCGCGGATCATCGGCTGGCTCAGCAGCATGTCGCGCTCGGCCGCCGACGAGGCAATGACCGGCAAGGGCATGGGGAAGCTGCGGGCCTTCACCGTTTCGGCGATGTTGAAGATCACGTTGTAGAAGGCGGCCGAGCCGTCCGGCGCGATCGAGCCGGTGAGCGACACGATCTTGTGCTGCGGCGCTTCCATCGGCGACAGTTGCTCGATTGCGGCCTTGAGGGTTCGGCCGGTGCCGATGGCCACCACCGTCGGCTTGTCGCTTTTGAGCCAACGCTCGATCTGCGTGGCGGCGGCGATCGCTACCCCGTGGATTGCGCCCGGCGCATCGGGGTCGGTTGGCACCACCTCGGCGAAATCCAGCGCATAGCGCTGCTGCAACTGCCCGGCCAGATCCATGCAGCGCCCGATCGGATGCTCCAGCCGCACCCGCACCAGCCCCTCGCTCACCGACAACGACACCAGTCGCTGCGCCGTCTGGCGCGACACGCCGAGCTTTTTGGCGATCTGCTCCTGGTTGTTGCCCGCGACGTAGTAGAGCCATCCGGCCCTGGCCGCATCGTCGAGACGGTTAACTGCTGTGTCCTGACGAGCCATGAGGCTTTGCCCTCCGATTGGGCGGATACTCATCGAACGATGTGACAACCGCAAGGCAATTCTCGCCGCGCCGCGCCATCAGAGCAGGGGCAGGGTGATGCGGAAGCAGGCGCCCCTGCCGGCCCCCGGCAGCAGCTCCAGCTTGCCGTTCATCCGCTCGATCAACTGCCGCGAAATGGCGAGGCCGAGGCCGGCCCCGGCGGGGGCCGCGATGCCGCCTGCCTGGCCGCGGGCGAACTTCTCGAACACCAGCTTGCGCTCCGTCCTGGCGATGCCGGGCCCGTTATCGGCGACTTCGATCAGGTAGCGCCCGCGCCCGCTGCGGGAGCGGATCTCCACCATCGGCTGCGCGGCATCGTTGTACTTGATGGCGTTGGAGATCAGGTTGATCAGCACCTGGCAGAGCCGGTCGGGTTCGCCCGAGATCATGGCGCGCGGTGCGCGGCTGCCGATCGTCAGCTGCATGCCGCGTTGCTGCGCCAATGCCGAACAGACTTCGAGGGCGCGGTCGATGGCGCGTTCGGCATCGATCGGCACATTGTCCCAGCCCCGCTCGCCGCGATCGAGCGCACTCATCCCCAGGATGTCGTCGAGCAGCCGGGTCAGCCGCAGGCTTTCCTGGTGGATGGTCCTGACGAAGCGCTGCCGTTCGTCGGCGCTGAGCTCTTGTTCCTCGAGCAGGATCTCCGAGAACGAGCGGATCGAGGTCATCGGCGTGCGCACCTCGTGGCTGACCTGGCTGAGGAACTCGTCCTTCTCGCTGTCGATGGCGCGGAGCTGCGCGTTGGCTTCCTCGAGCTTTGCCGCCGTCGACCGTAGTTCGCTCGAGGTCCGCTCCAGCTCCTGCGAGTATTCGATCACCTGCCGCGTCTCGCCGGCCATCTCGAACACTTCCTCGAGCGATACCGCGTCGCCCGACACCACCTTGCTGAGCATCACATGCGCCGATGCCGCGCCGATCGAGCCGGCGAGCTCCCGTTCCAGCCGGTCGATGAACTGCGGCGTCGGCGTACCCGTGATCCCGGCGAACAGCGCCTCGGCACGGGCCGAGCCGAGCACGCGCTGCGCGACGAAGAACAGATCCTCGAGCGTCGCCGAACCGCGGATCACTGCCGGCCCGCCGCCGCGCGAGCGGCGGAACAGCTCGGCAAACAGCGCCGCCTGCACGCGTTCGAGGGCTGATTGCGAGGTCAGCAGCGAGACGACGACTAGTGTCGCTGTGTTGAGGAACAGGCTCCAGAACACCACGTTGACCAGCGGATCGATCGCCTCGACCCCGAACAGCGCCTCCGGGCGGAGCCAGCTGAGGCCCCATGGCCCCTCGGCCATGATCCCGGCGACCAGCGGCGAGGAGCTCTCGAATGACGGCATGAAGCTCGACCACGCCCAGACCACGAAGCCCACCGCCACCGCGGCCGTTGCGGCCTTCAGCGATGCCTCGCGCCAGAACAGCGCCGCGATGATGGCGGGAAGGAACTGCGCCACGCCGCAGAACGAGATCAGTCCGATCGGCGCCAGCGCATCGGAATCGCGCGTCAGGTAGAAGTAGAGGAATCCCAGCAAGAGGATCAGCGCGATCGAGAAGCGCCGGGAATTGAGCAGCAGCCGGCTGACCCCGCGGGTGCTGTCGACCCCATGCCCCTGGGTGACGCGCAGCACGATCGGCATGACGATGTGGTTGGACACCATGATCGACAGCGCGATCGACTCGACGATGATCATCGAGGTGGCCGACGAGAAGCCGCCGATGAAGCTGAACAGCGCCAGCCCTTCCTGCCCGGCCGAGAGCGGCAGGGTGAGCACGAACATGTCCGGGTTGGCGCCCGCCGGCATCGAAGTCAGCCCGAACAGCGCGATCGGCAGGGTGAACAGGCTCATCAGCAGCAGGTAGGCCGGGAAGGCCCAGCCCGCGGTGCGCAGGTGGTTCTCGTTGGAGTTCTCGACCACGGTGATCTGGAACTGCCGGGGCAGGCAGAGGATGGCTGCGGCCGAAAGCACGTTCATCGCCACCCAGCGGTCGTTGAAGTTGCCGGTCGAATAGATGTCGATCCCGGCGGCCTCGGCGCGCGAGAAGATCGCCTCGAGCCCGCCGCCCGCATAGATGACGAAGATGCCGATCGCCAGGAGCGCCGCGAGCTTGACGATGGCTTCGAAGGCGATGGCCGCGACGACGCCGTGGTGCTGCTCCTTGGCATCGACATTGCGTGTGCCGAACAGGATCGTGAACAGCGCCATCCCCGCCGCGACGGCCAGCGCCAGCCCGACCTCGTCGATGCCGCGCAGCGTCCGGCCGGGAAACTCGCCCACCCCGGCGATCGCCTGCAGCGACGAGGTGACCGCCTTGAGCTGCAGCGCGATATAGGGTGCGATGCCGATGACCGCGATGATGGTGATCAGCACCGCCAGCCGGCTCGACTTGCCGAAGCGCGACGACAACAGGTCGGCGATCGAGGTGATGCGCTGGTTGTGGCTGATGCGGACGAGGCGCCGGAGCACGAACCACCAGCCGATGAACACCAGCGTCGGCCCCAGATAGATGGCGAGGTATTCGAGGCCGCTGCGCGCCGCCGAACCCACGGCGCCGTAAAAGGTCCAGCTGGTGCAATAGACCGAGATGGCGAGGGTGTAGATGAAGGGCGAGCGCAGGAACGCCGCCTTGTCGTTGCGCGCCTGCCGGTCGCTCACATAGGCGATGAGGAACAACAGCCCGACATAGCCGATGGCGACGGCGATGACCACGTCCGGCGACAGCATCAGCCTTCGCCCTCCGATGGTGGCTCGGCCTCCGGCTCGCGCGGCAGGCGGCGGCCGAGCCAGAAGGCGGCGGCGATCAGGCCCAGCCAGCAGACGAACAGGTAGATCACCTCGAGCGGCACGCCGAACACGCGCCGCTCGAGCTGGAACACCACCGCCAGCGGCGGCAGGATCAGCAGCACGCCCAGGAGGCTGAGGAACAGCGCCGCGCTTTCGAGCTTCCGGCGCTCCATCGGTCTATTCCACCGCCGGAGCGAGACCCATCAGTTCGCGGACCGCTCCCACCACTTCGGCATTGGCATAGGGCTTGGTGACGAAGCGGTCGGCGCCGAGCTCCTCGGCGGTGCGGCGATCCTGCGCCTGGCCCTTGGCGGTGAGGATCAGCACCGGTAGTTCGCGCAACGCGGCGTCGGCCCGGATGTGCTTGAGCACATCGAACCCCGAACGCTTGGGCAGCATCACGTCCAGCACCAGTACCTTGGGCTGGCTGCGGCGCACGGCGTTGAGCGCCGCCTCGCCGTCGGTGACCGCTTCGATCGACCAACCGGCCCGGCGCAGGATGAAGTCGAGCGATTTCAGAATGCTCGGTTCATCCTCGGCGATGAGAACATCGACAGCCAAATTTCCCCCTCCCGCCCGACCTCCCAATCGGACTTGCATTACCTTAGGCACATCTAGCCCGGCTCGCCAACGTCGAAACGGCGCGGCACCAGGGGTGCGCGAACCGCGGTGGGTTCACCTGCCGGGGTGAAGGCCTCTTCCTGCCGGTCGGCGCAGTCGCGCCGCGGGCAGAGCCGGCAACTCGGGCCGACCGGCACGTCCGTGCTGCCGTCGCCGAGATCGAGCCCGGCGCCATAGACGGTACGATCGGCATGCAGCACATCGCAGGCGAGCATCACCGAGATCGGAATGGCGTGGTCGGCAAAGCCGGTGCCGGAGCGGGCCTGGGCGCTGGCGATGAACAGATAGCGCGAGCCGTCGGCGAACTGCGCGATCTGCCGGGTCAGCGTGCGCGGCGTGCGGAAGGCGCCGTAGATCACCCAGCGCGGACAGGCGTGCCCGGCGCTGGGCAAAGGCAGGCCGGGCAGGGGGAAGTGCTTGGTCAGTCGCCCCGCCGCATCCGAACGCAGGAACCCGAACGGCAGGCCGGGATCATCGGGCTTACGCAGCGAGACGAGGCGGTGCGCCACCTGTTCGAAGCTCGCGGTATAGAGCTGGCGCAGCGTCTCGATGTCATAACGCTGCGCCTCGGCATCGGCGAGGAACCGGGCGTAGGGAAAGACGATGGCGCCGGCGAGGTAGGAGCTGAGCGCCCGATAGCCGAGCCGGCGCGCCGTGCCGGACGACAGCTGCGGGGTATCGACTTCGCGTTCGATGGCGTCGGCGGCGCTGAGCTCGGCATAGAGCCGGGTGAGCTGGAACTGCCGGGTGGCGGCGCCGGCACTCGCCTGGAACCACATGGTGCGCGTGGCGGAGTTGAAGTGATACTGGCCGGGAAAGCCGGCGGCGTCGACCTGGCGGCCGGCGCTGCGCGCCATGCCGACGCCGAACTTCGCGGCGAGGGCCGCGGCAAGCGCCGCCTCGCCGAACGGCCCTTTGGTTTCGATCTCGGCCCGCAGCTCCGTTGCAACGGCCTCGAGCGCCGGGAAGTAGTTGTCGCGCTCGAAGATCAGGTCGTCGAGCTCGCGGATCGGCGACAGGGTGCGCCGGCCGCGGGCATCGACCTCGAACTGCCCGATCAGGCCGCGCGCCACCTCGGTCAGGCCGCGGGTTTCACGCGTGATGGTCTCGACGAAGCGGCTGCGCTCGCCCTCATCGAGATCGGTCACGTCTTCCAGAATCTCGGCGGTGGAGCGGACGGCGGTGATGCCCGAGAGGATCCGGTGCAGCAATTGCGCCAGCAACGGATCGGTCCGCAGCCGATCGGCATAGAGGTCCGCATTGGCGGTGGCGCCCAGATAGGCGCGACGGAGCCGGGCGATGGCCTGTGCCGCAGCCGGCTGCTGGGCGACCAGATCGCGGGACGCCGGCATGTCGACAGCGGCAAGCACGGGATCGGCGAAGGCCTCGTCCAGTTCGGCGATCAGGCGGTGCTCGGCGTCGCCGCTGAGCTCGGCGAGGTCGACCGCCAGCTCTTCGGCCAGGCGGATCAGCAGCGAGCCGCCGACATGGCGTTTGTTGCGTTCGATCAGGTTGAGGTAGCTCGCCGAAATCCCGGCGCGACGGGCGAGCGCCGCCTGCGACACCCCCAGTGCCCGGCGGCGTGAACTGATCTTGAGGCCGATCGGTGCGCGCATCCATGCTCCCCCCCAATTGTCAATGTATTAACACATCCACAGCCGAGCAAGGCCAATGATTTACAGAATTAATGAGCAATATCAGTCACCTGTTGCGAAGCTTTGCAGGTCGCCGGATAGTAGCGCCTCGCTGTGAGGCGCATGGCAATGCACCGTGCCCCGCCGCGCATGAGGAGGAGCTAATGACCAATTCTCAGAACTTCAGCCGCCGCGGCGTGCTGAAGGGCGGCCTTGCCGGCATCTTGGCGACCGGCGTCGCGCCGCTGATGTTCACTCGGGGCGCCTACGCCCAGGAGTTCTGCAACGCCCCCACTGGCGACAGCGTCACGCTGGGCTTCAACATGCCGCTCACCGGCGCCTATGCCGATGAGGGCGCCGACCAGCAGCGCGCCTATGAGCTGGCCGTCGAGCACCTGAACGGTGGCGGTGATGGCGGCCTGATCCCGACCTTCTCGTCCAAGACGCTGAAGGGCAGCGGCATTCTGGGCAAGAAGGTCGCGTTCGTCACCGGCGACGACCAGACCAAGGCCGATGCCGGCCGCGACTCGGCCCGCCGCATGATCGAGCGCGACGGCGCGGTGATGATCACCGGCGGCTCGTCGTCGGCTGTGGCCATCGCCGAGCAGGGCCTCTGCCAGGAGATGGGTGTCATCTACATGGCCGGCCTGACCCACTCCAACGACACCACCGGCAAGGACAAGAAGAAGTATGGCTTCCGCCATTTCTTCAACGCCTATCAATCCGGTATCGCGCTCGGGCCGGTGCTCGGCGAAGCCTACGGCAAGGACCGCGTGGCCTATCATCTGACCGCCGACTACACTTGGGGCTGGACCCAGGAAGAGTCGATGATCAAGGCCACCGAGGGCCTCGGCTGGAAGACCATGCCGCCGGTTCGCACCCCGGTGGGCGCCGGTGACTTCAGCCAGTACATCACGCCGTTCCTCAACTCCGGCGCCGATGTGCTGGTGCTGAACCACTATGGCTTCGATGGGGTGAACTCGATCACCCAGGCCGTGCAGTTCGGCCTGCGCGACCGGCAGGCCAACGGCAAGAATGTCGAGATCGTCCTGCCGCTGGTGTCCGACCTGATGGCCAAGGGCGCCGGCGAAGCCATCAAGGGCGTCTATGGCACTGCCAACTGGGACTGGCAGCTGACCGACGAGGCCTCCAAGGCCTTCACCAAGTCGTTCGGCGCCAAATACGGCCAGCCGCCGAGCCAGATCGCGCAGACCTCCTATGTCCAGGTGCTGCTCTACGCCGATGCGGTCGAGCGGGCCGGCACCTTCTATCCGCCCGAGGTGATCAAGGCGCTCGAAGGCTACGAGTTCGACGGGCTCGGCAACGGTCCGACGCTTTACCGCGCCGCCGACCACCAGTGCTTCAAGGACGTCTACGTGGTGAAGGGCAAGGACGCCCCGTCCAACCCCTACGACCTGCTCGAAGTGGTCGGCACCGCCTCGCGCGACAGCGTCACCTACGATCCCGCGATCTTCGGCGGCGAGCTCGGTCCGGATACTCCGGCCAAGTGCTGATCGCCTGAAGCCGTCCCGGCTGGCCCTCCCGGCCGGGACTTTCCATTGGGTACCATTGGGGCAGCGGACCATGGACGCCATACTCGCGCAACTTCTCAACGGCCTCGACAAGGGCGGCGCCTATGCGCTGATCGCGCTCGGCCTCACCCTGGTGTTCGGCACGCTGGGCGTGGTCAACTTCGCCCATGGCGCGCTGTTCATGCTCGGCGCCTTCTGCGCCGTCAGCTTCCGCTACCTGATCACCCTCGAAACCGTCACGGTCGACCCCACCCAGACCACCGCCTGGGGCACGGCGCTGGAAGTGCGCACCCCGCTGGCCCAGACCTGGTTCGGCGATTGGGGGCGGTGCTGATCGACTGGTCGGTGCCGCTCTCGATCCTCCTCGCCATCCCGGTGATGCTGCTGGTCGGCATCGTCATGGAGCGTGGCCTGATCAAGCATTTCTACAAGCGCCCGCACGCCGAACAGATCCTCGTGACCTTCGGCCTCGCCATCGTGCTGCAGGAGATCGTCAAGGCGATCTTCGGACCCAACCCGATCAGCCAGGCGATGCCCTCCGCCTTGCGCGGCGCCACCGATGTCGGGGCGCTGATCGGCCTCGCGCCGGGCGCGCTGACCTATCCGCTGTGGCGGCTCATCTACTTCCTGTTCTCGGCGGGCGTCATCGCCGCGGTGTTCGCGTTCCTGCGCTTCACCACTTTCGGCATGGTGGTGCGCGCCGGCATGGCCGATCGCGAGACGGTGGGGCTGCTCGGCATCAATATCGACCGACGCTTCACCATCATGTTCGGTCTCGCCGCCGTGGTCGCCGGCCTTGCCGGCGTGATGTACACGCCGCTGCTGCCGCCCAACTACCACCAGGGCATGGATTTCCTGGTGCTGAGCTTCGTCGTCGTGGTGGTCGGCGGCATGGGCTCGCTGCCCGGCGCGGTCGCCGCGGGGTTCCTGCTCGGCATTCTCCAGAGCTTTGCCTCGATGACCCAGATCAAGTCGCTCGTTCCGGGCATCGACCAGATCATCATCTACCTGACGGCGGTGGTGATCCTCCTCGTCCGGCCGCGCGGGCTGTTCGGCCGCCGCGGCATGATGGAGAACTGACCATGGCGCTGTTCCAGCTCTCGCGCCGCGACGCGCTGATCCTCGCGCTCTTCGCCCTGGTCGTCGTCACCATGCCGGTCTGGACCGCGCCGTTCGGCGCCAACTATCCGGGCCTCATGCAGAAATTCGCGATCTACGCGATCTTCGCTATCGGCTTCAACATCCTGTTCGGCCTCACCGGCTACCTGAGTTTCGGCCACGCCGCCTTCCTCGGCGTCGGCTCCTATACCGCCGTGTGGTCGTTCAAGCTGCTGACCATGGATGCCTTGCCGGCGCTGCTGCTCGCCGTGCTGGTTTCCGGGCTGTTCGCCCTCGCCATCGGCTTTCTCAGCCTCCGCCGCTCGGGCATCTACTTCTCCATCCTGACGCTGGCCTTCGCGCAGATGAGCTACAACCTCGCCTATTCGGTGCTGACCCCGATCACCAATGGCGAGACCTCGCTGCAACTGACCCTGCAGGATCCGCGCGTCATCGACCTTGCTTTCAGCGAGCGTGGTGTGGGCCTGCCGACGGCGAGCCTGTTCGGCATGTCGCTGGGTGGGCTCGGCGGCTTCTATTTCTGCGCCGTCGTGCTGCTCATCGCCTTCTTCTTTGCCCAGAAGGTGTTCGCTTCGCCCTTCGGCATGATGCTGCGCGGCATCAAATCGAACCAGATGCGGATGAGCTATACCGGCTTCAACACCCGCCCCTATGCGCTCACCGCCTTCGTCATCTCCGGCATGTATGCCGGGCTCGCCGGGGCGCTGCTGGCGGTCACCGACCCGCTGGCAGGCGCCGAGCGCATGCAGTGGACGGCCTCGGGCGAGGTGGTGCTGATGACCATCCTCGGCGGCGTCGGCACGCTGATCGGACCGGTGATCGGCGCCTGGCTCATCAAGTATTTCGAAAACATCTTCTCGTCCTTCAACGAAGGCATTCTGGGCCGCTTCTTCGATTTCGTTCCCGAGCCGCTGCACGATCCCGTCGTCGCCATATCGAGCAAGTTTGTCGGCGAAGGCTGGCAGTTGACCCTGGGGCTGCTGTTCGTGCTAGTCGTGGTGTTCCTGCCCGGCGGCATCATGGAAGGGGTGCGCCGGATCGGCGCGCTGTTCCGCCGCCGCGGCACCCCCCCGAAAGCCGACGCCATGCGCGTCCAGCCGGCGGAGTAACGAGCCATGGCCACTTCCGAGCGCAATGTCGTTCTCCATGTCGACGACGTCAGCAAGAATTTCGGCGGGTTGCAGGCGCTGTCCGACATCGACCTCGAGGTGGCGGAGGGCCAGACCCACGCCATTATCGGGCCGAACGGCGCCGGCAAATCCACCCTGCTCAACGTCATCATCGGGCGGCTGGCCCCGACCAGCGGCGCCGTGGTGTTCGATGGCCAGGTGCTGACCGGCAGGAAGCCGCACCAGATCAACCAGCTCGGCGTTGCCCGGGTGTTCCAGACGCCGGAGATCTTCCCTGAGCTGACGGTGTTGCAGAACGTCATGGTGCCGGCCTTCGCCAGGCGCGACGGGGCGTTCCGCATCAACGTGCTGCAGGGCGTCGAAAGCGAAGCGGGGCTGCGCGACGAAGCGGAGGCGATCATCGAGGATGTCGGCCTCACCGCCCGCCGCACCTCTCATGCCGGGGCACTCAGCCGCGGCGACAAGCGGCGCATGGAGCTCGCCATGTGTCTGATCCAGCATCCGCGCCTGCTGCTGCTCGACGAGCCGACCGCCGGCATGTCGCGGCACGACACCAACACCACCATCGAGCTGCTCAAGAAGATCAAGGCCCGCGGCATGACCAAGGTGATCATCGAACACGACATGCATGTGGTGTTTTCCCTGGCCGACAGGATCTCCGTCCTCTCCGGCGGCCGGATCATCGCCGAGGGGTTGCCTGATGAGGTGCGCGGCAACGTCAAGGTCCAGGAGGCCTACCTGGGCGGCGCCCACCGGCTGGAGGCTGCCCACTGATGAGTTCGATCGCCATGGACACCGAGATGGCCGCCACGCACCGCGCCGAGCGCGCCGCCCCCCATGACGGTCCGTTCTTCGCGGCAAGCGACATTCACGCCTACTACGGCGAGAGCTACATCGTGCAGGGCGTGAGCTTCGATATCCGTCACGGTGAGATCCTGGCGCTGCTGGGCCGTAACGGCGCCGGCAAGACCTCGACGCTGCGCACCATCGCGAGGGTCGACAACCCATCGTTGCTCTCGGGCGAAATCTGGCTCGATGGCCAGCCCATCCACAAGATGAAGGCGTTCGAAGCGGCGCGGGCCGGCATCCAGCTGGTGCCCGAGGACCGGCGCATCATCCAGGGACTGACCGTCGAGGAGAACCTCACCATCGCCCAGGTGGCGCCCGGCCGCGGTTGGGCGCTCGAACGCATCTACGCGCATTTCCCCCGGCTCGCCGAACGCCGCCGGCAGGAAGGCGTGACGCTCTCGGGCGGCGAGCAGCAGATGCTGGCCATCGCCCGGGCCCTGGCCCGCGACCTGAAGCTCCTGCTGCTCGACGAACCTTATGAAGGGCTGGCTCCCGTCATCGTCGAAGAGATCGAGCGCATCCTCAACGAGATCAAGGCGCTCGGCATCACCACCATCATCGTCGAGCAGAACGCCATCGCCGCGCTGCGCCTCGCCGACCGCGCCGTAATCCTCGATACCGGCGAAGTCGCCTTCACCGGGCTGGCCAAGGACGTGCTCGCCGACGAAGCGCTGCGACGGGAATACCTCGCGATCTGAAAGCCGACGGCCTTGCGACGCGAAGGAGCATCTTGAGCTCAACGCCGCTCGTGTTTCGCCGGTCGAGCAAGAAAAGCTGGCTTCCCCTGCTGACGGATACTCGCCTCAACTGTGACTTCACCTTGACCGGTGTTCTCTCCGGGCGATAGCCTCAATCTTGGGGGTAATAGGGTATGTTGAATTCACTTGAGCGTTTACGCGGCGCGCTTGGTCGCCCAGCGCACACTTATCGTCCGACACTGCAGACGTTCAACGACATCGACGTTCACCGTCTCGAACGCGAGATGGACTTGGGCAACCGCGGCGCGGCTCGGGGAGGGGACGATCTTCCTGCCACCGCAAGCGCCTCGCTCGAGGCGACTGAACGTGAGATCGTCGAACAAATCGGCGCTGCTCAGAAGGCGGCCCATGACGAACTGCAGTCGCAACTCGCAACATTCCACGAGCGACTGACCGAGCTCGATTTCGAGTCTCGGTTCGCGGCTATTTCGGAAGTCGCGCATGGCGGTCTCGCGGATCTGAAGGCCGAGCAGCAGATGGCGCTCGATGACCTCCATATCTTGCGCAAGGACCTGACGATTGCGGAGACTTGGCTGGACGACTTTCGCAGGCAGCACCGCATCAAGCGCCTCGCCGACAGGAAGACTGCGCTCGGCACGGTCGTGAAATTACTGGTGATCGCGCTTTTGGTGGCCGGCGAGATCATCGCCAACGGGTACTTTCTGAGCGGTGGCAACGAGCTCGGCCTCGTTGGTGGCATCGTGGAAGCTCTGCTGTTCGCAGTCCTGAACGTCGGCGTTGCGGTCTTCGTCGCGGTGGTCCTGCTACCCAACCTCTATCATCGGAATTTGCTGCGCAAAGCGTTCGGCCTGGTCTCGTTATTCGGCTTCTTTGCCTGGGCGGGGGCATTGAACCTTGCCCTTGCCCATTATCGCGAGGCGGCCGGGACGAGAGAGCCCACCGCGCAGTTCGCCGCCCAGGCCAGAGACGCTGTCATGGAGCGCCTGCAGACGTGGCCGCTGGAACTCGATCAGTTCGAGTCTTGGCTGCTGTTTGCCATTGGTGTGCTGTTCGCTCTGGTCGCGCTGATCGATGGACTGAGCCTCGTCGATAAGTATCCCGGGTACAGGAAAGCCTCGGAAACAGCGCGGAAGGCGCAAGAAGACTACGCTGGTGAACGTCGCGCCAAGATCGAGGATCTCAGCGACAAGCGCCAGGAGTATCAGGAGGCGGTGTCTCAGTTGCGCCTCGATATCTCCAAGCGGCGCACCGAACACAGCTCGATAATGGCACATCGCCTCAAGCTGCTCAGCCTGTTCCAGGAGCACCAAAATCAGTTGGAGAAGGCAGGCAATCAGCTCCTTCGGACGTATCGTGACGCCAACGTCGCAGCGAGATCGTCGCCTGCTCCGGCCTATTTCGAGGAGCCGTTCAAGCTCGAGCGGCTATCCGTCACGCTGGACGGGCTGAACGAAATTACTTCCGACGCGCTGCAGATCAGAATCGACGAAGCACAATCACAGCTGCAGATGGTCATGGCGGAGGTCACCCAGGAGTTCGAGCTTGGGCTGGCCAGGTATCGCCAGCTCGACGCCCTTGTTCCGGACGGCAACCATGTCGCGACGTAGGCGCGGGAGGAAAGGCAATGCCGGGCAGATTGTGCTGATCGCGGTGCTGGCTACTGCGCTTGTCGTTCTGCTCGGCGGTCTGGTTTGGCTCGTGCTCAAGGCACGCGCCGACTACGTGCCGCGCGATCAGGCAACGCTCTGCCCGTTATCCGGCTATACCTCGCAGACCCTGGTCTTAATCGACACCACGGACGCGTTTGCACCCGTGACCCAGACGCAGGTGTTGAACAAGTTGCGGGATGTCGTGACCGCGATCCCCAAGGACGGCTTGCTTGAGCTTCAACTGCTCGGCGCCGACGCCGCGCGAACGCGACCGGCGATGCCGCCGCTCTGCAATCCCGGCGATGGCGGCGACATCGATCCGATCACCGGCAACCCGGAGCTGGCCAAACGGCGCTGGCAGATGCAGTACGCCGAGAAGGTCGAAGAGGCGTTGCGAAGCGGCGTGGCGGGCTCCACACAGGACTATTCCCCGATCATGGAGGCCATCCAACAGATCGCAGCAGAACACCTCACCTCCCAGCATGATCGGTCGATTCCATCCCGCCTAGTAGTCGTCTCCGACATGATCCAGCACACGGCCGGCTACTCACATTATGTCGATGGGCTGTCCTCGGAGGCGTTTGCTGCGAAGGCGCGGAACAGGTTGGCGACCGACCTTGCTGGCGCCGAGGTAGAGTTCTGGATGGTGCGCCGCCCAACGCAGAAAGTCGACGCCGAGCAGCTTGGGAATTTCTGGCTCGAGTGGGCCAGCAACAGCAACGCGAAGAGACCCGTCACCCTGTCGCCGCTGATGGGAATGTAGCAATGGACCAGCCACGAACGCGCCGCGCCGACCCGACGGGCCCTGCCGTCTTCATCGCTTTCTCAGTGATTGGGGTGGCCTACATCATCGGCGCGAAGGCGCTGAAGGTCGACGCCGTCATGGTTACGCTGGTCCCCGTCCTACTTATGATAGGCTACGCAGTCTGCATCTGGTTGTTCAAGGCGCTTAGGCTTCGCAGCGATCAGTCCGGCGATAATTTCTACTACATGGGGTTCATCTACACGCTGACCAGCCTGGCGGTGACCCTTATCCAGTACGCCGACGGAACTAACGCGGCGGAGATCATTCGCAATTTCGGTGTTGCAGTCGCCTCGACCATTGCCGGCATAGTGCTGCGTATCGTCTTCAATCTATTCCGCCGCGACCCGGTGGAGGTTGAGCATGAGTCGCGGCTGGAGCTCTCGGAGGCTGCCCGTAAGGTGCGCCAGGAGCTGAACGGCATGTTGCTCGAGTTCTCGCATTTCGGACGCACCCAGCAGCAGATGGCTCAGGAGGCGATGGACGAGTACAGAGAACGGGCGGAAGCAACCACCAGCACCTTGGTAGAACTGCTCGGTAGCGAAACCCATGCTGACGCTGTCGCGAAGGCCCGCGCCGAGCTTGAGGAGACCCAGAGACTTCTGGTCGAAGTCAATCTGGCGCTGGCCGAGATCCCCGGCCTGTTGCGGCACAGGCGGCGCGTCGGCTTCTGGCGGAGGCTCGCATTCTGGGCCCCGATCGACGCTCTGCCTCGACACGAACAATCATGACCGCGCCGATCGCCGAAACGGAGCGCGGTCACCGACGTGGCGTCGTTCTCGGCTTCACCATGGCCGAGCTGTTGTTGCTGCTGCTCTTCTGCCTGCTTCTGATCTCAGCCACGGCGCTGCTCGCCAAGGACAAGGAGATCACCGCTCTTCAGCAGCAGGTCGAGGCTTCCGCCGGAATTAGCAAGAGCGACATTCCGCGCAATGCGCTGCAGCTGCAGATACTATTGAAGATGTTGTTCCCCGCGGGCGTTCCGCCGCTGAAGGACGCCGACTTTGCCAAGCTCTGGGAAAAGCTGGTGCTTGCTCGGGACATGGAAGGGCTGGCCACCTCGGTCGGGCTCGAAAGTCCGGAACAGTTAAAGCAACTACTGACCGTCTGGGGCGACATGCAAGGTCGTTTCGCCTCCGAGGCGGAGATGGCTAAATTGCTCTCGCTATTAGAGCGCCTGGTCGCCGCCGGCGCGGGCACCCTGACGCCAGACCAGATGGAGGTATTGGTCAAGGAGTCGTCCAGGCTGACATCCAGCTCCGACCCGCCGGGAAGCCGCTGGCCCCCGATCATCTCGCTCGATGGAAACCGCTACCGGTTCGAGATCGGCAGCGCCGAGATCACCTCGGGGTTCCAAGAGTATCTGGAGGACGAGGCGGCGGTGAAGATCGCTGGCCTGCTCCAGCAATACAATGCCGACGTCATCGAGATCGTTGGTCACACCGATGAGCAGGTTATCCAACCCAATATCGAGAAGACCTCCAACCTCGACCTGCTGGCAATACCCGCTGTTAATGGGGTTCCCGGCATACACCTGACACCGGTCGATAACGCAGGCCTCGGCCTCGCGCGTGCCATTGAGGTTGCCCGTGTGCTGCGGCAACAGCCCGAGCTGGCAGGGGTACGGATGGTCCCGCTCTCTGCGGGACAGCTCATCCGCAAGGGTGACCTGCTCTCGCCAGGAAGTGGTCAAGCGCTCAACGATCCCGACCGGAGGCGCATCGAGATCCGTGTGCGTCGAAGCACCCCAGAAGCCAACTGATGGTCGTTCTCCGGTGCTTCGCTGCGACCATAATGCTGGCCATTGGTCCGGCTTTCGCATCGGACATTCTGGTGATCGATGGTGATACGATCGAGCTCGGCGGAACCCGCTATGGTATCCACGGCATCGACGCTCCCGAACCCGGACAGCAATGCGAGCGAACTGGGGGAAAGAGCTGGAACTGCGGTGCCGCCGCGGTTGTTGCGCTCGAAGAGATCGTGTTCCCGGCAACAGACGTCCATTGTGATGCCGGCGAACTCGATGACTATGGACGCACTATCGCCGTCTGCTGGGCGGACGGCATGGACATCGGAAAACATCTGGTGCGTAGCGGCCTAGCCTGGGCGTTCGTGAAGTTTGCCACCGACTATGTTGAAGATGAGGCGATGGCTCGGGCCGCGCGTATTGGCATCTGGCAGGTCGAATCGGAGACCCCGTGGGACTTCCGGGCGAGACGCTGGAGCGTCTCGGGCAACGAAGCTCCCGACCCTAATTGTCCGATCAAGGGCAACATCAACAGCGAGGGCGAGCACATCTATCACCCACCTTGGTCCCCAGTGTACGCACGTACCCGAATAAGCCCTGAGAAAGGTGAGCGCTGGTTCTGCGACGAAGGCGAAGCAGCCGCAGCGGGATGGCGACCAGCCTATTGGGGGCGCCGAGGCTGACGACCATCCATGGCACCTGCGGCCGAGCTGCCGACCGTGCTGCTACGCGGGCGGTGTTTGACTGCACGCTTCACCTCCAGCAGCCTCTTGTTCCCATTGCAACGGCACCCCCTCACGGCCAGGGGTAATCGGGCACCTCGATGCCGTCTTCGGCCAGCTTGTCGGCGACCACGCGCCGGTACTTGACGACGTTGCCGACCTCCGTGGCCCGCAGTCCCGCGACCGCGTCGGCGGTGAACGGCTCGAAGGGCACGGGCAGCGACTCCCCGGCATAGGTCTCCATCACGTAGTTGAGCAGGTCGGCAATCTCCTTGTCGGAAAGGCTCGAGCCGATCACCCCGGGAACGTGCAGGAGGTAGGCGCGGCCCTCGGGCAGCCGGGCAAAGACGCCGACCTTGTCGACGAAGTCCGGGATGCCGGCGCTGGGCAGGCCGGAGCCGTCGGCAAGATGGCAGCCGACGCATTTGAGGATGTAGTTGGTCACCGGGGTCCGCTCGGCGCCCTGGCCCAGCGCCGTGCCGGCCAGCAGCAGGGCCATCGCCAGCACGCGCTTCATTCCGTCGCCTCCTGCCGCAGCGCCTGCAGTTCGATATGGCTGGGCACCTTGGCGCGCATCCGGGTCACCGTGGCCGGCGTCAGCCGTCCGCTCAGCCCGTTCAGCTCGCCCAGCACATAGTTCCCGACCGCAATGAGCTCCTCGTCGGTCATCCAGCTCTGCGACGGCATGGCCAATCCCGCATAGACCTCGCCATCGGCGACGATCTGCCCGGAGAGGCCCCCGAGCAGCACGCCGGCGACATAGGCGGGGGCATTCTCGCCGAAGCCGGCAAACAGCGCCGCGTCGACCAGCGGCGGGGCCAGCCCGGGCGAACCGATGCCGCCGGTCTGGTGGCACCCGCTGCAATTGTCGTCGAACAGGGCGCGCCCGGCGTCGTCCGCGAGGACCGGCGCCGTCAACAGCGCCAATCCGGTTGCGATCAGACGCAGCCTCATTGGGCGATACCGACCACGACGGCCAGCGTGCAGTGGATGCCCTTGTCGGTATTGGCGACGCACCAGCTGGATTCGCTCGCCAGCCCCATGCGGTAGCCCGGACGGTCGCCTTCCTGGCGCGAGCAGCCGTCGCCGCAATCCCCGCCCTTGCCGCAGCAATCGTTGTAGGAGACCAGGTAGTCCTTGTCGTCATTGGGGTTGCGGCAGGTGCCGACCCACGCGACCTTGGAGGGGGTGGAGCCCGGCGGGCATTGGGTGATGCTGCCCCCGCACTGGGTGCAAAGCGTGCCGTGCAGCGAGCAATAGCGCCAGTATTCGCAATCGGTCGGAATCTCGTCCGGCTCCCCCAGGCCGCGGGCGAAAGCGACGCCGTTCGAGTTGTCATAGGGCAGCATGGGCAGCACGGCCCCGCCGACCAGCGCCCCGCCGGCCTTCTGCAGGAAACTCCGTCGGCCGGCGACGCTGGCGATGCGGCGCGTGCGCGCTTCCGCCATTGTGTCCACCCACTCCATCAGGTTGTCGAAAAACTTGGCCATATCGGCTCTCCGTCATGAGGAAAACTGCGCCCGACCGGCGTGCCGGCCGGTCCGGGCGGCGTCAGTGCTGAACTGCAGGCTGCTGGTCGAGGTAGGACTGGATCGAGCCGACCTTGAGGTCATAGGCGTTGAACAGGCTGTCGAACTGCTCGCGGCTGTTGATCAGGCCCTTGGCCCGAACCGTGCCGTGCTGGTCGAGCAGCACCGCATAGGGCAGGCGGGCGACGCGATAGGCGAGGCCGAGTTCGGTCGACACCACATAGGGAAAGTTCGACAGCCTGGCGGTCTCGATGAAGCGCTGGTGCTGGGCCTTCTCGCCGTCGCTGGCCAGCACCACATCCAGCCACTTGCCTTCGGCCTTGCGGACCGAGTCGACGATCGGCAGCAGTTTCTTGCAGACCGGGCAGGTGGGCGAAACGAAGAACACCAGCGTCGAGCGGTTGGGTTTCGGCCCGAT
Source organism: Devosia sp. A16 (assembly GCF_001402915.1). Lineage (GTDB taxonomy): Bacteria > Pseudomonadota > Alphaproteobacteria > Rhizobiales > Devosiaceae > Devosia_A. Next base: position 3,108,131 of record NZ_CP012945.1, read on the forward strand.
CGACACCATGCCGCCGGTCAGGCTGGCGAGGCTGAACAGTGGCGTCTGCTGTCCCACTTCGGGCCCGGAATCGTTGACGAGGGCGCCCATCGGCGAGATTCGCTCGAACAGGATGCCGATCTGGCGACCGAGTGCGAGCAGGCCGACGGTCAGCGCCACGACCATGAGGAGCAGGGCGGCCAACGCAAAATAGATGAGGTTCATGGAATCCACCTGGTCAGCGCGTCCGGCGCGCGAGGGATGAGTTTGCGAGGATTTGTTCGGCGAGCAGGAACACCACCCAGGCGGCGAGCCCGGCGGCGATGGCAGTGACCGTGCCGCCCAAATCCAGGCTGAGCGGGCCAGCCAACAGGGCGAGGCCGACGAGCAGCACGAGGACCGCATTTCTGAGCACCAATGCCCGGGACAGCGGTTGGATCGCTCCGCCGCAGCCGCACTCGATGTGGGTGCGGCCACGCCGGATGTTGAACGCCATGGCCGCGGCGTACAGCGTGAACATGGCCGCCGCGATCGCCAGTCCGGGCGTCTGGCCGCCGGGCACCAGTTGCAGCGCAACGACGGCGATTTCCGCGGTCACGATCCCGATCGATACGGGGCGCACCAGGCGCTCCCCGATCAAGCGGTAATCGGCGACGAACCCGGTGAACTCGGTGAACTCGGTCAGCTTGTGGAGGGCCGCACGGGCAAAGATAAGCGCGATGAATACGGTGATGGCCGCCGATGCGAGGGAGGCGAGGGAGCTCTCCATCACGGCGAGCTCGTCAGCGTCGTGGCGAAACCGAAATCGGCATGCTCCGCCACCTTCCTGGCCGCAAACCTGGCGGCCGGATCCACATCGTAACGATAGACCTTCCGTTCCCCGATGCTGAGGCCGTAGAGCACCGGGACGGCGTCATCGGTCACGTAGACGGCGTTGAGGCCATCGACGTTGGAGCGATAGAGCAGCTCGTTGTTCTTGAGGTCGTAGGCCCAGACTTCCTTGGCATCGTGGTAGTGGCTGCCGTCGTGATGGTCGGGCGCCATCGGCACGAACAGGATGCCGTTGGCATCGTTGTAGGTGACGACGCTGTAGCCCGAGGTACCCCAGTTGCCGTCGATGCCCTTGGCGATCGGCGTGACGCTCAGCGTCCTGACTACACCGTCGCTGTCCGAGAGCCGGTAGACATTGGCGTGGTAGGAAATGAACAGCAGATCCCCGTCGGCCCGTTCGGAGGCGAGATAGATCGGGTCGGCGTCGACGTCGAAGATCTTCTCGCTCTTCTGGCTCTCGAAGGCCGTGCCGTCGGCCGTCAGGGTGAACGTGGTGAAGGCGCCGTCATTGCAGATCGTCGAGTAGGCGTAGCCCTCAACGGCCGGGTAGATGCCGTAGCAGCCTGGCGAGGGCACTTCCTGCACCACCTCGCCCCTGTCGAGGTCGACCACGGTAACCGAGGTCGCGGGGGTGGCGTTCTGCACGTAGAGGAAGCGCTCGTCGGCGCTGAGCTGCAGCAGCGCGCGGTCGTCGGTGTACTGCGTCACCTTGAACGGCAGGACGATTTCCTTCTGCAGCCGGTTGGTGGCGACGTCGAAGACCTGCAGCACGTGCTCGCCGCTGCCCGAGGCAAGGCGGGAATAGAAGCCCGAAACCAGATAGAGCGTCTTGCCGTCCCTCGAGGCGGTGAAGTGGCTCTGGGCGCCGCCGCTGACGCTGCCCTTCAGCTTGAGGTCGTCAGCCGAGTAGATGTAGACGGCGCTGGGTCCGCCACCCCAGTTCTGCATGTTTACGAACACGTTCGGGCCGGGATCCATCGCCTCCTTGGCCGTCGGCGTTTCGGGAACGAACTGGGCCTCCTGCCCGAACGCACATGCCGGCCCGGCGATGCCGCCGACAAGGCAGGCAGCGCCCAGCAGGGCTGACAGTCTGGTAGCCATCAAGGTCTCCATCAATGAGGAGCCGACAATCCAGCAAACCGGCTAACCGTATGAAATCCACTTTCCCAGAAACCATTGCCTGAAATTTAGGCATTTATTCTTCTTGCTCGCATCGTAGGCAGACGTTACCCCTTTTGCGACTGGAGAACACCGCCGTTGCGACCGACCGGGACCCTGACGATTGCCACCCACGCCGACGCCTCGGAGCAGGAGGTCGCACTAAGAGGCTGGGAACAGCGCTACCGGCAGATGAGCCGCGGACGGTTCGAAGGGGCGACCGCGTCGGTGGATTTCGGCCGGGTATCGATCGGCGAAGAGCGGCTGAATGTCGAAGTCGCACAGACCTCGTCGCCGCCGCCGGGAAAGCTGGTGCTGATCCTGCATCCGCGCGTGGTGGCGCGGCGGCTGAACGGGCAGGCGCAAGCCGCCCAGCTGTTCTTTCATCGCGGCGGCAATGTGCTCGATATAACGAACGCGTCAGGAGACAGCCGCGCCTGCTACCTCATCGTCGACGAGGCGCTGTTCCCCGACCTTGACTTCCGGCAGGTCGAGCCGATCAGCGCCGTCAAGGGCTATGGCGGCGCCGACGAGCTCACCGACTGGGCGCAGTCTGTGCTGGCTTCCGCGCCGACCACCATGCGGCAATCACCCGGAGCCATGGAGCAGGTGCTGCCCGGCATGATCGCCGATCGGGTCTGGGACGTCTGTAGCCGGATGCTCGCGGCGGAATCCGGCAAGCGACCGCGCGAGACGTATGCCTATGCGCTGTTCAAGCGCGCCAGGGCCCGGGTCATGGACGATCCCGATCAGGTCCTCGGGGTCTCCGACCTGGCGGCCTACCTCAATGTGCCGGAGCATGTGCTGCGGGGCGCCTTCCTCGACGCCACCGGGATCACCCCGCGCGCCTGGCTCAGGATTTTCCGCCTCGACCGGGCCCGGCGCGCCATCCTGCAGTCCGACAGGTCGTCGAAAACCGTGGCGCAGGTGGCGATGGAAGCCGGTTTCTTCCACCTCGGGCGCTTCTCTGCCTACTACGCGCAACTCTTCCATGAAACCCCGTTCGAAACCCTGAGGGGGCTCGTGGGGTAGGGCCTGCTCCGGCGGTGAGCCGCGAGACGGGCTTGCCCGCCGCAGCTCACCGGCTGGGGCTAGTAGTCGAACGCTTCGCGCCAGCTGCGATGGAAGACCTGCTCCTCGTCTTCGTAGGCGGTGAGGTGGGCATTCAGCACCATCTTGCCGTCTTCCCAGCCCACGGTGCTGTGTGACACCAGCTTGGTGTGCCAGCCCGGACGCTCGGCGATCTGGGTGGAATAGAACTCCGCGCTGGCCGACGATCCGTCACCCGGCAGCACCGAGTAGCCGTGACCGCCCGAGCCGCTGAGCTGCAGCTCGCCGATTTTCCAGGTCTTGCGCACCGTCCTGGAGATGAGCTCCGCCCGGCCGGTCGTTGCCTCCCACGTCGATTGCCGCACCACACTGCCCGGCGCGACGTCTTCCGAAGCAAGCGGGGCGGCAGAGATCGGGGGGCCGAACTCCGGCAGCGCGTGCACCGCCGTTTCCGGCATGGAGGGCAGCAGCAGGCTCGTCGCGTCAGGGAAGAGCGTGATGCCGCCGAGCCTGGGTTCCGGCCACACCATGGGCCAGTAGGTGGTGGAGAGCGCCAGGCGGATCCGGTTGCCGGGCTGGAACTCGTAAGCCACCGCCTTGAGCGGGATTTCGTAGCTGAACCGCTCGCCCGCGGCGACGCCCGCCGGGCGATTGATGCGCCGGATGGCGTAGGTAATGCGGCCCGAGGTGCCGTCCGGAACCACTTCGTTCAGGCGGACGATCACCGTCGCCTTCTCGCCATCCATGGCGAGATCGAGCTTCAGGCGCGGAAAGCCGACGACTTCGACCGTTTCGGTCAATACCGGCGTATCGAAGCATACCGACAGGCCATCGTCGGCGCGGTTGTCGCCCTGAAATTCCGGTCCGTCGCCGCCACCGTCGAGCGGACACCATTCACCGGCATGCGCGCCGAGCTGTTGCGGCGTATCGATGCGAAGCGGCGGCGCCCCGGAAGGTGGCGCGAAGACCAGGTTGCGATCGTCGAGATGGTATCGGCGCGCCTCCCCCTCGTGCGGCCATCCCGGCACCGCGATCCAGCGGCCGCCGATCCGGGGATAGCGCGGGTGGGGCTCGAAATCCTTGCCGACCCAGAGCCGCAGCATCGGCTCGTCCATGATGCCGGTGTCCTCGTCCAGCAGCCAGTGCCGCCACCAGCGCATGCACTCTTCGAGAAAGCCGATCTGGGGACCGGGCTTGCCCCAGTTGGGGTACATGTGGGTCCACGAGCCGATCAGACCCTTGCGCGGCGCCTTGAGGTTCTGCATCAGCCGCAGCACGGGGTCGGAATAGCCATCGGTCCAGCCGGTGACGGCGTAGACCGCGCACTCGATGGCATCGTAGTTCTCGCACACCGAGCCGTGCTTCCAGAACGCGTCGCGCTCCATATGCGCCATCCAGTCGGCGAGCGGCGGGCGCACGTTCTCGAGCCGATGCATCCACATGTCGCGCCAGTGCTCGCCGACATGGGCGGGGTCGGGCGCCCGGCCAAGCTGTGCGAACAGCCCCGAACCCCACTGCATGCCGTCGAGCAGCAGCCCGCCGCCCATGAAGTGGACATCGTCGGAGTAACGGTCGTCGGTCGAGCAGCAGGTGACGATGGCCTTGAGCGCCGGCGGACGGCGCGCCGCGATCTGCAGCCCGGCAAAGCCGCCCCAGGAAATGCCGATCAGCCCGACCTTGCCGTTGCACCAGTCCTGACCGGCGAGCCAGGCGATCACCTCGAGGGCATCGTCCTGCTCCTGTTTGAGGTATTCGTCGTGCAGTAGGCCATCGGAGTTGCCCGAGCCCCGCAGGTCGACACGGCAGGCCGCGATGCCGTTCTGCGCGAAATACCCGTGCACCATGGAATCGCTGATCGCGGTCAGGTCGGACTGGCGATACGGGATCCATTCGAGCACCACCGGCACCTTGTCGGCCACCGGATGTTCCGGCCGCCACAGCCGCGCCGTCAGGATCGTGCCGTCGGACAGCGGGATGGTGATCTGCTCGTAGGGGGCGGGCGTGTCGCTCAGGTAAAGCGGTTCGGTCATGGCAGAGGCACCTCGTGTTCGACTGGATGGACGGTGGGGACAGGCGGCAGATGGCCTTTCCCGGCAGGCGGACGCCTGGATCTGAAGGCGAGCAGCAGCGCCACGACGACCCCCAGCATGCCGCCGCCGATAAAGGTGACCGGCATGCCGAAGCGGTCGCCGATCGCGCCGGCGACCAGCGAGCCCAAAGGCACCGTGCCCAGCATCATCATCGCGTACATCGCCATGATGCGGCCGCGGAACCCGGGCGGGGCGAAGTGCTGCAGCAGTGTGTTGGACGCGAGGTTCTGCGACAGGATCGCAAAGCCCATGGGCAGGGCGAGCAGCGCCGACAGCCACAGCATGCCGGAAAGCCCGATGCCGATCTGCGCCAGCCCCAGCAGCACCGCCGACCAGACCGGCCAGACGCGCATGAGCTTCAGGTCGTCGAGCAGCGTCAGGGTGATCGCGGCGGCGACCGCACCGATGCCGGTGATCGACATCAGCATGCCTGCGACGCTCGCGTCGGCGTCCAGCATCTGGCTCGCCAGCGCCGGCAGGAAGGAGAAATACGGCACGCTGATGAAGCTGCAGGTGCCCACCAGCAGCAGGATCCGCCCGGCCTCTTCATGGCTGCGCACGAAGCCGATGCCGTCGCGCATCTGCGTGAGGAAATGCTCGCGCCTGGTCGCCTCGCGCTGTGGCAGCCGCAGCGACAGCAGCACAAAGAACGCGGGGATGTAGGCGAGGGCCTTCAGCACGAAACACCAGCCCTCGCCGAACAGCGCGACGATCGAGCCGCCCACCGCGGGGCCGATCAGCCGCGCCACGTTGAACAGCATCGAATTGAGGGCAATGGCGTTGCGCAGATCCTCGGCCGGCACCAGCTCGGCCACCAGCGTCTGGCGCGCCGGACTGTCGAAGGCAGCGGTAACGCCCAGGGCGAGGGTGAGTCCGATCATGATCTCGATCGTCACCGCACCGGTCAGTGTCAGCACGGCGAGCAGCGTCACCAGCGCCAAAAAGCAGAGCTGGGTGATCAGCAGCATGCGGCGCGGACTGGAGCGGTCGATGATCGTTCCGGTGAGCGGGCCGAGCAGGAAGGTGGGGCCGAGGTCGCAGACCGCGAGAATGCCGAGCAGCCAGGGCGAGGCGCTGAGCTGCCACATCAACCAGCCCAGGGCGATCGAATGAATCCAGCTGCCGATCACCAGCGGCACCTGGGCATAGAAGTAGCGGCGATATTGCTGGTGCCGGAGGGCGCGTCCGGCGCGCTGCCACCACGTCATCCTGGGCTGTGGCGCGATGCCCGGGGCCGGCGGTCTGCTCACGACATGAATACTCCCGCGAGGACGCTCGCGTCCGCGCGCTGCAGGGGAAAGGATGAAAAGGGCTGGCCGGGCGGCCCGGCCAGCCGAGCCCGATCAGGCCATGGTGATTTCGCGGAGCAGCGCCCACTGTCCGTCGGGTGTCCATGCGCCCTTCAGCTCCGGCGGGAACAGCCAGGCGTTGACGCCGTGGTAGAGGAACACGTAGGCGCCGGTTTCCTCGAGCTGGTCCTGCAGTGCGACATACATCTCGGTGCGCTTGGCATCGTCGGTTTCCGCGGCCGCCGCGGCATTCTCCGCGTCCCATTCCGGCGAGCAGGTGCGCTGGAAGTTCCACACGCCCACCTGTTCGCAGGTGAACCATTCGGTGACCCAGCTGGGGTCCGGTGCGGTGGTGAAAGTCGAAAAGAACAGCTCGATCGTCGCCCAGCTGCCGCCGTCCTTGTCCTGCTGCTGCGCGGTGAGCGCCGAACCGTCGACCTGGCGGACGTCGAGGGTGATGCCGACGGCGGCCAGTTGCGCCTGGATGATCTGCGCGGCAACCAGCAGGTCCGCGTCGGTGCCGAACTCGAGCTTGATCTGCAGTCCCTCCGCGCCGGCTTCCGCCAGCAGCGCTTTCGACGCTGCCGGGTCATAGGGGTAGAGCAGTTTGTCGCGGGCGCCGAGCAGCGGCGGCGGCACCACGCCGAACGACGGCTTCACTGCGTCGCCGAACGTGGCCAGCACCACTTCCTCGGTGTTGATCGCCTGCTGGATGGCGCGGCGTACGCGGATATCGGTGAGCTTCTCGTTGAGCGAGTTCATGCCCAGCCAGGTATAGGCGAGAGCCGGCTTGACGATCAGGCTGTTGGGGCCGCCTTCCCGCCCGGGGATGGATGAGACACCGATCTGGGTAATGTCGAGATCGCCGGCGTCGAACGCCGTTTCCGCCGAGGTGGTGTCCTGGATCGGATAGAGCTGGATCTCGTCGAAATAGGGGGCGGGACCGCTCCACGACTCGTTCCGCGTCAGCGTGATGCGCTCGCGCGGCAACCATTCGGCCAGCTTGTAGGGGCCCGAGCTGGCGAGCGGATCGGTCTCGATCACCCCGGCATTGGCTTCGACCGCCGCCTTGCAGACGATCAGGCCGGAGGCGTGCGGCAGGGTCGAGGTGAACAGCGGCGCGAACGGCCGGCTCAGCTTGATGACGCCCGCATACTTGTCGGTGACCTCGACGCTGTCGAGCGCCGCCCAGTCGGAGGCATAGACGGCGTTGACGCGCGGGTCGCGGAAGCGCTCGTAGGAGTATTTCACGTCTTCGGCAGTCACTTCGCCGAAGCCGTTGGTCCATTGCACACCCGGTTTCAGCTTGAACGGGATGCTGAGCGGATCGGCCTGTTCGAGCGTCTCGGCAGCATCGAGCTGCCAACCCCACGCGTCGCCCGACTTGTACTGGATGAGGCCGGAATAGATGGCGAACATCACCGTCTCGTCGTACCAGCCGCCGCGATTGGCCGGGTCGAGGTTGCGGATGTCGCCGTCGTTGCGGATCTTCAGCGTCTTGCCGTCGATGGCGAAGCTGGCCTTGGTGGCAAACAGGTTGGCGCCGACGGCGCCCAGCGTGGCGGCGCCGAGCGTTCTCAGCAGCTGGCGGCGGGAGAGTTCAGGCGATCTCATGGGGTAGGCTCCGGGTGCATGATGGGAAGCGGTGGCGTCGTGGCCCCGGCGGTCTGCGCCGCCTCGACATGGGGGAAGTGGCACTTGACTGATTGGCCGTTGCCGAACAGGCGCTCGGCCGGCATCGCGCTGCGGCAGATCGCCTGGGCGATCGGGCAGCGCGTATGGAATTCACAGCCGGAGGGGCGTCGCCTGAGGCTCGGCACCTCGCCCTGCAGCGGCCTGGCGCGCTCGGTCGAGCCGCGGGCGGCGAGCAGCGCCCGGGTATAGGGATGCGCCGGTCGCGCGAAGATATCCGCCGTCCTGCCGCACTCGATGACGCGGCCCAGATACATGATGGCGATACGATCGGTGACATGCCGTGCCACCGCGAGGTTGTGCGTGATCAGCAGGAAGCTGAGCCCCAGCGTCGCCTGCAGCTCGTTGAGCAGGTTCATGAGTTCGCCCTGCACCGAGAGGTCGAGCCCCGCCGTCGGTTCATCGGCGACGACCAGTTTCGGCCGCAGCGCCAGCGCGCGCGCCACGGTGACGCGCCGGGCCTGGCCGCCGGAAATCTGGTGCGGGTAGCGGTCGACGAAGTCGCCGCCCAGCCCGACCTGTTCGAGCAGGTCGATGGCGCGCGCCCGTCGGTCGGTCGCCTTGCGATGGATGGCCAGTGGTTCGGTCACCGAGGCGCCCAGCGTCATGCGCGGATCGAGCGCGGCCATCGGGTCCTGGAACATCAATCCGACATTGCGGCGCACCTCGCGCCACAGCTGGCTCCTGGAGCGCGTCACCGGCACGTCGGCGAGGGTAATGCTGCCGGCGCTGATCGGGGTGAGGCCGAGCAGCGCTCGACCCAGCGTGGTCTTGCCGCTGCCGCTCTCGCCGATCAGTCCGAGCGTTTCGCCCGCTTCGATGGCAATGCTGACGCCCGCCAGCACGGTCACATGGTTCGGGCTGGCCGCCCGGATATGCTCCAGCATCGTGCCGGTGGGATAGCGGACGACGAGGTCGTTGATCTCCAGCAGCCTCATGTCGCGCCCTCCGCCGCCATGATCGACTGGATGGTCGGCAGGCGCCGGGTCGGCTCGACGATCCGCGAGGGATCGCAGGCCAGCAAGGCCCGCGTGTAGCTGCTCTGCGGCCGCGAAAAGACCTCGGCCACGGTGCCGGTTTCCATCAGCGCGCCGCGATACATCACCGCCACCCGGTCGCAGAGCTCGCCGACGAGCCCCATATCGTGGGTGACGATGACGATGGAGCCTGCAACCATGCTGCGCATCTCACGGATCAGTTCGACGATCTGTGCTTCGGTGGTGGCATCGAGCGCCGTCGTCGGCTCGTCGGCAATCAGCAGCCGGGGCGAAGTCAGCAGCGCCGCGGCGATCGCCACCCGCTGGCGGATGCCGCCGCTCAGCTGATGCGGGTATTGCGTCATGCGGATATCGGGGTCGGAGAGGCCGACCCTCGCCAGCATGTCGCGGGCTCGGTCTGCCTTGTCTCGCCTGCTGCCGGCCTGCCAGTGCTGGAACTCGATCAGTTGCCGGCCGATCGGCACGACCGGGTTGAGTGCGGTGAACGGATCCTGCGAGACGGTGGCAACCACGGTGCCGCGCATCCGCCGGCGTTCGGCCGCCGTCATTGCGGCAAGCTCGCGCCCCTCGATCGCCAGCGACCCGCTTAACGCGGCGTTGGGCGGCAACAGCCCGAGCAGGGCCGAAACGAGGCTGGACTTGCCCGAACCGCTCTCGCCGACGAGGCCGAGGATTTCTCCCTTACCGACCTGCAGCGAGACGTTCCGCACCGCCGCGACGGCAGACGGGCCATGTCCGTAGCTTATCGACACGTCGCGCAGTTCGACCACCGGGCTCATCGGCGCGCCCTCGCCGAGCGTGGATCGAATGCATCGCGCAGCGCTTCTCCCAGGAAGGTGAAGGCGATGGTCGCGATGACGATGGGGATGCCGGCGGTGATCGCGATATGCGGCGCCTGCCGCACGAAGGCATAGCCGTCCGAGAGCATCGTGCCCCAGCTCGGATCGGGCGGTTGCACGCCCTGTCCGAGAAAGCTCAGTCCCGCTTCGATGCCGATCACCGCCGGAATGTCCATCGCCACCAGCACCAGCAGCGGCCCGACCAGGTTGGGCAAGAGGTGGCTCAGCGCCAGCCGCAGCGGCGAGGCGCCCATGGCGCGGGCGGCGACGACGAAATCGGCGTTGCGCAGCACCAGAGCCTGGCTGCGCACGATGCGGAAATAACCCGGCGCCATCGAGAACACGATGATGCCGATCAGCGTCACGAGGCTGGGGCCGTAGATCGCGACGACGGCCAGCGCGAACAGGATCATCGGCAGCGACTTGGCGGCGTCGCAGACGAGGATCAGCAGGCCGTCGATCAGGCGCGGGGCCAGCGCCGCGATCATCCCGAGCGTCGCGCCGACCAGCAGCGCGCCGCCGGTGCCGAGCACCGCCACGCGCAAGGCCGTGCTGGTGCCGTAGATGAGGCGCGAGAGCACGTCGCGGCCAAGCTGGTCCGTGCCGAGCCAATGCGCCCAGCTCGGGCCCTGCAGGCGGATGCGCGGGTTGAGCGCGATCGGATCATAGGGGGCGATCAGCGGTGCGAACGCGGCACAGACCACAAGAGCCACGACGAGCAGCAGCGAGATCGCTCCAGTCGGGTTGGCGGCGACCCGCCGCAACGTGCCGGCAACCTCGCCGGCGCTCCGGCGGATGGCGCTGCGTGGCGTTCCGATGGCCTGTGAGGCGACAGCCATGCTCAGGCCTCCTGCCGGATGCGCGGATCGAGCAGGGCGGCGATCACATCGGCGACGAGGTTGGCGACGACATAAAGCGCGGTGGTCACCACCACGGTGCCCAGCAGCACCGGGAAGTTGCGCGACATCACTGCATCGTGCGCCAAGGAGCCGAGGCCGGGGCGGGCGAACACCACTTCTACCAGCACGGCGCCTGAGAGCAGGCTGCCCATGCCGACGCCGAGCACCGCGACGACCGGCACCATGGCGATGGGCAATGCGAAGCGGAGCGCGATGCGCAGGTCCGATACGCCGAAGGCGCGGAAGGTGCGGACGTGGTTCTCGCTGAGCGTTTCCAGCATTGCCGCGCGGACGAGGCGCGCCATGTAGCCCACCCAGCCGACGCCGATGGCGAAGGCGGGAAGGATCAGGCGGCGGGCCTGATCGGCCGGATCGCCGGCTTCGCCTGCGCCGATCGCCGGCAACCAGCCGAGCATGACGGCAAACACCACGAGCGCATAAATGGCGACGAGGAAGGATGGCAGCGCGATGACGCTGGTCGAGAAGATGCCGATCAACCGGTCGGTCCAGCCATCGGGCCGCAAAGCCGACCATACTCCCAGCGGCACGCCGAGGAGGATCGCCCAGCCGAGTCCGACGACTGCGAGCACGACCGTCCTCGGGAGGGCCGCCGACACCAGGTCGAGCACCGGCCGTTTGGTCAGGATGTCGGTGCCGAGGTCGCCTTGCGCCAGTTGCGAGACGAATCGCATCGCCTGCACCGGGAGCGGCTGGTCGAGCCCCATGCGTTCGCGGAATACCGCTTTCTGCTCGGCCGTGGCGCGAGGCCCGAGCGCAATGGTCGCGGGGTCGCCCGGCACGACATAGATCAGGCTGAACAGCGCGAGCACCGCCGTGATCAGGATCGCCAGCGACAGGCCGAGCCGCTTGAGCAGGTAGGAAGCCAACTACGCCTCTCGCGTCGAGCGTTGCCTCCCTGGGTGGCCGGGGGTGTTCCACCTCCTCGGCTGTGATATATTACGAAGCGTATCAGGGGACGCAAGATGCTTTCTCAAGCAATCTTCGTCTGTGATGAAGAAATAGGCAATCGCGCGGGAAGCTGGCGGATGAAGGCTGAAATGACGAGCACCGGACTGGAAAAGCGCACCTCGTTCGCCGACCGCGCCTATGAGCGGCTTCGCCACGATATCGTGCGATGCGCCCTGCCGCCGGGGGCGGAGTTCACCGAAACGGAGCTTGCCGAGCGGTTACAGATGAGCAAGACGCCGGTGCGCGAGGCGCTGGCCCGCCTGCAGTTCGAGGGGGTGGTGCGCGCCTACCCGCGCCGTGGCTACCGGATCGAGCCCATCCGCGTGTCCGATATCAACGAGATCTTCGACGCTCGTATCGTGCTCGAGGCAGGCGCCGTCGGCCTCGCCGTACCGCAGATCAGCGCGGCGGAGCTCGATGAGCTGGACCGTCTGGCCGCCGCCTCCACCGACCGCGACTACATGGTGGATTTCGACCACTCGCAGCGCATCAACAACGCCTTCCACGAATCGATCGCACTGGCTTCGCGCAATGCGCGGCTGCATCGGATGGTGGGGCAAACGATCACCGAGTTCGACCGCTTCTTCTTCCTCGAGGCGCAGTCGGATGCGCCATATCCCCCGGCCACGTCTCGCATGCGCAGATCGTCGCCATCATGCGCCAGGGAGATGTCGCTGCCGCCCGGGACGCCATGAGCACCCATATCAACAGCATGCGCAACATCCTGATCGAGGCGCTGGTGCGCGGGGCGATCGGGACGGCGGAGGTCGTATAGGACCCCTGGGCGTCATGGGTCGCGACCGCGCCTCGACCCGTCAGCCGGTTGTAGTTGCCGGTTCGGCAGACCCTTCGGCCACCTCCGGCGCCCCGGCGCCGGGCAGCGACAGCGAGAATGTCGATCCGTTCGCGTCGCTGGCGGCGAGGAGCACATCGCCACCATGCTGGCGGGCGATTTCCCTCGCGATGTAGAGGCCGAGCCCGC